>CALWHR010000155.1 GCA_944380455.1 uncultured Clostridia bacterium
ACATAAATACTGTTTACACATAAAAAGCTTAAACATCTGTTACCCGCCGGTATAATAATACTGCATATTCTGCCTGTTCTAACATCAATTTCCAAATCATAAACAAAGCCAACTTTCATTCCGTCACATATATTAATTACTTCTTTCTTTTTAAACTCACTGAACCTTTCCATATGTATCACCTTTAACAGATGGTTATTTCAATTTTATTGCGGAATATCAAATATAATTCCTCTTTAAGTTGACGGGCGCAGTCTTACGTTATATCATTTAATTACCAATTATTATAAAGGAGAGATAAATTATGATAAGGCTTAACAATGACTACTGTTTCGGCGCACATGAAAATATTTTAAAAGCACTCTGCCAGCTTAATAACGAGGCAAATCCAGGCTACGGCCTTGATGAGCACTGCAAAGAAGCCGCAGAAAATATAAAAAACGCCTGCGCTTCACCAAATGCCGATGTTCATTTTATAGTAGGCGGAACACAGACAAACCTTCTTGTTATATCTGCCGCACTTCGCCCTTATCAAAGTGCTGTATGTGTCCAAAGCGGTCATATTAACGCCCACGAAACAGGCGCTGTTGAAAACTGCGGCTTTAAAATATTAACTGCACCGGGAGAAGAAGGCAAAATTAAAGCTTCCGAAATAGAAAAAATAGCCGTTGATTACGAAACAAGCGTTGTACAGGAACATATCACCGAGCCAAAACTTGTATACATATCATTCCCGACAGAACTTGGAACACTTTACAGCAAAAAAGATCTTACTCAAATAAGCGCTGTGTGCCACAAACACGGTCATTATCTTTTTGTAGACGGCGCAAGATTAAGCTACGGTTTATCTGGCGAAAACAACGATGTTACAATAGAAGATATAGCTTCTCTTTCCGATGTTTTCTTTATAGGCGGTACAAAATGCGGACTCCTTTTCGGTGAGGCTGTTGTTATAACAAACGATGAGCTTAAACCATGTTTCAGACATTATATGAAGCAAAAAGGCGCAATGTTGGCTAAAGGCTGGCTTTTAGGCATACAGTTTAACGAAATGTTCAAAGACGGACTTTATTTTGAAATAGGCAAAAAAGCCGTAAGCCAGGCTTTAAGGATTAAAAAGGCATTTAAAGAAAAGGGCATAACTCTTGCCAGCGACAGCCCTACTAATCAGCAGTTTGTAATAATGAAAGACAGCGACCTTGAGAAATTAAGCCGGAAATATTTCTATGAATATGAAGAAAGAGTTGACGAAAACCACAGCAATGTGCGTTTTTGCACAAGCTGGGCTACAACCGATGAAGAAATAGATGAGCTTGTAAAAGATATATCAGAACTCTAATATAAAATCTGAAATCAGCTAAAAACTCCGCAGGATTTTATCCTGCGGAGTTTTTATATATTCTATTTATTTATTTCACTCCAAATATCCATACCTGTTGAGCTATCCTGCGGTATAATACCTAAACGCCATACAGAAACACCGTTAATGCCAAACATTTTGGCAAGCTTAATTTTGTCCTTAATGCTTTGAGCGTTTTCAAACCATATAACAGTATTTCCGTCTGTATCTGCAATATTAAGATAAGGACTTTTATATTTTTCAGAATATTTAACTTCTGCTCCAGACTTTATATCATTTATAATTGTGCTCTGGTTAAGACTCATTCCAGTTGAATTAACAATTACACCATTTTCTACTTTCCAGCCTACATTGTCAATACTTAATCCCAGAACAATTTTGCTTTTATCAGCTACACTGCCGCATATAGTTTTAATACCATAATAAACTTCATCAAATGGGGTAACAGGTGTAGTTGTAAAACCGCTTTCCATAACATCACTTGATATTGTTTTAGGATAATAGTCATAAGCCATTAGTATAACTTTGTCGGCCAAATCAGCTATTGTTTTAAAGTCATATCCATCAAAGTACTCGCCGCTTTTAAGAGATGGTTGAACAGCTACATAAAGACTTTTGTCTTTTTCTTTAAGGCGTGCGCTTAATTCCGAAAGAAACAGATTAAAGTTTTGTTTAATTTCGTTACCTTTAAGATTTTCAAAATCTATTGTTACACCGTCATAAGGATTATAGCCAAGGTTTTTATATGTAAGGGAAAGCTCTTCCATTATGGCTTCAACAGCCGCTGAACGGTTTTGAGGATTATTAAGTATTTTTTCGCACATGGCACTTTCCCCATTTGACATATAAACATTAAGATGTGTTTTTACGTTATTTTCTTTTAAATATGTAACTATTTCTTCATATCCCTGCGGAACAATCCATTCATTGCCGTTTTTAGAAAGGGTATCGAGTATTACTCCGTTTTCGTTTGTATACTCCATTCTGCTCCATCCAAAAGAAACCGTGTCCATTAAAGAAGCCAAATCCTTTTGGCTGTATGATGAAAAAGCATAAAACCCATGAACAAAATCCGTTGGAGCATTAAGCTTTTCAAAACAGCGCACCATAACAGATGCGGCTTCTTCTCTTGTAGCCTGCCCATCCGGATCAAATAAATTTTCACCTTTTCCGCTTAAAATGCCAAAATTATACGCCAGTGCAATATACCCTTTGTTGCTTGAAACATCATTAAACGGCAGATTTTCTCTCTGTGCATCCTGAGCTAAATAATCATACCCCAAAGCCTTAATTAATATAACAGCCATTTCTTCACGGGTTATGTTTGAGTTTGGATTAAAATATCCGCTCTTTTCAATAGCCCCATTAAAAGCAGCCGTTTCAACAGCATTATAATACCACTGAGAGCTGTCCTGATTATCATTAATTGAGCTGAACTGATAGTCAATTTCATCCCAGTCAAAAAGCCTTACAGCCATTGAAACAAACTGTGCCTTTGTAACTTTCTGTCCCAAACCGAAAACACCGTTTTCCATGCCGGTCATAAATCCTTCTTCGGCGGCTTTTTGTATCTGGCTGTACGCCCAGTGGTCAGACGGAACATCATTGTAGCTATACGCAAAAGAAGTAACCGGTGCAGATACACATAATCCAGCAGCCATTAAAAACGTAATCAGTCTTTTCATTATTATCTCCCCTTTAAATTCCATACACATACTTGCCGTTTTCAAGTACAAGCTTTATATTTGATTTAACCTGTTCAAAGCTTTCAGATGACAGAACAATATCATTTTCTTCATTAAACTCTGCCGTTACATATGTCAAATCAGTAAATTCGTTATCCGTATCATTATATCTTACAACATAAGCAAAATCCTCTCTTCCGTAAAAAGCAAATTTATTTTTAAGCTCCGTGTTGTAATAAAACGAATTGTACCAGTTAAGCATATTAATTCGGCAATTGCTGTTGTTTTCAGTATAACATACATTTCCATCATTTTCGCCAAAAGATATTAAATCATCATTTTCTGACAAATTAAGCATTTCCGATTTATATATATTTTCACCGTCCCACATAAAGCATCCTATAAACGCCGACCCCGGATAATAAGCTCCGCTTGAGCCTAAAACTATTATGTTTATTTTACCGTTAAATTCAACCGCCCTGAAATCATTTAAATAGTTGTTTTCTCTTTGACACAAAGTATAAAAATAAAACTCATCATTATTATAAATCTGAATATATATGTTTTTATTTCTCATTGCCGAATCTGTAAGGTTTTTAACATAATAGTCGGCATTATAGCATATCATTCTTATATTGTACGTTTTTCCGTTAAAATCAAAAGTGCTGTTTATCCCCTTTAAATCAAGATTTCCTATTTTTGAGCCGATATTTTCAATACTTTCACTAGTACTGTCTTTTGACGATAGATATTCAACAAACTTGTTATAATAATCCGAATTGTAAAAATCTGTTTCCGCATCCTGTGATTTATGCTTTTCACTTTGGAAATCCTCATAAAGCCTGCTTAATTTTTGTAACATATCAGTGCAGTTCTCTTCGTTTTTACTGATTTGTAAATCAGTGCTTTCATTTACCTTAATTTCACGGCCGCTTTTAACAAATAAAATCATGGCAAATACACACAGCACTAAGGTTAATGCAATAAAAAACTTTTTCATATTATCACTCCGCCAATTTACTTTCAAATATATTTCCGCTGTCATATATTTGGTTGTATCCCATATATTCCTGTATAATGTCTTTAGCTGTTTTAATTGCCGGCGCTGACGAGCCTTCTCCAAATGGCACAAGTACAATAACCGCTATCTGCGGATTATCAAAAGGAGCAAAACCTGCAAACCACGAATGTGACGGCCTGTTTTTGTTTTCTTCTGCTGTACCGGTTTTTGCAGCTGTTAAAACAGGAAAGTCCGAAAAATAATTTCTTAAAGTGCCCTGACTGCCGGTTGTTACCTGTAACATGCCTTCATGTACAATTTCTATGTTTTCCTGAGAAAATCCCAGTTCTTCTTCAACTGATGGCACAGCTTCCTTAAATGTTCCGTTTTCACCTGTTCCTTCAATTAAAGTTGACTTATATAAATATTTGCCGTTTGCTAAAGCCGAAATATATTTAGCAATATTAACTGCGGAATAGTTATTGTACGACTGCCCGATTGCCGTTCTTATTGTATCTCCGTCATTCCAATTTAAAGCACTTTCAGACGGTTCTTCGTAATAATTGTTAACAAAATTTTCTTTGGCTTCCGGAGATGCCATCTGCGGCTTGTATTCCTCAATTTCAACTCCGGAATAATCATTTAATCCGAATTTTTCCATATATTTATTCAGTGTTTCAATGGCACTGTTTTTATCGTTTTCATCATTAAGCCTTAGTGACATTTCATAAAAATAATAATTGCATGATACTTCCAAAGCCTTTTTAACATCAACAGCACCATGAGTAATACCGTAATTGGTATATATAAGGCAGTTGGCATAGGGAACACCTGCATCTTTAAACACACCTTTATCGTAAATAATAGTATTTTCGTTTATAACACCTTCTTCAAGGCCGGTTATAGCCGATATCATTTTAAATATAGAACCCGGAGCTTTTCTTTCCATAGTTGCTCTGTTAATAAGCGGTGATGTTTCATCTCTTAAAAGACTCGAATAATATTCGCTGTCAAAATCATTTGCCAATTTATTGTTATCATAAGAAGGAAAAGAAACCATGGCAAGTATTTTGCCTGTATTAACATCTTCCACAACAGCACAGCCTGTGCATGGGTCTGCGTTAATTTTATTTATTGCTATTTCATTGCTTTCTATTTTACCTTTTATAATGCTTTGCGCAGAATAGGTGTTATTTTGAAATTTTTCCATATCTTCATCACTTAATGTAATTATTTTCTGCTCCAAAAGACACTGCGTAAACTCTTTAGGACTTAATCCACCGTTTTTTATTTCTTCAGCCAATATTTTTCCTGCGTTATCAGTCTTTTCTTTTGTAATGCCGTTATTTCTTAAAATGTCACCTGCATTAAGCTGTGCTCCGCTTTGTGCATTTAACAGCATTTCAGGGTCTAAAATATTGTTTTCAGCCATTGAAGCAATTACATCATTCATACTGATTTTTCCGGAAGATAAGTTATCAAACAATACATTTTTAAGATTTTCTTCAAGTGTTTCGTATATATATTTTTGAAGCTCGGCATCTATAGTTAAATAAATATCTTTCCCCTTCTGTAATTTAACAGAAGTTTTTTTACTTACTCTCCTTCCGTAAGCATCAACTTCAATTATCTCAATACCTTCAGTTCCTCTCAGTTCAAGCTCATAAGTTTTTTCAATACCGCTTTTTCCTATTTTATCATCTGATGAGTAGCCATACTGACTATATTCCTCAAGTTCATCTGAATTTATATTTCCTGTGTATCCAAGAATATGAGCCATACATTCTCCGTAAGGGTAATACCTGTACCAGCTTTGCTCAACAAAAACTCCGGGATAATAACTGCTGTTTTCCTCCAAATAAGCTATAAATTCATCACTAACATTTTCTGCTGCAGTAACTGACTGATATTTTTTGTATCTTTGTAGCCTTATTTTGCACATTAAATCAATCATTTCGATTTTTTCGTCAGTATTTAAGCTTTCTGTAATATTAAAATATTTACATAAATATTCAAATGTTTCTTCAGCCGTATAATCGGATATATCATCATCTAAGCCTAATTCATCAAACCACCTGCTTTTTGTCGATTCCGAAGAAAAATTATATTCAAAGCCGTTTTTTCCATAAATTACAGGCGCTTCTTCGGTACTGTATTTTACGCCATAATTTTTAAAAGCATTTAATAACCTTTCAATCTCATCTGTATTTCCGCTCTTTTCAATGCTTAAATCAATAGTTACTTTATAACTTACTTTATCCTGTGCAAGAACTCTTCCATATTTGTCATATATGGTTCCTCTTGGTGCTGATGTATTTATACTCCTTATAACAGTTGCCGCACTGCTGTCAGCATATTTCTGCCCGTTTAATATCTGCATTAAATAAAGCCGCACCATTACAGCGCAGAATAAAATTCCACAAATTAATAAAAATACTCCTATTCTGTTTTTAAAAAATCTGTGCAAAAGCATGACTTCCTCCCAAATACTACTTTTGTTGTATTTAATATATTACATCTGTAGTATTTAAAAGTCAATTAGTTTTGCATTTAAAAAACGTGTGCTTAAAAGCACACGTTTAATATATATCCATATAATCCAATATTTCCAAAGCCTTCTGAGCCGCCTCAGCACCTGTAGCATTATCCTTTGAATAAATATTTACAGTAAAATAATATTCTTTATCTCCATTTTCTACACAGCCCGTAAAAGAGCCATTGGTGCATTTGCCGTTTACATTGCCTGTTCCTGTTTTGCCGTATAAAACAGCCTTATTATTTTGAGATATCTTCATGGAATTTTTAACAGCATCAATATTTTCTTTATCAAAATCATAAACACCATTAAAAAGGTTGCTTAAAATTTTTGTCTGCTCAATAGCAGATATTTTAAGTGACGATTCCAAATAAAAACTCTCTCCGCCGCTTATATCCTTATTGCCATAATTAATCATATCAAGATATTTTGATATATTTTCACTTCCTGTTTTATCGTTAAGGATATTAAAATACCAGTTTACAGAATTTTCCATGGCGCTGTTTAAATCTTGGTCCATGTTCCATAATTCAAAAGGATTCTCTTTACCGTCCCACTTTATAAAGGAATTGTCAGGAGAAATAATTCCTTCTTCAAGAGCCATTGCCGCACTGTATATTTTATATGTGGAATTAGGTGAAATACGTCTTTTTGCATAGTCAGAATTATAAATGCGGTAAATATCTTCATCCGGACTGTAAAGCACAAAGCACCCATTATAATCCATAAAAAACCTCGACAGGTCATCTAAAACAATTTTTTCGTTTTCTGCATCAGTGTAATTATTAAACCCGTAAGCATTTAATACAAAAGGCATCTGAAAAATACCAATAACAAGCACTATAAAAAATGCGGCAGCGCTTTTAAACTTACTTTTTCTTCCTTTGCCTGAATTATTTGCAATGCTTTCTATACGTCTTTTTAAAAGCTCTTTGTTAGCTCCAAATGCCGCATAAATCTTTATTTTTGGCTCAAAAATATTTTTTTGTGCCGATTTAAGAATTGTCAGGCCATAATTTTTAGCCTTTTGACTGCCTATTTTTTCAATAACAAGACTATCACATCTTATTTCCATTTCTGATTTCATATTTCTAAGACCCAATAATACTATTGGATTAAACCAGTATACAGCCTGAAAGAAACAGACAGCAAAACAATTAAAAATATCCCTGCTTTTTAAATGCCCTGTTTCATGCAGCATTATATAGTTTATTTCATCATCGCTTAAAGAACCGTAACTATAAGGAAAAACCACAGCAGGCTTTATTAAACCGGTAACAAAGGGACTGCTTACTTTATCTGAAACCGCAAGGGTTATGTTTCTTTCTTTAAGTCCAAAAACATTCAAACTGCTGAAAAATACTGCTTTTAATCTTTTATCAGGCTCAACGGAATATTTTAAAATACCCTTTATCTTTATATAATTTTTAACTGCCATAACCGCCATAACAACAGCACCTGCCAAATAAACAGCAGTTAAAGCTTTGTAAAAGTCATCCGTAAACAGTCTGTCTACCGAAATATAAAAATCTTTTGTTAAAGCACCGTTAGCCGCTCCAGTTGTTAGTATATTACTTTGCGAACCTTTATAAACTGCTTCTGCCGATATAACACTACTAAAAATATTGTTGAAAGACTTAAATATAATATCCGCCGGAAAAAGCGGCACAGCCATAGCAAAAAGAAGAATATACCAAATTTTAAAATTCCAGTAATCTGAAATTTTATTTTTAAACAGATGTTTAAAAATAAGTATAAAAACCATAAATACCGAAACACAAGCAGAGCTTTTAATAAAACCGGTAATAAAAAAGTTCATTAAATTCCCCCGTTTTAATCAATATCGTCAAGTATTTTTTTTAACTGCTCAATGTCATCATGAGTAAGTTTATCATTTTCAATAAAATTCATAACCATTGAATTAATTGTGCCATTATAAAATTTGTTTAAAAATGTTTCGCTTTCTTCATTTATGTAATCATTTTCGTTAATAACAGGCGAATAAACAAACTCACGGCTTCTTTTGGTAAAACTTACAGCCCCCTTTTTAACAAGCCTTGAAAGAAGTGTTTGAATAGTTCTCGGACTCCATTCATTTTTATCCTTAAATTTTTCTATAACTTCATTTGTGCTTATAGGAAAAGAGCTCCAAATAACTTTCATTATTTCGTACTCAGCTTCAGAAATTCTAACTCCACCAGACACCTTACCATCTCCTACATTTGTAATATTTTTATTATATCACTATTAAATACATTGTCAATAAAATGAGCATATTGACTTTTTATTATTACAGTTGTAATATTTATTAAATACTACATTTGTAATTTTTGGAGGAGTTTATGAAACGAAAATTAATATTTGTTTTCGCAGTATTTTTTACGGCATTGTTCTGTCTTATATTAAGAATTTTGTATTTAAAAATCTGCTATGGCAAAGAATATACCCAAACGGCAATAAATCAGCAAATAAACGGATATGATATAACATTAACTGCAAAGCGAGGGGAAATACACGACAGAAACGGTAATATTTTGGCTCAAAGCAT
>CALWHR010000156.1 GCA_944380455.1 uncultured Clostridia bacterium
TCCTCTGTAATAACATCCTCAAAAGCTTTAAGTGCTTTTTCCGCATCTTTCTTGCTGAGCTCTGTTTTCTCTACTACAGCAGCAATCAATTCTGATTTATTCATTAACGAACTTCCTCCTTATAAAATAAATAATAGACCGCCATTTTGCCGTGTCAAAAGCAGATTGAATTTTCATTCAAACTAACCTACGCGCACTTAACAACTTCAGTCAAGTTACTCTATTCCCTTAGGAATTAAAGTGCCTTTAATATTTATAATATTTTATTGCCCGTTTGTCAAGAAAAACTAAGCATTTCATCGCTTTTTTTTGGCAAAGCGGACTGCTAAAAGTTATAAACTTTCTATTTCGACATTTTTTCTATAAGATCTATAAGCTCGTTAACTTTTTCGTCCTCATTGCCGGTTTCAAAGGCGTCTTTAACACAGCACTTCATGTGTGCCTTTAAAATCTCGCGGTTTACTTTTTTAAGTATCGCCTCAGTTGCCAAAACCTGATTTGAAATATCAACACAGTACCTGTCATCATCAATCATTTTAAGTATACCGTCTATCTGACCTCTTGCAGTTTTTAAAAGACGGCATACTTTATCATGGTCAGCCTTCATTACTCTATACCCTTTACTTCGTATCCGGCCTCTGTAACAGCATCTGTAAGTGTTTTGTCGTCTACATCACTATTAAGTGTTACATAAGCGCATTTGCCTTCAAGGTCAACCTTTGCGCTCACTCCGTCTATTGCGTTAAGAGCTTTTTCAACTCTGCCTGAGCAGTGCTGGCACATCATACCTTCAATCATCATTTTCTTTTCCATTTTAAATTCCTCCTTAATATCGATACTATCATTATTATTTTCACTGCAAGCGCAGTTTATAGCACACGCCGCAGTTTTATTTTGTATTTTTGCATCTTTTTGAATATTCTTAGCAAAAGACGGTTTAAATCTTCTTAGCCTAAGGGCATTTAAAACAACAAAAACAGAGCTTAAACTCATTGCCGCGGCTCCTATCATTGGGTTAAGCTTAATGCCTGTTAATGGATAAAACACACCGGCGGCAAAAGGTATGCCTATAATATTGTATATAAAGGCCCAGAACAGGTTTTCTTTAATATTCCTTATAGTTGCCTTGCTAAGCTGAATAGCGCCTACAGCGTCCATTAAATCGTTTTTAACAAGTACAATATCGGCCGACTCAATGGCAATATCCGTTCCGGCGCCTATGGCTATTCCTGTATCGGCGCGAACAAGAGCCGGAGCGTCGTTTATACCATCGCCTACCATAGCCACCTTATGGCCTTTTTCCTGAAGAAGTCTGACTTTTTCTTCTTTATCTTTAGGCAGTACCTCGCTTATTACGTTGTCAATTCCAACTTCGTTGGCTATTGCCTCTGCAGCCAGCTTATTGTCGCCTGTAAGCATTATAACATCAATGCCCATTTTTTTAAATTCCTGAACAGCTGCGGCACTGCTTTTTTTAACTACATCTGCTACAGCTATAATGCCTTCTATTTTACCGTTAAAAGCAAAGTAAAGCGGTGTTTTGCCCTTAGAAGAAAGCTCTTTTGCTGTATTTTCGGCTTTTGATATATCAATTTTGTTTTCGCTCATCATTGCGGCATTTCCCGCAAGTACATTGACCGAATTAACATAACACTTTACTCCACGGCCTGAAACTGACTCAAAGTTATTTACATCATAAAGAAAAATATTTCCTTCTTCCGCCTTTTGAATTATAGCCTCAGAAACCGGGTGCTCCGACATTTTTTCAGCAGAAGCCGCCATTTTTAAAAACTCTTTTTCGTCTGTTTTTCCAAA
Organism: uncultured Clostridia bacterium; assembly: GCA_944380455.1. GTDB lineage: Bacteria > Bacillota > Clostridia > Lachnospirales > Anaerotignaceae > Neoanaerotignum_A. The sequence goes on from CALWHR010000156.1 coordinate 1,816, forward strand.
CAAAACAATATCTGTTACCTTTGGGTGGCCTTCTGTAACTGTTCCTGTTTTATCCAGAACAACAGTATCTATTGTATGGGCTGTTTCAAGGCTTTCGGCTGATTTAACAAGTATGCCGCTTTCAGCACCTTTACCTGTTCCCACCATAATAGCAGTAGGTGTGGCAAGGCCAAGGGCACACGGGCAGGATATTACAAGTACCGCAATACCTATTGATACAGCAAAATTAACACCTGCACCTGTTATAAGCCAAACTATTGCCGAAACTATTGCAATACATATAACAACTGGCACAAACACACCGGCAACCTTGTCTGCAAGCTTTGCTATAGGCGCTTTTGAGCCGCCGGCTTCTTCCACCAAATGAACAATCTGCGCCAAGGTTGTGTCATCGCCTACTTTATCGGCTTTGAATTTAAAACTGCCGTTTTTGTTAATTGTAGCACATACGGCTCTGTCGCCTTCTTTTTTCTCTACCGGTATGCTCTCCCCGGTAATGGCAGACTCATCAACAAAAGACGAGCCTTCTATAACAACGCCGTCAGCCGGTATTGAGCTTCCAGGCTTAACAAGCACTATATCTCCAACAATAATATCGCCTGTATCAATCTCTGTTTCAACACCGTTTCTTATTACAATGGCTTTTTTAGGCGCTAAATTTAGGAGCTTGTTTATAGCCTCGCTTGTTCTGCCCTTAGAGCGTGCCTCAAAAAACTTGCCTAAAGTAATAAGCGTAAGTATCATGGCCGCTGATTCAAAATACAGCTCCATCATTTCACCATGAGCCGCCGCCATGTTTCCATGACCCAAATAATAGCCCATTTTATACATAGAAATTACACTGTATAAAAATGACGCTCCAGAGCCTATGGCAACAAGTGTATCAATGTTAGGAGCCCTGTTAAAAAGGCTCTTAAATCCGTTTATAAAGTATTTTTTGTTTACAATCATAACAGGGATAGTAAGCAAAAGCTGTGTTAAAGCGTAAATCATTACGTTTTCATGGTCAGAGAGTATACCCGGCAGGGGTGCCCCCATCATATGGCCCATGGCAATGTAAAAAAGCGGAATTAAAAATAAAAAAGACACTTTTATTCTGAATTTTGTATTTTTTACCTCGTCATCGGCAATATTGGCATTTGTTGTTTCTGTTTTTTTCTCTCCTGCAAGGCTTGCGCCATAACCACCGCTTTCAACTGCCTTAACAATATCGTCAACTCCTGCAACGCTTTCATCATATTCAACAGTCATTGAATTTTGCAGAAGATTTACGTTTACATTTTTAACTCCGTTAACCTTGCTTACGCTCTTTTCAACATGAGCACTGCAGGCACTGCAAGTCATGCCTGTAATGTCGAATTTATTTTTCATGTCACACCTCCGAACACAGATAACATTTATAAAATTCAAATTCTAATACCCCCACGGGGTGGGTGTATGTTTATTATAGTTTGCTCTTATATTAATGTCAACATGAATTTTAAATTATACTTAATCAAAATTTATCAATAAAAAAACAGCGCTTTTTATGGTTAATAAAAAACGCCGTTTAAAACTTAATTATTTACTTGGCTGTTAAAAACTTCTATAGAGAAGGTATTTTTATAGTAACCTCTCCTGTACTTTCATTCCATGTTATTCCATTATCAGAAATACCAAAGGCATTTACCACACTTCTTATTGGAAGATATATTCTGTCGTTAACAATTTCTGCCGCAGAATCAGCAGTAACTTTAAATCCGTTTATTTCCAAATAGCTGTTATCACCGCTCATTGCAGGTATTTTAATTGTTCTTGCTGCGTATTGTATTACAACGCCCCTGAAAGTGTCATCTTCAACCCAACTTATATTTTCATCATCAATATCAAAAGCGTTTGAAAGCGCCCTTACAGGAACCATTAAACGGCTGCTGCTGTTGATATATGGCTTTGTTTCGGATTTATAAGGGATTGTACCTACATAATACATGTTGCTGCCTACTGTAAATTTAACTGTATTTTCGGTTGAAATTTCATTATCCGTATTGTCCTGGCTGCCGTCCTGAGTGTTGTGATCAGGCTCTGATGTATCCGCTGTATACTTGCCTAAAACAGTACTCTTTGAGTAATCGCTGTTGTTTATGGCCTTAATTGAAATTTTAGTATCACCTGTTACACTATTAGATGTTGGCTCTATACCAACATTTTCAAGTTCTATAGTGCCTGAACCTGCACCTGATGTGGACTCAATTTTAATATAGGCTGTTCTTTTATTCGTATCTACTGAAAACTCGGTTATATTGCCGAATTTCCCTGTTGCGCTTAAATCCGCCTCGCCTGTAAACTGAAAACCGTTATCAAGATTAAGCTCAAATATTCTTCCGGCTACTATCTGGTAAGGGTAATCATCTTTAATGCTTAAATCAAAAGACGTTAAATCCTCATTTGCTGAAACTTTAATATCCATATCAGGATAACCGCAGTGAGCAAATATTAATACACTTTCAGAAACTGGTGCACTTATAGGATTAACTTTTACAGAAATTACACCCTCGCCTGTAATTTTAGTATAAAGCGGTATGCTTATACCGCTTGAAGCAGCGTCATATACATCATTATCAACAGTAATAATCATTTCATTAGATGTAATAACGGTATAATTAAGGCCGTTTTCAATAATACCGCTGCCTTCGTAAAGCCACTCTGCATTATTTAGAACAAGCGAAAAATCCGTAACTCCAGTTCCTTCAAAATCGCCGCACTCGTCTAAAGTTAAAATAGGCGCCTGAGAGCCTGTAAGCTTAGTGTCTTCTTTTACTGAAATATCTTTTGAAACATAGTTTTCGGTATAAGCAAAAGCGTTTGTGCTGAGAGCTAAAGCAAGAGTTAAAGCTAAAATAATTTTTTTCATACAATTTCCTCCTTAATTTGAAGTTGTACTGCCGAAACCTCCGTTTCTTTCGTCGGTTGTGTCATCATCGTATGTAATGCCAAATTCTACAAATATACCCTGAGCAAATCCCTGACCTTTTTGCACCTCAACAGTTTTATTTTCATTGCTGTCGTTAGTTACTTTAATCATAATATGGCCTTCGTTATCACTATAATAATAGTCACTGTCTATAATGCCAACGGTATTATTAAGCTGAAGGCGGTATTTAAAGCCAAGTCCGCTTCTTGGGTAAATTTTAAGCACCCAGCCGTCCTCCATTTTACACCTTATGCCTGTTGGAATTTTAATTGTTTCACCCGGTTTAAGTGTAAAATCAAAAGGCGCATAAAAGTCATAACCTGCTGAGCCTTTTGTGGCTCTTTTGGGAAGTTTAATTCTTTCATAAGCGTACTGAGCCAGTTCCAAAACAGGGCATATATCAACAGAGTCACCTAAAAATATATTCTCACTTACTTTTTCAAATGCTGCTATTCTTTTCAAGTAGTATCATTCCTTTTTAATAATTTTACTGTTTTAAATAATTTTACCACACAAGCAGGATTTATAAAATACGGGTTACAAAATTGTAATGGTAAGGTAATAAAGCTGTATTAAAGTTTACAAATTATTCATTTACTGTGTTATTTTGATACAGAACATAATAAAAAAGCCCAAAGAATGAGTATCTGGGCTAAATTAATTATTCTTAGGTTTTACATTTGGATTTTCGGGGATTTCTGTCCTTTCCAGCAAATAATCAGCTGAAACTCTAAAATAATCACATAACAAAATAATACTGTCATATTTAGGAAGCTGCCTACCTGTTTTCCAATTACTTATAAGTGCTTCGGATATTCCTGCATCCTTTGAGAGCTTATATGCAGTAATGCCTTTATTTTGTATAAGTTCTACAAGTAAATCTTTAAACATTTATACAAACCTCCTAAACTTCGCAAATATTAAGTAATATTATTAACTACTTAATATTTGTTATGTATAATACAAATAAACCTAAATAAACAAAACAAATAAAAGCTTAATAATTAATTATAACATACTGAATTTATTTAAACAAAGGTGGAATAGGATTTTTTACGAGTGGGTCTAAGCTTATGGTCAGGAATTTTGCTTGTGGCAAAACGGTCTGCGACCGCCCAATGTCTTTGGGGTTCCTTGCTGCGAAGGCCGCCTTCTTCCTCGCACTCCAGTTTGGAAAATCCGGCCACGCTTAAAGACCACAACAATACGGCTTTTGACTTAAAATCTATTTTTAAGTATTTAATTAATTTCTTTCCGGTAAATTTCAACTTTCGGGGGTGCAGGGGTCGGTTTAAGACCCTTGCTCGTGGGTGCGCTGCATCGAAATCAGCGCTGCTTTTGGTACTTTTCCAGAAAAGTACATTATTATTTTATTTAAAGCTTTCGCGAGGGGGTTACGCTCATAGTCAGGAATTTTGCTTGCAGCAAAACGGTCTGCGACCGCCCCAATGTCTTTGGGGTTCCTTGCTGCAAAGGCCGCCTTCTTCCTCGCGCTCCAGTTTGGAAAATCCGGCCACGCTTAAAGACCCAAGCAATACGGCTTTAGATTTAAAATCTATTTTTATGTATTTAATTAATTTCTTTCCGGTAAATTTCAACTTTCGGGGGTGCAGGGGTCGGTTTTAGACCCTTGCTCGTGGGTGCGCTGCATCGAAATCAGCGCTGCTTTTGGTACTTTTCCAGAAAAGTACATTAAGAATTCTTTTATAAAAGGACTAAATAGCCCAAAGCATTAAAGCTCTGGGTTAACTATTTTTTATTCTTTTATTTGATTAATAAAATAAAACAGCAAGTATCAAAAATCGTTATTAAGTTTTATTCAAACTCTATATTTCCGTTTTCTTTTTCAAATTCAGTAACATGCTGTTTCATCACAACTTCAAGTTCTTTATTTGTTGAACGAGCATTAAATTCAGCAACATACTGGAATTTACGCAAAAGCTCTTTTTCTGTTCTCAATGTAAATTTCGAAATATCCTTCATTTTAACGCCGCCTCCTTTATAACATTATTATGCCGTCAAAATAACTTCAAAAACATTATTGACGGCATAGTGACGGCATAATATAATAAATTTGTAAATATTTTATAATTCTCAAAAAACAAAAGAAGGGATACCTATGAAAAACACTATTTCAGAAAAACGCCTTAAACTGCTAAAAGAAATTTTAACCATGCCCAAAGAATACCGTAATTCTTTTGTATGGCTTATAAATAACATAGATTTTGTAAAAGACATGTGCTCCAAAAGCGACATACCCTTTGAAGAATTGGAAAAAAGCATAAACACAGCCCTTAATAACAATGACATACATTTGTATGTTATACTGCTTTTTTACAAAGCCCTAAATTATAAATAACAAACACAAAAAGGCGGCTCCTTTCGGAACCGCCAATTTTTATTTAACAGTTATTTATCAGTCTTTTTTAAGACGAAGATAGCTTTCTGTTCTGTCTTTAGCATCCTGCTCAGCTTTAGCAAAGAGTTCTTCAGCTATTTCAGGGAATTTTCTTGAAAGTGATGTGTAACGAACTTCACTCATTAAGAAATCTCTGAAGCTTGCAGATGGCTCTTTAGAGTCGAGGATAAATGGATTCTTTCCTTCCTTCTTGAGGTCAGGATTGAATCTGTAGCAATGCCAGTAACCAGCCTCAACAGCTGCTTTAGCATGAAGCTGAGCATTGCTCATACCGCCCTTAATACCATGGTTGATACATGGAGCGTAAGCTATAATAAGTGATGGGCCGTTGTAAGCCTCAGCCTCTTTGATAGCTGTAAGTGTCTGCTGTGGGTCATAACCCATAGCAACCTGTGCTACGTAAACATAGCCATAGCTCATAGCCATCATACCAAGGTCTTTCTTCTTTGTTCTCTTACCAGCAGCAGCGAACTGTGCAACAGCAGCTGTAGGTGTAGCCTTTGAAGACTGACCGCCTGTATTTGAGTAAACCTCTGTATCAACGCAGATGATGTTTACATCTTCATCAGCAGCGATTACGTGGTCAAGACCTGAGTAACCGATATCGTATGCCCAGCCGTCACCACCAACAATCCACTGTGACTGTTTTACAAAGTAATCTTTTCTGTCATAGATTGGTTTAAGTGTTTCATCAATGCCTGCTTTTTCCATAGCAGCGATAAATCTGTCTGCTCTTTCTCTTGTCTTATCAGCAACAAGATAGTTGTCAGCCCAATCCTTAGCAGCTTCTTTAAGCTCTGCATCTGTTGTTTTCTCAACAAGCTCCTCAACCTGTGCTTTTAACCATTTACGAACTGCTTTTGTACCAAGGTACATACCGTAGCCGTACTCTGCTGTATCTTCGAAAAGACCGCTGGCCCAAGCAACACCAAATCCTCTTTCGTCTGTGCAGT
>CALWHR010000157.1 GCA_944380455.1 uncultured Clostridia bacterium
GAGCTTACCTCGAATATATAAGCCTGTTCTATAGGGTCTTCCTTATCAAGTATTTTTTCAGCCGCTTTGCTGAAAACCTCGCAGTCATCTATAGTAATTCCGCCTTCTTTGTCAAGATATACCCTAAGATAATAATTTTGGCCTTCTTTTACAAACTCAACATCCGCAATTTCAAAATTCATACTTTCAGCCGTTGCGGAAAGCAAAATTTCAACCTTTTTAGCTGTATTAACGGTATTAGCCATTAAACTCACCCCTTTTCAAATAAAAGTAAACAAAAGAGTGGGTAATCTCACCCACTCTTGCTTAAACCGCTATTCCATCTACTGCATTATACCACTTACGGTAAAATGTTGCAACAAAAACTTTTATCTGTAAATAATCTCGTTTCTCTTTGGTCCGTTAGAAACGATTGTAATAGGATATCCAACTTCCTTTTCAATAAATTCAATATATTTTCTTGTGTTTTCAGGAAGCTCATCATATTTTGTAATACCGCGTATATCTGTTTTCCAACCTGGAAGAACTTCGTAAACAGGTTTTGCCTTTTCAAGAAGCGGTGTTACAGGGAATTCCTTTGTTACTTTTCCGTCTATCTCATATCCAACACAAACAGGTATCTCATCAAGATAGCTTAATACGTCAACTACTGTAAAAGCAATATCTGTCGTACCCTGAAGCATACAGCCGTATCTTGCAGCTACACAGTCGAACCAGCCCATTCTTCTTGGACGTCCTGTTGTAGCGCCGAACTCTCCGGCATCTCCGCCTCTTACTCTAAGCTCCTGAGCTTCATCGCCGAATATTTCACTTACAAAAGCTCCGCCGCCTACAGCACTTGAATATGCCTTAACAACTGTGTATACTTTCTCAATCTTATGAGGTGGTATTCCGGCACCTATAGCACCAAAACCGGCTAATGTAGAAGAAGATGTGGTCATTGGGTAAATACCATGGTCAGGGTCTTTAAGAGCACCAAGCTGACCTTCAAGGAGTATTTCCTTGCCCTCTTTAATAGCCTTGTTAAGATATTCAGCTGTATTTGTTATGTAAGGAGCAACAAATTCTTTGTAACCCATAACCTCATCGAATATTTTCTGTGGGTCAAGAAGCTCGTGATGATAAAGATGCTCTAAAAGAACATTTTTAATTTCACAAGCAGCTTTAATTCTTTCCATAAGAATATCTTCATGGAAAAGGTCGCAAATCTGAATACCAGTTTTTGCATATTTATCGGAATAAAAAGGAGCAATTCCGCTTTTTGTAGAACCAAACTGTTTATCACTTAATCTGGCTTCTTCAAGTGTGTCAAAAAGTATATGATATGGCATAAGAAGCTGAACTCTGTCTGAAATAAGAATTTTAGGTTCTTTTATACCGCTTTCTTTAAGGTAGTTAAGTTCTTTTATAAAATACGGAACATTAAAGGCAACGCCGTTTCCGATGATGTTAACAGTGTTCTCGTTAAAAACACCTGAAGGCATTTGATGGAGAGCGTATTTGCCGTAGTCATTTATAATTGTATGACCGGCATTGCTTCCGCCCTGAAAACGGATTACTATATCAGCTTTTTCTGCCAGCATATCCGTAATTTTGCCCTTACCTTCATCGCCCCAGCAGGAACCTACTATTGCTTTAACCATTGAGTATCACTCCTGTAAAATCAATTAATGTACTAACCTGTGTGTCATCACATTACACACCTAAATTACTTTATAATTATATTCTATTTTTAACTATAAGTAAAATAAATACTTTTTATACTTGTTATAACTCAATATTATACATAAAAAACCGCAGCTTTATGTAACTGCGGTTTTAAAATATACTGTTATACTCTTATTTCTTCAGCATCATTGCTTAAAAGCTCTTTATTAGCCTCAAGAGCAGGCTTTACAAAGTTTTCTATAAATTCCTCTGTTTGCTGCGGAGCGCGGCCTACAAAGTTTTTTGCATCCATAATAGAGTTAAGCTCTTCAATTGTAAGGCCAAATGAAGGGTCAGAAGCTATTCTTTCAAGCAAATCGTTAGGCTTTCCTTCTGCCTTAACAACTTTACCGGCTGCCATAGAATGAACACGTATTTTTTCATGAAGTTCCTGTCTGTTGCCGCCTTTTTTAACTGCGTCCATCATTATGTTTTCTGTAGCCATAAAAGGAAGTTCGTTATTAAGGTGCTGCTCAATTACTTTAGGATATACTACAAGGCCGTCTACAACATTTCTGTAAAGACTGAGTATAGCATCTGTTGCCAAAAAGGCTTCCGGTACACTTATTCTCTTGTTTGCTGAATCGTCAAGTGTTCTTTCAAACCACTGTGTTGAAGCTGTTACAGCAGGATTTACAGCAGCTGAAATAACATACCTTGCAAGAGAGCCTATTCTTTCACTTCTCATAGGATTTCTCTTGTAGGCCATAGCTGATGAACCTATCTGGCTCTTTTCAAAAGGTTCTTCCACTTCTTTAAGATGCTGTAAAAGTCTTATATCGTTGCTGAATTTATACGCACTTTGAGCTATCTGTGAAAGAAGGCTTAATATCTGGTAATCAAGCTTTCTCGGATATGTCTGTCCTGAAACAGCAAAACAGCTTTTAAATCCCATTTTCTCGGCTATCATGCCGTCAATCTTCTTAACTTTTTCGTGGTCACCGTCGAAAAGCTCCAAAAAGCTTGCCTGTGTTCCTGTAGTACCTTTTGAACCAAGGAGTTTGGCCTTTGAAAGCTGGTGGTCTATATCTTCCAAATCCATTATAAGGTCCTGAAGCCATAAAGATGCTCTTTTGCCTACAGTTGTTGTCTGCGCTGGCTGGAAATGAGTAAAGCCAAGAGTAGGCATATCCTTATATTCTAAAGCAAATTTAGAAAGCTCGTTAATTACGTTAACAAGCTCTTTTTTTATAAGCTTTAAAGCTTCTGTCATTATAATAATATCTGTGTTATCACCTACATAGCAGCTTGTAGCACCCAAATGGATAATAGGCATAGCAGATTTTGCCTGCATACCAAAAGCGTATACATGGCTCATAACATCATGACGAACAATTTTTTCTCTTTCTTCTGCCACTTCATAATTAATATCGTCCTGATATTTTTTCATTTCAGCAATCTGCTCATCAGTTATATTAAGTCCCAGTTCTTTTTCTGTTTCTGCAAGAGCAATCCATAATTTACGCCAAGTTTTGAATTTATAGTCCGGTGAAAAAAGATAGCTCATTTCTTTACTGGAATAACGCGAATTAAGCGGACTTTCATACTTTGTTCTCATTATACTCCTCCTGTTTGTCACTAACAGATACATCTGCAAACAGATATATTCGTTAATAACAATTACAAAATTTCAGCGGGCATACAAATAAGATAAACTTAAATTTGTTAAATACCCGCTGTTAACCATACTACAGCAAATTGTGCCAATTTATTTTGTAATTCTTCTCCAAACTTCCTGGTATGCTTCTTCAACATTACCCATATCACGGCGGAAACGGTCTTTATCAAGTTTTTCGTTTGTTTCAGCATCCCAAAGTCTGCATGTATCAGGTGAAATCTCATCTGCAAGAATTACTCTTCCATCATAACGTCCAAACTCAATTTTAAAATCAATAAGCTTAATGCCTGCATTAAGGAAGAATTTTTTAAGAAGCTCGTTTACTTTAAGAGCCTGCTCAGAAATAGAGTCTATTTCTTCTTTTGTAGCAATGCCAATTGCAAGAGCCTGAAGCTCGTTAATCATTGGGTCACCAAGCTCATCGTTTTTATAGGAAAATTCAAGTATAGGATTATTAAGCGGAGTTCCTTCCTCAACACCAAACTTTTTAGAAAAGCTTCCGGCAGCAACATTTCTGATTATAACCTCAAGTGGAACAATTGAAACACGTTTAACAAGTGTTTCTCTGTCGCTCAATTCCTTAACAAAATGTGTTTCTATACCGTTATCTGCAAGGTACTGCAAAACGATATTAGTCATTTTATTATTGATAACGCCTTTTCCAATAATCTGGCCTTTTTTAAGACCATTAAAAGCTGTTGCGTCATCTTTATAATCCACAATAAGAAGTTTTTCATCATCAGTTTTAAAAACTTTTTTAGCCTTGCCTTCATAAAGCATTTCAAGCTTTTCCATAAAATAAACCTCCCGCAAAAATAATTTAATTTCACTGTTATAATAACCTAACAGACATTGAACAGTCGTCTGTTTTATAATTTATTTTAAAAGCTGTTCAAGTTTTGCGCTTGCTTTTTCAAGCGGCTGTAAATCGGCTTTATAAACCATGCCTTTATCACAATAAAGAGCTGTTTCCGGATTAATAGGCATCTGACCTATAACATCTATGCCATAACCGTCTGCAACTATATCAATCTTGCTTTCACCATAAAGATATATTTTTCTGCCGCAGTCTGGACAGGAAACATAGCTCATATTTTCAATAATACCAAGTATAGGAACATTCATAAGCTTGGCCATATTTACAGCCTTTCCTACAATCATGCTTACAAGTTCCTGAGGTGATGAAACAATTACTATACCATCGATAGGAAGTGACTGAAATACCGTAAGCGGAACATCGCCTGTTCCCGGAGGCATATCTACAAAAAGATAGTCCACATCTTCCCAAATTACTTCTGAATAGAACTGCTGAACAACACCTGCAATAATAGGACCTCTCCAAACAACCGGGTCTGTGTCATTATCAACAAGCAGATTAACGCTCATAACTTCTACTCCGTTTTCACTTTCTACCGGAAGCATACCGTACTGATTTCCGCCAGCTTTTTTGTTTATACCAAACATTTTAGGTATAGACGGGCCGGTGATATCTGCGTCAAGAATACCTACTTTATATCCTTTATTTTTCATGGAACAAGCCAGCATTGAGGTAACAAGAGATTTACCAACACCGCCTTTTCCGCTAACAACACCAATTATTTTTTTGATGTGGCTGTATTTATTAGGCTCAATTATAAGACTTTCCTGTGTTCTTTCGCTGCAGTTTTCAGAACAGCTTGAACAGTTATGTGAGCAATTTTCACTCATTAAAATCAGCTCCGTTTCTATTTTCTATTTTTAAATTATAATCTTATCAACACACAAATGTCAATAAAAGGCATTAATAAATAAAAGTTTGACATATTTTTAAGCATAAACAGCAAAAACCCTTCTGTAATTAAGAAGGGTTCAGAATTTTAATAGCTTACATTGCCCACACCTAAATAAGACTCCGGACTTACAGCTTTGCCGTTAACTCTTACTTCAAAATGGCAATGATTTCCTGTTGAATTTCCAGTAGAGCCGCATTTGGCAATTGTCTGTCCTCTTGTTACAGACTGACCTTTGGAAACCACAAGACTTGAATTATGTCCGTATAATGTAACAAGTCCGCCGCCGTGGTCTATCATTATGGTATTTCCATATCCGCTCATCCAGCCTGAATAAATAACTGTTCCTGCTTCCGCCGCAACTATATTAGAGCCGTAAGGCGCAGGTATATCATATCCTGTATGCAGCTCACGCCTTCCGCTTATAGGATTATTTCTGTTTATAAATCCACTGCTTAAACTAGATGAAGACGCCGCTTTTGCTGGTACAGGCCAGTTAAGTTTTCCGCCTGTATACACATATCCGGATGAATAAGATGAAGCTGATAAGGCCTGACTGATAAGTGCTTCAACCTGACGGCTTGCCTTTTCATCATTGGCTATCATTTCTTCATACATAGCCTCATCATTTTGATATTGAAGCAGTTTTTCTTTCTTTTCAGCCATAGCATCATCAAGTTCCTGCTTCTTTTTCTTATTTTCTTCAACAAGCTCCTCAACTTCTGCTTTTTCCTCGGCTATTTCAGCTGTTTTAACCTTTATTGTGTTTTCAGCTTCTTTAAGATTAGAGAGTATCTCATTATCGTACTCCATTATATCCTCAACATACTGAATTCGCGCCAGCATATCTGGAATACTGTTTGACTCAAAAATTACGTCAAGATAACCTGTAGTACCGTTTTCATAAAAGAATTTAATTCTTTCTCCAAAAACATCAAACTGCTTTTCTTTCTCAGCTGTTGCTTCAGCAAGTTCAGCTTCAGATTGTTCAAGTCTGCCTGAAACTTCGTTTAAATCATCAAGCGATTTATTATACTCAGCACTAGCCGCAACAACAACCTGGTCAAATGCATCTATTTCCTGCTGCAAAGAAAGCTGCTGCTGTTTAGCATTTTCAAGAGCTTTTTTAGCCTCCTGAGTTTTTTTAGCCAAAGCATCTCTTTCATTTTGCAGCTGCTGTAAAGTTTTGGCCGTAACTGTAGTTTCAGGAGTGAAAACCATAGCCGCCATAACAGCTATGCAGCATACAGCCAGTATCTTTCTGGCTTGAATAACATATCTTTTCATTTATTGCCCTCACACCTTAATAAACAATATATAAACAACTTAAAGCAGACAGCAGGACTATATATACCCCACCGTCTGCTTATTAATTTAAATTATCTAATTACGCGTTTTGCCATTACATAAGTTCTGGCACTGTAATCATCAGCCAATGATGAAATAGTAACTCCGTAAACTTTACCTGATGATGAATGTATGTATTGATTTCCGCCTATGTATATACCTACATGTGAAATTCCACCATCATTAACACCATCTGTGTCGAAGAAAACTAAATCCCCGGCAGCAAGTTCACTTTTTGAAATTTCAACGCCGTCTGAATAAGCCATAGACGCTGAACTTCTCTGTAAATTAATACCGAAATTCTTGAATACTGAGTAAACAAAACCTGAGCAGTCAACACCAGAATTAAGATTTGTTCCTCCCCAAACATATGGAGTTCCTATAAACTGCTGAGCATATTCAACAACAGCCTGTCCAACAGAAGAAGAACCTCTTGAAGGTTTTTCTCCGTCTCTGATTGAAACATATTCAGCACTTACAAACCCCGTTACATTTCCATCTGTAACTTTAATCCAGTCATTACTTACAGCAAGAACATCTACATAATCACCATACCCTAATGTAGTAAGTACATCAAAGTCAGTACCTGCACCGCTTCTTACTCTAAGTCCGCTTGTTGCCGTTACTGCAGCATATTTGTTTGAAACTTCAGTAAAATTATCCTCTAAATCAATAGGAGATGCTGATAAAGCAGATGCAGCTGCAACAGTTGAATCTTCACCTTCTGACAAAACGCTGTCGGTGCCTACTTTATCCAAAATTTCACCATCAACAAATTCTTTGCTGACATAAGCTACATCACCATTTGTTCTGATTATTTTATACCAGCTGCTGTCACTTCCAACAACTGTTACAGTATCACCAGTATTAACAGTACCTACAACATCTGATAAAGAAGAAGCAGAACTTCTTACGTTAACCTGATCTGCCTCAACCTTTCCTTCAGCCTGAGATACAATTATATAATCAGAAAAGACATATGCTTCCTGTTCGTTATAATTAATTTTATACCAATTTCCTTCATTAGAAAGAATATCAATCTCGTCACCTTCAAAAAGAAGTCCGAGCTTTTCAGAATCGGTATCAGCCGATTGTCTGACATTAATTTGATTTGCGTTTACAACACCCTTGTTTTCCGCAAATGCGGCCATACTGCACCCGACAGCCAGCAATGTTCCTATAACAGCTGCCGAAGGTAATATCCCCTTCACTTTCATGAATAGCCTCCAATCAAATGTTACATTTTTGTTACAGACTTAGTATAAAAAATAATCCTATAAATGTCAATAGGTTTTTATTAATTGCAAGTCTTTTACACATATTTTGTTATAAATGCACAATATGTACCAATATGCAACCTAATTGTTACGATTTTCTTAAATTAGAGCATTTTAATTTGGTACTGCATTTATTAAATAATTGTTACAAAAAAGTTATTCATGAAACAAATTTTAAATTAATGTTGAGGTTAATTTAATAATTATTACATATAGCTAAATACATGTAACCGAAAAAGCAGATACCCCTTGAACAAAGCAGTAACCTCATGCTGAAATTAAATTGGTCTTTTGTTCTTAATTTCAGCATATACTTCATACAGAGGAATGTTGAATTTTTGAGCAATTTCCCTTACACAATCATATTCAGGATACATCCTTGGCCCTTTTTTTGTATATACGCATTTTACCTTTACAGGGCCATAAGGTGTGTC
>CALWHR010000158.1 GCA_944380455.1 uncultured Clostridia bacterium
CTATTTTTTTATTATATTATTCTTCTTTTTTTTGCAGGTCTTTATTTTTACTATCTATTTTTTTGTTTTTATCACTCAGACTTTCATTTTTTTCTTTTAAGTCATTCTTTTCTTTTTCATAATACAAATCTAAATTATATACGGCATTTTCGTAGTTTTTAAAAGTGTTCTCATTTATGAGTAAAGCTTTAGTTTCCAAATTATTTTTGGATACGGCTTTAAAAGCTATCCATTTGCCCATATAGATAACTTCTTCAACAGAAAAATACTGATTTACTTGTTTATAAAAATTATAAAAATAATATGTTCTTTTATGATCCGGATGCCTGTTTATGCCAAAAGGCACTGATACAATAAACTTTCCTTCAGTCATTAAAAGGGAAGAAGCTTTTTGTAAAAAAACTAATGGCTCATCCAAGTGTTCCAATACTTCTCCCATTACTATTACAGCAAACTTTTTATCACTAAAATCATATTCTAAAAAATCATCACAAATAAAGTTTACTTTATTTTTAACATCGTCATTTTCTTTTGAAAGCATATCTTCTGCATAATTTATGCTTTCTTCATCATTATCTATGCCTGTTACTGTAAGACCTTTCCTTCCCAAAAGAATCGGCAGTATTCCCTGGGAACAGCCAATATCCAAAATATTATTTTCATTAATTTGGTCACAAAACCAGTCTATTCTTTTTTTACTGTTCTCCTGCATTATTTTACTTAATTTTCCTTCATAAGCCTCGCTTATTCTGTCTCCAGCCATATAAAAAATCCCCCAAATTATTTCTTGATTAGCAAATGACTCTGGTTTTCTATAACATTATTTTGATATTCTTCAATTTCAGCTTTGCTCATATTGTTGTAATTATTTAAAAACCTTTCGTACATAGGCAGCACTTCTTCAGAAGTACCATATGCCTTCATCATTCCGTATTCAAGCCACATTACTTTATTACAAAAATTTCTTACCTGAGGTATACTGTGGCTTACAAAAAAAATGGTTTTTCCATTTTCTCTGAATGAATTCATTTTATCAAGGCATTTTTGAGTAAATGTTGGATCGCCTACTGATAAAGCTTCGTCAATAACAAGTATATCAGGGTTTATATTCACAGAAATAGCAAAACCCAAACGCG
This sequence comes from uncultured Clostridia bacterium, assembly GCA_944380455.1. GTDB lineage: Bacteria > Bacillota > Clostridia > Lachnospirales > Anaerotignaceae > Neoanaerotignum_A. Next base: position 1,137 of record CALWHR010000158.1, read on the forward strand.
ATTTCATACCGCTTGAATATACTTTAACAGGCTGGTATATAAACTCTCCAATATCGGCAAACTCTATAATGCTTTTTTTAAGATCATTTATTTCTTTCATAGTAAGGCCTATCATAAGGCCTTTAACTTCTATATTTTCTATGCCAGTAAGCTGACCGTTCAATCCTGAAGAAATAGCTATTAAAGAAGGAATACCATTCATTGTTATAGTACCACTTGTAGGACAAGAGATACCGCTGATAATATTGGCTAAAGTTGATTTTCCGCTTCCATTCATTCCTACCAGCCCGACACAGTCACCTTCCTGTGCTTTAAAAGTTATTCCTTTTAAAGCATAAAAATTTTGAGCATTGCTTCTACCCAAAATAAGGTCTTTCATTTTTTCTTTTCCGTTAGCATACATTTTATACATCTTTGTAACTTTATCAGCTACAACAGCATCTTTTGTGCTCAAAAAAATTCCACCTTTGATTATAACTTTATAACATATCAATAAACCTGTTTCTAAATTTCATCTGCAAATTGCATCCTATTACAATAAGTATCACGTTTAAAGTCCAAAAAAATAATATTTTGTTGGTGTGTATAAAAAACATATTCTTATAAATAAGACTGTCTCTAAAGCCTGTTACTATATAAAGCGCAGGATTTAATCTAAGTATAAACTGAACAAAATTTGGAAGGTTATCCATATTCCATAAAATTGGCGTTAAATAAAACCACAGTCTTATAAGGGATGACAAAAGCTTTTGAAAATCTCTTGCTATCATAGTCAATACCGATGTAATCATAGCAAATCCGGTTAAAAATACAAACTCATACAAAAAATAATATAAAAGATTTAACCAATATAAGTTTGGATAATAACCAAAGAAAAACAGCATAATCACAAGTATGCACAAAACCACAAGATGATTATAAAAACCAACTAAAATAGAGCCCATAGGTATTGTAGAAACCGGATATTTTAGTTTTAATGCCGTTCCAGACTTTGAATAGATAGATGACGCACCATGAGTAATGCTATAACTAAAAAAGAACCATGCTATTAATCCGCATAACATCCATGGCAAAAAAGGGTGATTCCCAACTGGTTTATTGTTTCTGATTCCAATGCCAAAAACAAACCAATATGTTCCTATCTGAATAAGTGGATTTAAAATGCTCCATAACCTTCCAAGATATGAATCTTTATTTGCAAGAGAATAATCATACAAAGAAAGCCTTATCATTCTCATTCGGTTCTGCCATATTTCTCTAAATATTATTATAATATTTTTAAGCCACCTAAAAGAAGATTCATTTTCTTGTGCAGAACATATTATTGGTTTTAAACCCTCAAAATCTATAGGTTCAGTAAATGCACTGTTTTTTTCTCCTTGTTGATTTTTTACAAATACTTTTACTTTATATTCTCCAGGCTCTGTAACCCAATATACATTTACATTATTTGAAGTATATGATATTTTTTCAATAATTTTGTCGTTTTTATATATATAATAGGCATATTTATCTTTTTCATTCTGTTTGTCAACCGAAATAGTAATTTTATTAATCTCACTTAATGCTATTTCTGTTTTTATTTCAAAAGCACTCAATTAAATTCCTCCAAAACGGTATAAAACATATCATGTAATTTCAATTTTTTCAGAAACTGCAGAAGTTTTATTGTTATTTAAATCTTTTATAAATGCTTTAATATAATAAAATCCTTTTTCATTTATATTAAATGTAGTATAACTATTGCTTGTATACATTTTTTTCTCAACAATTTTATCATCTTTATATAAATAAAAAGCATAACTAATGCTTTCATCACTGCTAATACAATCAGCCCTTAGCTTTTTATTATTTTCACTGTCAATTATCAAATTAAGCTTAACTTCTTCAATATTTAATCTTTTATATTCTTTTATCTCTGCTTGTTTAGAAAGCAAAACATTGAAAAAATTAATTTCTAAATCATATATAGGATATAAACCAAGCTTATCCTCAAATCTGTTATAAAACTCTTTATCAAATTTTGAATAATTTAGCTTTTCATTTATAATTTTTAAATTAAGTATTTTGAAATACTCTTTATATTCACTGTAAGTAAGCTTATTTACATAATAAAACGCATCAATCCACCACTGTTCTACACCTTGGGACAACGCATACTCTACAATTATTTCATCATCGAAAATCAGATGCGGCCATGGAAAGAAAATATGTCTATATAAGTGTGATGCAATGGGCGATCTGTAAAGATTAGCACTTATAAACATATTACCCTGTTTAGTTTTTATTATTTTCGTACATTCCTGGAGCACTTTAAAAGGATGTCTCATATGCTCCCACGCCACATAAGAAACTACTAAATCAAAACTGTTGTCTTCAAATGGATTTGCAACACTTAAATCAACAGCTTTAAATTTAAGATTATTATGTTTTAAATCTTCCCAATGTTCACTTTCATATATATCTATACCTGTTACATCACAATTATAATGTTCTGCAAGGCAGTATGATACATACCCTCCGCCGCATCCAACTTCCAGCACCTTTTCAAATCACATATTTTTGACAGATTATTTAATCTTGACATTGCCTGTGCCATTTGTGATTCATCATCATACTTAGTAAAGTTTGACATATATGGCTTTTTCCTGTATTCCTCATTAAGTTCTATAAGCAATTCCATATTATACTTATTTTTTCTTTTTAAATAAGTTTCAGGAACATTATGCTTATTTTCCATATACACAAACCCCTTCTATAGTTTATTAAAGTCTGTATGTGTTATCTAAATTACATATATTCTTTGTGTCAAGTATATATTTGCCTTTAAGCTTGTCCATATTTTCCTTAATATGTGTATGCGAAACCATTATAACAACAATATCAACATCATTTAAAAACTCATCAAAGCTTTCATACATATTAGGCACAGTATTTTTATTTTTAACCATTGGGTCAAATATCTTAACACCGCTTGCAAGATGTCTTTTCATATTTTCAAGGAGCTGTAATGTAGGACTTTCCCTAATATCGTCAACATCTTCCTTGTAAGTAAGACCATATAATCCAACTCTTGATGCATCATTTATATTATGTTCTTCCATTATTTCACTGATTCTTCCCAAAACAAATTCAGGCATAGAATCATTTATTTTTCTTGCCTCATGTATTAACAACGCAAGGTTTGGGTAATCACCAACTAAAAACCATGGGTCAACAGAAATACAATGTCCTCCAACACCAGGACCAGGCTGTAAAATATTTACACGAGGATGTTTATTTGCAATCCTGATAATTTCATATACATCCATATTATCCTGACGGCAGATTTTAGTAAGCTCGTTAGCAAATGCAATATTAATATCTCTGAATGTATTTTCAACAACTTTTGTCATTTCAGCTGTACGAATATCTGTTATTACTATTTCGCTTTGGCAGAAAGAAGAATATACTTCTTTTATTTTTTCACCTATTCCAGGTTCATCAGCGCCAATAGTTCTTGAATTATGCTGAAGCTCATATATCATATTACCTGGTATAATTCTTTCCGGTGCATGAGCTATATGAATATCTTCTCCTATAATAAATCCATTTTCTTCAATTACTGGTCTTACATATCTGTCCATTGTTCCAGGGGAAATAGTTGACTCAACTACAACAATAGCTCCTTTAGGACATACTTTCATAACATCTTTAACGGCATTTACAACATAGGAAGGGTCAATTTTTTTACTGTTTTTATCATATGGAGTTGGAACAGCAACAACATATATATCTGCACTAACACCCTCAGTTGAAAACTTAATACCTTTATTTACTGCTGTTTTAAAAAGGTTATCTATTCCTTCTTCTTCAAAAGTCATTTTCCCTTCATTGAGAGTTTTAACTAAATCTTTATTGTAATCTACTCCAATAACCTCTACCCCATGTGCAGCCATCATCATAGCAGTAGGTAGTCCAATATATCCTAATCCGACAACGCATACCTTCATAAATTTTAACCTTCTTTTCTCTAAATTTTTCAAACGAATTTTAAACATACATTTTTAGTATATCATTTTACGTTTTATAATTCAATACAATATATATCTATAATCAATATAAACCTACACTTTTCATCAAATTTCTTATACTAATTTCATTTGTGCAATTAGTCATCACATATTCATAATTTTCTTCAACAAAAGCTTTTTCTCTGGAGAAATCAAAGTCATCACCTAAAAACCAAATTTTTTTGCCAAACATTTTTCTCATACCTTTCGATTCATTGCTAATAATTACACATCTGCATGCCATAAGTTCATACACTCTTCTGGCAAACATAGTTTCTGATTTTTTTTCAGTATTTATATTTATAGCAAATCTGGATGTTTTTAAAATTTCACCTAATTTTGTATAATCTACAGCTTCATGTATATAAGGTTTATATTTATCCGGAAACTTATTAATAGGGTTAGATGAATTAAAATGCCTGTCATAAATCTCAAGCTTTATTCCTTTTTCCAAAACCATATCAAAAATCTCTTCCATATCTTTGCATCGCTCAGCATGGTCTGCATAATAACTGCCGGCAAAAACAGCTTTGTTTTCTTTTAATTCATTATCAGAAGAATTAAACAATTTAGGAGAAAATCCAAATCCTAAAACATTTACATTTTTTCCGCCCAACTTTTTATACCTTTTCACACATTCCTCTGCTGTAGTAAATATATAATCGAATTTTAAAGCTGTATCTGAAAAATTATGACATTGGTCATCAAAATAAAACGGGTCTTCTTTATTCCAAAAAACTGTTTTTATGCTGCACTTATTGCAATAATCTAAAATATTTAACAATACTCTCCTATTCTCAAAAAACAATCTTTCATTCCTATAGATTTTTCCACGCCAGCAGTCATTATATTCACTTATTCCAGACCAGCAGGATTCACAAAACAGTAAATCCGGTTTAAATTCACACATAACCTTGAGATAGTTGCTTGGCGTAATAAAATAAGCATTAACTATTTCCCTTATATTCTGATACGTCATGTCATCACATATAACAGCCGCTTTTATATCTTTTAGGTTAAATTTTTTATTAGAATCTTTTCTTTCAAAAATTATTTCTTTTGGTCTGTACTTTGCAGGTCTGTTTTTTTTAATTAATAACGGCAAAATAACAGAGTACAAAAAGTTAAACAAATTTAACATAACTCTATTCTTTCCAAATATTTTATATATCTTATAAACTAATTTTTTCATTGATTAACCCCTCAATATAAAATTAGAAACAAATTCAACACAAAATTTATTCTATCTTGTATTTAATTATTTTTCTTCTCAATGTTGAAACACTTATATTTAAATCCTTGGCTGCTTGTACTCTAGACCCTTTGTGCTTAATCAAAAGTTTTTGAATTTCCTTCTTTTCGTTTTCTTCAATAATATCCTTTACTGAATAGCTTTTAATATCATCAACTGTATGCTCTTTATTTTCATATAAACAATCTTTATTATTTAATAAGACGTTTTCTTCAAAATTTCTAAACTGTGAAACATATGAGTCAAAAAAACCTTTTATTGCTGTAAAATTATTCACAACATTAAAGTCACCTGATTTTAAAATCAATGCAAATCTCTCTAATATATTTTCAAGCTCTCTTATATTTCCCGGAAAATTGTAATCCTGCATCTGGTTTATTAATATGTTAAGTTCATTGTCACGCTCAATAACTCCCAATTTTTTCATATAGTATTTACAAAACTCCTCAATATCTTCCGGTCTTTTTCTTAGAGGTATAATATTAAAGCTAAGTACATTTAACCTGTACCATAAATCCATCCTAAAGTTTCCAGCATCAACTTCTTCTTTTAGGTTTTTATTTGTAGCTGCTACAATCCGAACATCAACCGGTATCACTTTTTCACTGCCTACAGGCCGAATTTCTTTTTCCTGTAAAACTCTAAGAAGTTTTGCCTGAAATGCTAAAGGCATTTCACCTATTTCATCAAGAAACAGTGTGCCGTTATGCGCTTCCTGAAACAGTCCGTTTTTTCCGCCCTTTTTTGCTCCTGTAAAAGATGAGTCTGTATAACCGAAAAGCTCAGACTCCAATATGCTTTCTGTTAAAGTAGAGCAATTAAGTGCAACAAAAGGCCCATTTCGTCTGCTGCTTGCATTATGTATACTTTGTGCAAACAGTTCTTTGCCAGTGCCGCTTTCACCTTGAATTAAAATAGGAAAAGATGATGTTGCATACATATTGGCAACAGATATAATTTCCTTCATATAATTATTTTTTGTAATTATATCATCAAATGTATATTTAGCTACATGTCCTTTTTCCTGCAATTTTTTTCGTATATTCATCTCAAGTTCTTGATAATATTTTATATTTTTAAATGTGCTGAAAGCTCCTATGGGGAGACCGTCTTTTCCCAGTATGGGAAATCTGTTAATAACAGTATTTTTTTTACCATCTCTTATCTCTATAGATTGTTTTTCAGCATACTTAGGATTTTCCAAAATATTAAGAAGCTTAGAATTAGGAAATGACTCTGTAATTTTTTTACCCATTTCAAAATTTTCTAAATTTTTATATGCATTAATACTGAAATCATTTATATAAACTATATATCCATCTTTATTTATTACTGTTGTTCCTGTATCAAGTTCACATAATAGTTTTTTAAATGCTTCAGATAAAATATACATTTTATTATACTCATCAAAGTCAACTGTAATCTTTTCTTCTGACATATGCCCACCTCTCATTTCTTTAATAAATATAATCTTCTTAAATAGTAAAATAAAAACCTCCAGCCGTCAATCATTTTAGTTCAAATCAATTCAAATCAATTTAAAATAAACAATTTTCAAGTCAAAAAATACAAAAATTTCAAAATAATTTATTTTTGCGCTTGGTTATTTTTAGCATAAATATAAAAAATCAATAATTTAAACTCAAAAAATGTTACTTTGCAAAACTAAATTTATTTTTTTGTTTTATATTCTTGTAAAATAAAGCAAATGGCACAAGTTTTGCTGTTTATATATGTAAATCAAAAATTTTACAATATTTAAGAGAGGTGATATTAAATGGATGAAAACGCAGGTGCATTAAGTAATCTTACAATTCTTGACTTAACAAGAGTTTTGGCAGGGCCATACTGTACTATGATTCTTGCAGACATGGGAGCAAATGTAATTAAAATTGAAATTCCCGGCAAAGGCGATGATACAAGGCAGTACGGTCCTTTCAAAAACGGCGAGAGCATGTACTATGCAAATGTAAACAGAAGCAAAAAGAGTATTACTCTAAACCTTAAAAGTGAAGAAGGTAAAAAAATTTTCCTTGAAATGGTAAAAAAAGCCGATGCTGTTGTAGAAAACTACCGTCCTGGAGTTATGGATAAGCTTGGTCTTGGCTATGATGTATTAAGTAAAGTTAATGACCAGATTATATATGTAGGAATTTCCGGCTTCGGTTCATACGGTCCATATTCCGACAGACCTGGTTACGACATAATTGCTCAGGCTATGGGCGGCCTTATGGCATATACCGGCTGGCCTGAAACAGGCCCTACACGTTCAGGAAATGCTATGGGTGATGTTTTAGGCGGACTTAATGGTGCTATCGGACTACTTGCAGCCATAAATGGAAGAAAAGTTACAGGTAAAGGCCAAAGAGTTGATATATCTCTTGTAGACGGAATTGCTGCTGCTCTTGAAAACGGCATTGTAAGATACGAAGCAACAGGAAAAGTACCTGAAAGAACAGGCAACAGATATTCAACTCTCTATCCATATGACTCTTTTGAAGCAAAAGACGGCTCTTTCGTTTTAGGCTGCGGAAATCAAAAACTTTGGGAAAGATTTGCAAAAGTTGCCGGAATGGAAGAATTAATTACAGATGAAAGATATTTAGACGGACCTAAACGTCTTGAAAGGTTTGAAGAATTACGTGAAATAATAAATAACTGGGCTAAAGACTACCTTGTAGAAGATGTAGTTAAGCTTATACTTGATGCAGGAGTTCCTGCTGCTCCTATTTATGACATGGAACAGCTTGTAAACGACAAGCATATTGCCGGGGCAAGAGAGATGTTTGTTCCTCTTAAACATCCTGTAATTGGTGATATGCATGTAATCGGTGATGCCGTAAAACTTATGGGAACAAAAAACGGCGTAAGATGGCCGGCACCGGCATTAGGAGAATATAATTTAGAAGTATACAGCAGTTTGTTAAATTTTAATGAAGATAAAATTAATGAGCTTAAAGAAAAAGGTGTGATTTAAAAGGAAGTGAAAAAATGTTGAAACATGTTGAAATTACAGAAGTTTGTCCTCGGGATGGATTTCAAAATGTAAAAGATTTTATTAATACTGAAAAAAAAATAGAGATAGCTAAAACTTTAATAGATGCTGGTTTTAAAGAAATGGAAGTTGTATCTTTTGTAAGTCCAAAATGGATTCCACAAATGGCAGATGCTTCTGAAGTTGTTGAAGAGCTCGACAAATACCGCAAAGATAATAACATAAATATTAAGTTTATTGGTTTAGCACCAAATGCTAAAGGCATATCTAACGCCATGAAAACTAAAGTAGATGGAATTGTCTGCCCTATTTCTGTTACTGAAAAACATAATCTAAGCAATGTAAACAGAACCATTGATGAATCATTTCAGGATTTAGAAAACATCATAAATACATATGATGGCATAGATGTTACAGTTGGACTTGCCTGTACTTTTATTTCACCATTTCCAAATGATCCTATCAGCATAGACAATATTAAACGTATGTCTGAAAGAGCATATAAAATAGGAGCAAAAAAGGTTGTTCTTGCAGACACTGTTGGAACAGCAAGTCCTTTAATTGTCGAGCATATTCTTTCTAATCTTAAAGGAGAATATGATTTTGACAAAGTCGCACTTCACCTGCATGATACTTCCGGTTTTGCATTAATGAATGCTTTGATAGGTATTAAATATGGATTTATAAAATACGAATCAGCAGCCGGAGGTTTAGGGGGATGTCCATTTGCACCAGGCGCAGCAGGAAATGTCGCAACAGAAGACCTGTTAAATTGCTTTAAAGAAATGAATATAGAGACAAATATTGATTTTGACAAAGTATTAAGTGCTGTTGATATTATAAAAGAAAATGTCAATGCTAAAATAGTAAGCCATATGTATCCTTACCATAGAAGCTGCAAATAAAATATACAAATTAATGTTTAATAAAGGGTTTAATTAAATTAAAATAATAATAAAATTTATGCTTAAAAGGGGCGAATGTTTATGAAGAAAAAAATATCTGTTTTAGTATCAGGTTTACTTGCTTGTTCTTTACTTTTTTCTGCTTGCGGTACAAGCAGCTCATCATCAAGCGGCACTTCTGCTTCAAGTCAGTCTGCATCATCTGGAGAAACTTCAGGCGCTTGGGAACCTTCCGGTACAATCACAATGGTAGCTGCTGCTGCTGCCGGAAGCGGATATGATACATCAGCAAGACAGTTCAGCAAATTGTACAATGAAACAGGAATTGTTAAGCAAACTATTAAAGTTGATAACGATGCCGGCGGTGCAGGCCAAGTAGGCTATACTAACTTCTATAATAACGAAAAAGGCGCTACAGACCAGCTTATAGTTGCATCTACAGCAACCATTACAGGTGCTATAGGAAATAACTGGGAAGTAACATATGAAGATTTAACACCTATTTGCAAACTTGTTGTTGATTCATGGGTTATTGTATCAAAAACTGGAAATGACAAATATGATTCTATCGAAAAAGTAATCGAAGCTCTTAAAAATGACCCTTCATCATTAAAGATTGGTGCTGCTGCACCTCCTGACCCTGACTATATAGGACTTGTCCTTTTCTGCCAGAAAATTGGTGTTGATCCTAATGCAATTCAATATGTAGTATATGACGGCGGCGGAGAATCCGTACCTGCCCTTCTTGGCGGAGATGTTGATTTATGTATTTCAACAGTAGGAGAATTTTCATCATATGTAGAAGCTCAGCAGATTAAAGCCCTTGCAGTAGCATCAGAGAATTCCCTTAGCGGCGCATTTGAAGGCGTTCCTACATTTAAAGATTTAGGTTATGATTTTGTTTATGGTAACTGGAGAGGTATTTGGGGTCCAAGCGATATGCCTGCTGAATGCTTAGAATATTGGCAGAACGCTTCTAAGGCTCTTATAGAAACAGATGAATTTAAACAAACATGCGATGATATGCAGTGGATTATAGAGCCAGTTATCGATGATTATGATGTATGGGTTGCCGATTTTGCTTCTGAAATTGAAGAAGCAATGCGTGTAACAGGTATTATTGAATAAATATTTAGACATCTTAAACCCTTTAATTTAAACTCAAAATGAACAGCGCAGTAAAATGCGCTGTTCACTGCAAATATAAATTTTTGTTGAAATGAAGGAAGGTGAGCCGATTTGAAAAAAAGCAAAAAAGACTATTTATTTGAATCCATGATAGGAGTAATTTCATTAGTAATTTCTGTTGCTTATTTTGCGCTTAGCTATACCATCGGCCGAAATGTAAGCATGAAAGTTCAAATGAACAGTATTGAACCTACTCTCTTTCCAAGAGCAATAGGAGTAGTTGCAATAATTATATCTTTAACTATCCTTATACCAGCTGTATTAGGCTATATAAGAGCATCCTCAACAGATACCACAACAACAGAACGTCCTAAAGTAATCACTAAAGACAGGCTTGTAATAGTTATATCACTTATAGTTTATCTTATAATAATGCAGTACATAGGCTATATTGTTTCTACTATAATAGTTGCACTTGTTATATTAAATTATATTGATAAATCAAAATGGAAAAGAAATCTTATCTATTCCATATTTTTCCCAATAGTATGTTTCTTTGTATTTAACAATCTTCTTTCAATATGGCTGCCTATAGGAACAATTTTTGAAGCATTTTTTTAATCGCTAAATCTACAGTTAATCTTATAAATAACAGATAAAAACGAGGTGAAAAAAATGAGTATGTTTTCCAATTTAGCTATGGGTTTCAGCGTTGCTTTAACTCCGTTAAATTTTTTATTTGCATTATGTGGCGTAATAATCGGCCAGATAGTTGGTATTCTTCCTGGCCTTGGTCCTATTGTAACCATTGCCGTACTGCTTCCCTTTACTTATAATCTCGACCCTGTTCCTGCTCTTATGGCATTTAGCGGTATATATTACGGCTCACAGTTCGGCGGAGCTATTTCTGCTATACTTGTAAATGCTCCTGGAACAGAGGCCGCAATAATAACTGCCATGGAAGGATATCCTATGGCAAGAAAAGGAAAAGTCGGCCTGGCTCTTGCAACTGCAGCAATCAGTTCATTCGTAGGCGGTATCTTCGGTACAGTATTGCTTACAGTTTTCTCTCAGCAGTTAGCTTCACTTGTAATTAATTTTGCTGCGCCGGAATATCTTGCTCTTATGATATTTGCTTTGATATGTATCTCAGGTCTTACAGAAGGCACAACTTTTCCAAAATGCTGTATGTCAATATGTATAGGTTTAATGATTGGTACTGTTGGCCTGGATAAAGTTACATCAACACAAAGATATACATTTGGAATACTCAATCTTTATGAGGGAATAAGCTTTGTAATTCTTGCAATAGGAATGTTCGCTTTTGCTGAAGTGTTAAGAAATCTCAGACGCATGAAAGAGCACGAAGTTCAAAAGATAGTTATTGATGATAAAGTAAAAATTTCTTTCAAAGAATGGAAAAGAATTTTGCCTACTCAATTAAGAAGCTCTCTTTCCGGATTTTTCATAGGTGTTCTTCCTGGCGTAGGCTCAACAACAAGTACACCTTTAGCATATCTTACAGAAAAAGCACTTGATCCAAAAGGCGATTGGGGTAATGGAGAAATTAAAGGCGTTGCAGCCGGAGAATCCTCAAACAATTCCTGCGCCATGGGTGCGCTCGTTCCGCTCCTTACCATGGGTATACCTGGTTCAGGTACAACAGCAATAATGCTTAGTGCTTTTATGATTTTAGGTATCAGCCCGGGTCCATTGCTCTTTACAAATCAGCCTGACCTCGTTTGGGGCCTTATAGCATCATTCTTTATAGGAACATGTATACTTTTAGCAATAAATATGCCGCTTGTAAAATATTTTTCTAAAATTGTAGAATTACCAAATGAAATTTTATTCATATCAGTTTTCCTTCTTGCAGTATTAGGCGCATATTCTGTTTCCCAGCGTTGGTTTGATGTTGAGTTAATGCTTATTTTTAGTATAATTGGACTTATATTCTCGAAATTTAAGTTTCCGCTTACACCATGCTTAGTTGCCTTGCTTTTAGGAGATATGATGGAAATAAATTTAGCAAGGTCAGTAGTAATATGTGAACATAACCCAGCTATTTTCTTCCAAAGACCTATAGTTGCTGTATTTATACTTGCATCAATAGTTGTAGTTGCTTTCCCAAGATTAAAGCGCTTATATAAAAAAAGAAAAGCTCAAAAAGCTTAAAACTCTTATTTTTCTTTTAAAACTCTTTTTATCATTAAAACCATATTATACACCTTATATTCCTGCATAAACTATTGCACTTTTAATGCAGGAATATATTCTTTTATTCATTACAAAATACCCTAATCATAACCACCGGCTTAGTGAAGCTGTCAATATAAAGTAGACAGGTAAAACCACCATGGCTCAAAAGCCTAGTTCAGTTTTATACTGAACTGGGCTTTTATAATTAAGGGCAGCTGCAGCACGCTCATAATTAAAATATTCTACATAATTATTTAGAAGTGATGGTACATCTTCGGCAGTACTTAAA
>CALWHR010000159.1 GCA_944380455.1 uncultured Clostridia bacterium
TATTTAAAATGGAAAATTGCATTTTTGTAGTAATGGAAACAGAAAACGGCGCTGTTAAAAATGTAGGTTTTGAAATGATTACACCTGCTAAAGAAATAGCTGCCGCTAAAAATTTAAAAACAGTTGCTGTTATAATAGGTAACGGCATTGACGAGGCTGCTAAACAGGCCGGAAACTATGGCGCAGACGTTGTAATTACAGTTGATGCACCTGCATATAAAGCATACGCAAGTGATGAATACGCTGCTGTATTAACAGCACTTGCTGAAAAATACAAACCAGAGGCTATATTTATAGGTGCTACACCTAACGGCAAAGACCTTGCTCCAAGAGCAGCAGTTAAGCTTAATACAGGCTGTGCCGCTGATGTAACAGCTATGAAGCTTAATGACGAAGGCAAGATTGCTTTTACATGCCCAGTATACGGCGGTACAATACTTGCTGAAAACGTAGTTGAAACTCTTCCTCAGATGGCTACTGTAAGAGGCGGCGCTTTCAAAAAAGCAGAGCCTGCCGACGCAAGCGTTGAGGTTATAGCTGAAAACGATATAGCCGTTAAAGCAGAAGACATTAAAACAAAGATTGTTGATGTTGTAAAAGAAATTTCAGAGGCTGTAAACCTTGAAGATGCCGACGTAATTGTTGCCGGCGGCCGCGGAATGGGTTCACCGGAAAACTTTGCGCTTGTTAAAGAGCTTGCGGACCTTCTTGGCGGTGTAGTAGGCGCTACAAGAGCACCTATCGAGTCAGGCTGGATTTCAAGAGCTCATCAGATTGGACAGTCAGGCAAGATTGTAGCTCCTAAGCTTTATATTGCATGCGGTATTTCAGGCGCTACACAGCATGTAACAGGTATGGTAGGCTCTGACTATATTATAGCTATTAACAAAGACGAGGACGCTCCTATATTTGACATAGCAAACGTAGGTATTGTTGGCAACGTAATGCAGGTAATACCGGCTATGATTGAAGAAATCAAAAAAATGAGAGCATAAAATAACTAAAGCCGCCTTAAAAGGCGGCTTTTTTATGTTTTTACTTTTTTTATTTTATGTACTTTTCTGGAAAAGTACAAAAAGCAGCGCCGATTTCGACGCGGCGCCCGCACGAGCATGGGTCTAAAACCGACCCCTGAACCCCCGAAAGCTAAAATTTATTGGTAAAAGAACAAAAAATAAATTAATTAGTAAAAGTAGAATTAGTTCACAAGCCGTATTGCTTCACAAGCCGTATTGCTTGGGTCTTTTAGCGTGGCCAAAATGGGGGAGTCCGAGGGGGCATGCGGCCTTCGCAACTACGAGCTTTGCCCCCTCGGAAATAATTTTATAAAAAAAAGCCGGATAAAACCGGCTTAATCTCTATTATTTATTTTGTTTTTCTTTAATGTATTCTATAGTTTTTTGAATATGTTCTATTTGTTCAAGTGTTAAACCTGTAACTTCTATGAAATTTCTATCATTTAGATTAAATAAATAATCCCCAAGTAGGTAATCTATGCTTACATGAAAAAATTTTGCTATTTCTAGTATAGTTTCAACTCCGGGCAAAAAAACATTATTTTCCCAGTTATATATAGTTTGAACAGAGACATTAAATTGCTCAGCCAATTCATTTTGTGTATATCTGTTAGCTTTTCTCAAATCTTTGAATCTATCGCAAAACATAAGCATAAGTCCTCCTAAACTTATGATAATAAATTTTGTAAAATTTTGTAAATAAAGTTTGGCAGTTAGAATTTAATGTTAAAATTTATGTTCGGTTTTGATTGTTGCTATAAAAATATATATATCTATTTTAATCTATATAAATTTTATTTGTTTGAAATGGAATCATTATATATCTAAAATATATCTATTTTTTTAGGGTGTTTTATATGAAAAATAACGACTATAAAAATAACTTCAAAAAAATATTAAAGCTTTTAAGACAGCAAAATAGGCTTACTCAAAAAAGCCTTGGTACAGCTTTAGGCTATGGCTATACTGCTGTAAGTAATTATGAAAGCGGCAGAAATGAACCGAGCATAAACGACTTAATTAAGCTTGCGGACTTTTTTAATGTGTCGGTTGACTTTTTGATAGGCCATACCTGTGATGTAAACAACGAAACAAAATACTTAATTGCAATGAAGGCAGTTAAAATAGATAATATAATAGACGAAGCAAAAGAAAAAATAAATGCTGAATTAAGTAACATAAAATAATAAAATTTATTTTGATTTTGCTGTATATTTAAAATAAATTCCCTCTCTCCTTGACTGCCGGTGCATTTTATGGTATTATCCATTTGTACTTTAGCTTGGCACAGTGATAGAATTACAAAGTGCCGCAATAAAGAGGGGGATATTTTATGAAAAAATACGTTGCAATATTAGCCGCTGTATGCCTTGCATTTGGTGTAAGCGCCTGCGGCAGCTCATCATCATCTTCAGCTTCAGGCTCTGAGGCAGCTTCAGCTTCTGCGTCAGCTTCCGGTTCGGCTTCTGCTTCTGCATCAGCATCAGGTGAAACAGAGACAAGTGAAGGCGAAAGAACAACTTTTGTAGTAGGCTTTGATGCTGAATACCCGCCATACGGTTATATGGACGATAACGGCGAGTATACAGGCTTTGACCTTGAGCTTGCTCAGGCCGTATGCGATATGGAAGGCTGGGAGCTTGTAAAAACTCCTATCAACTGGGACTCAAAAGATATGGAGCTTAACTCCGGCTCAATCGACTGTATCTGGAATGGTTTTACAATGAACGGCCGCGAGGACGATTATACATTCTCAATGCCTTATGTAGACAACAGCCAGGTTATGGTTGTAGCAGAGGACTCAGGTATCAATTCTCTTGAGGATTTATCAGGCAAAATAGTAGGCGTTCAGGCTGCATCTGCTGCTCTTACACTTCTCCAGAGCGAGGAAGAAGGCGGACAGAAGGCTTTAGCTGATACATTTGCTGAGCTTCAGGAATTTGCAGACTATAACAGCGCTTTTGTAGAGCTTCAGGCTGGCTCAATTGATGCAGTAGCTATGGATATCGGTGTTGCCAACTATCAGCTTAAAACAAGAGGCGAAGGCTACAAAATTCTTGACGAGGCTCTTAATACAGAGCAGTACGCTGTAGGCTTTAAAAAAGGCAATACAGAGCTTTGCGATATAGTAAACAAAGACCTTGAGGAGCTTACAAACAACGGCACAGTTGCGGAGCTTGCTGAAAAATACGATATTTCAGACCTTGTATGCCTTGAGGCTGAATAATATTTTATCCGCAAAATTAGCTTAGTTTGAATTTGTTTTCCGCCGTGCTGTTTTGTACGGCGGTTTTTTATTTAAAGGAGCGAAACAGATGAGTTTTTCTACAATGCTTATGCAGCTTAGTTCAGGCATGGTTAAAACCACGGGTATTTTCTTCTGGACTATTATTTTATCCCTTCCTCTTGGACTTTTTGTGTCTTTCGGCAGGATGTCCAAAAACCCTGCTTTAAAAAATATAGTTAAGGTTTACATTTCGGTTATGAGAGGTACGCCGCTTATGCTCCAGCTTATGATGGTTTACTACTTCCCGTACCTGCTTTTTGGCATGAATATAAGGACTTTCCGTTTTCCGGCTATTATAATAGGCTTTACAATTAACTATGCTGCATACTTTGCCGAGATTTTCCGTTCTGGTATAGAATCAATGCCTGTAGGCCAGTACGAGGCAGCTAAGCTTTTAGGCTACAGCAAAAGCCAGACTTTTATGAAAATTATACTTCCGCAGGTTATAAAACGTATACTTCCATCCATTACCAACGAGGTTATAACACTGGTTAAAGATACGTCTTTGGCTTTCTCACTTTCGTACATGGAGATGTTTACCGTTGCAAAACAGATAGTTGCAAAAGACGCAACATTTACGCCGTTTATAGTAGCGGCAATATTCTACTATGTATTTAACTTTATTGTGGCCTCTGTTATGGAGCACTTTGAAAAGAAATTAAGCTATTACAGATAAAGGAGGGGTATAAATGAAAATACTTGAAATGAACCATATACATAAAAGTTTCGGCGATTTGGAAGTTATTAAAGACATATCCCTCAGCGTTGCCGAAGGCGAGATACTTTCAATTATAGGTCCTTCCGGTTCCGGTAAATCAACTATTTTAAGATGCGCCACTATGCTTGAAACAATAAACGGCGGCGAAATTTTATACATGGGCGAAAAGGCCGCATATACCGACAATAACGGCAATGTAATTTATGCCAAAGGCGATAAGGCTAAAAAAATAAACTCAAATTTCGGCCTTGTTTTCCAGAATTTTAACCTTTTTCCGCATTATTCGGTAATGAAAAACATAACAGACGCTCCTATTCATGTTCAGAAGCGTGATAAAACAGAGGTTTTTAATCAGGCAAGAGAGCTTTTGGAAAAAATGGGTCTTTTGGATAAGGCTGATTATTATCCTTGCCAGCTTTCAGGCGGTCAGCAGCAGAGGGTATCTATTGCAAGAGCACTGTGCATGAACCCTAAAATACTGTTTTTTGACGAGCCAACCAGTGCCCTTGACCCGGAGCTTACTCTTGAAATACTTAAAGTTATAAGGGATTTGGCCAAAGAGCATATGACAATGGTTATTGTAACCCACGAAATGAACTTTGCAAAAGAAGTATCCAACCGCATTATATTTATGGAAAAAGGCGTTATTGTGGAAGAAACAACACCGGATAAAATGTTTAATTCAGATAACGAAAGAACAAAGGCATTTTTGGGCAAGTACCACAATATGGGCTGATACGTTAGTTTTGAAGCAGGAAAAATCGGTTTTTTCAGCCTTAATTTTTTTAAATTGGTTATTGACTTTTAAATAAGCCGATGATACAATGTAAAAAATCGTTAAAACCTATGACGAAGAAGAGTAGGCTTATAAGGAATTTCAAAGAGAGCCGCCGGTGGTGGAATGGCGGTACTTTCCGTAAGTGCGAATGGACTTTAGAGGGCAGGACGAAAGGAAGTATTAAAAGTATTTCTTAGTAGTGCCTGACGGGTGTTTCCGTACCCGTTACCAAAGGGGAATGTATGAAAGTACATTAGAGCGGCCGTTGTGCAATTTGAGTGGTACCGCGATTATAATTTCTGAATTATAACCGTCTCAAACAATTAGTTTGAGGCGGTTTTTGTATTTTAAAACACAAAACAAGAAGGTATTTTAAATTTTACAAGGAGAGTGGATATTATGAGAAAAAGAATTTTATCAGCAGTATTTGCGTCAATTTTAGTTTTATCAATGGCTGGCTGCGGCTCATCGGCTTCATCATCAGAGGCAGCATCTGCTTCTGGCTCGGCTTCAGCATCAGCCTCAGGAGAAACGGCTTCCACTGGCATTGAAGACGGAAAAACATATACAATAGGTATTTCACAGTTTGCAGAGCACGGTTCTCTTGACAACTGCCGCGAAGGCTTTATTCAGGGTCTTGCAGAAGAAGGCTTTGTTGAAGGCGAAAACCTTGAAATTATATACGAAAACGCACAGGCAGACACAGGCACAGCAGGTCAGATAGCTACAAACTTTGTTTCTAAAAATGTAGACATGATTTGCGCCATTGCTACAGTTTCAGCTACAAGCGCATACAATGCAGCCATGAAAACAGATATCCCTGTAATTTATACAGCTATAACAGACCCTGTAGCCGCAGGCCTTGCAGGTGAAGACGGAACACCAGTTGGCAATGTAACAGGTACAAGCGATAAGCTCCCTGTTGAGGCACAGCTCCAGATGATTAGAGAGATACTTCCTGATGCCAAAACAATAGGCATTGTTTATACTACAAGCGAGGTTAACTCAGAGTCAGCCATAGCTGAGTATGAGTCACTTGTTGACAAATACGGCTTTACACTTGAAACAGTAGGCATTAACACAACAGCAGACATTCCTCTTGCTATGGATAACATTTTAACTAAAGTTGACTGTATAACAAACCTTACAGACAACACAGTTGTTCAGGGTCTTGCTACAGAGATTTCAAAAGCTAATGAAGCCGGTATACCTGTATTCGGTTCAGAAATAGAGCAGGTTAAAAACGGCTGTCTTGCCGCTATGGGTCTTGAGTTTGTAAGCCTTGGCGAGCAGACAGGCAAAATGGCAGCCAAAGTATTAAAAGGCGAGGCACAGGCTTCCGATATGAACTTTGAAACAATTTCAGAAGCAGGCTTATACTTAAATACAGCAGTTGCAGAAAACCTTGGAATTACATTAGATGAAGAATATGCTTCAACAGCTGTTGAAACATTTGATACAATAGTACAGCAGTAAAAATTGCACATTTGAAAGGGGCAGTACAAAATGGGAATACTCATAGGAGTGCTTGAACAGGGCTTTATATACAGTATTATGGCTCTGGGAGTTTATATAACATATAAAATACTGGATTTTCCTGACCTTACAACCGACGGAAGCTTTCCTTCCGGCGCGGCTGTAACGGCGGTGCTTCTTACAAACGGAGTAAACCCAATACTTGCACTTGTTATTTCATTTGCAGTAGGTATGATAATAGGCGCTTTAACAGGCATTATACATGTTAAGTTCAAAGTAAGGGACTTATTAAGCGGTATTATAATGATGACTGCCCTTTACAGTATTAACCTTAGAATAGCTGGCAAAGCCAATGTTCCGCTTTTCAGCCAGCAGACAGTATTTGACAACGGCTTTTTAAGCGCCGTATTCCCTCAGGGTTTGGCAGCTTACCAAACGGCTATAGTTGCTTTTATACTTGCGGTAATAGCCAAACTGCTTTTAGATGTTTATCTTAAAACAAAAAGTGGTTTCCTTTTAAGAGCTGTAGGCAACAACGAAACACTTGTTACGAGCCTTGCAAAAGACGTAGGCCTTGTTAAGATAGTAGGTCTTGCCATAGCCAACGGACTTATATCATTAAGCGGCTCTATAATGTGCCAGCAGCAGAGATTCTTTGATATTTCAATGGGTACAGGTACAGTTGTTATAGGTCTTGCCAGTGTTATAATAGGCACCAACGTATTTAAAAATATGTCCTTTATTAAAGCCACAACAGCCGTAATAGTAGGCTCTGTTGTATATAAAGGCTGTGTTGCCCTTGCCATAGCGGCTGGACTTAGTGCTACAGACATGAAGCTTATAACGGCGGCGCTCTTCCTTGTAATACTTATTGCAACAATGGACAGAAAAAAGAAGGTGAAGAAGAATGCTTGAGCTTAAAAATATTGACAAATATTATAATGTAGGCACTATAAACGAAATGTGTCTTTTTAACGGCTTTAACTTAACTGTAGGCGATGGAGATTTTGTTTCTGTTGTAGGCTCTAACGGCTCAGGCAAAACTTCTATGCTTAACATAATCTGCGGCAGTATACATGTAGACGGCGGAAATGTAGTTGTAAACGGCGAGGATATAACAAACAAAAAGGAATTTTTAAGGTATAACGATATCGGAAGGGTTTACCAGAACCCGGCTATGGGTACTTGTCCTGATATGACTATACTTGAAAACATGGCTATAGCTGATAACAAGAAAAAAAGCTATGGTTTGAGCATGGGTATTAATAAAAGCCGCATTAACTTTTACAAAGAACAGCTTAAAAGCCTTAATCTTGGCCTTGAAGATAAGCTTCATGTAAAAGTTGGTGCTCTCTCCGGCGGACAAAGACAGGCAATGGCGCTTTTAATGGCAACAATGACAGATATTAAGTTCCTTATACTGGATGAGCACACAGCAGCTCTTGACCCTAAAACGGCAGACATTATAATGGAGCTTACGGATAAAGTTGTTAAAGAAAAACATCTTACAACACTTATGGTAACTAATAACCTTAGATATGCCGTAGAATACGGCAATCGTCTTATAATGATGCACAAAGGCCAAATAGTAATAGATAAATCCGGCGAGGACAAAAAGAAAACCGGAGTAAACGATATACTTGATGTATTTAACGAAATAAGCATTGAGTGCGGAAATTAAAAACAAATAAAGCCGTCTGTTTAACAGGCGGTTTTTTATATAAAAAATAAACTGCCGTATGTTTTAATAGAATATACGGCAGTTTTGCTGTTTATTTATTTTTGTTAAGAGAAAAAGCTCTTTATCAGGCTGATTATTTTTCTGAATATACCGACTATTCGTGTAAAAGGTGTTCCGGATATGCCTGCCTCCTCGTTTATATCAGGTGCTTCGTCATCGTCATCGGCTGTTATTTCTTCCGTACGCAGTATTACCTGAACACTTTCGGGAGCACTGTTTTTATCTGACGTAAACGAAAGAGCCGGAAGTGAGGAGTCTAAATTAAGCAGATTATTGTCCTCTATGGTATATTCGTCCCATTTGCTGTCGGCTAAATCTTTAATGGTATCTTTAGCGTTTTTTATTACATCGGTCTGCGAAAGGCCTGTTATTGATTTTGCCAGAACATCTACGAGGCCGTTAATGGTATCTTCTGTTCCGGCATTAAGGCTTTCGCCTGATGTTTTAATCATGTCCTCAAGCTTGGTTAAAAAGCTGTGGAGAGATGTAAGACTGGCGTTGGTTTTTTCAACGGTGGCTTTGCTGTCTGCTATCAGCGAGTCTGTATCTGCTTTGTATTTATTTGCTGTTTCTACAGAGGCATTAATGGTATTAAGTGTTTCGTTTGCTTTATCTGCGGCATCGGATATAATTTCGGTAATCTCTTTTGAGTTTTCAATAATGCTGTGGTAATCTCCGCTGTGAGAGTATAAATTAGCGATTAAGTTTTTACTCAGTTTTGAAAGCTCTGAAATATCATTTACCAGCTGGTCTATATCAATGCCGCTGTCTTCGCCTGATAAAATGCCGCACAGATTGCCTGCGTTTTTGCTTAAAGCACTTAAATCAGATGCCAGATACTGTATTGAATAAAGTGTAGCCCATATACCGCCGGCATTTATATCACCTGTTGTTGAAAAGGATTCCATAAGTGCATCTGATATATACTGTACATTGCCGTCATTTGAAAGGTATTCAAGGCTGTCACCTAAATTATTTCCGGCAAGCTTAATGCCGTTTAAATATGCTTTTAAGTTTTCTGACTGAGAGGAAAATTTATCGAGGTTTTCCGAAAGGGAAGATAGAGTGCTGTTCCATTCCTCCTCATCCTCGTCTGCTGTTGAAATAAGCTCGTCTAAGGCATCTAAATTTTCGTCAATGGCCTCAGCAGTATCTTTTATATCATTTAATGTATCCGAAAAGCTCTGCAGAGAGTCGTTAAGGCTATTTAAATTGTCGTTAATGTCGTTTACGGCATTTTGCGCATTATCAAAATGAGCACTGTAAGGCTCAAGAGCCTTGCTCAGCTCCTCCATGTCACTTAATGCCGTGTCAGCTTCTTCATAAACGCCGCCTTTTGACTCGTTTATTGTGTTTCTTGCTTCGTCAAGCTTTTTAAGTCCGTCTGATGTGTCCTGAAGGCCGCTTTGCATAGCGTCTAAGGTATCTAATATTACATCAAGGCTGTCGCTTATGGCATCGGCTGAGTCCTCAATATCGTTTTTGGCATCACGCAAATCGGTTATTTTATCTACCTGGCTTAAAGTAGCAGGCTGCATCATAAACATTATGCCTGAAAATTCAAAATCATCAGAGCCTATTGAAATTTGAAAATGCTGTTCTTCTCCCGGAAGTGCAAAAAACACTATTGTTTTAAGACTGCCTACAGTTGCAATTTGACTGCCTGGAGCTTCAACACTCAGCATTTTGTCCATGTCAACAACACATGCAGCTTCCAGCATAAAATTATTCTTATAATAATCAAGGGCACTTTCGTTTGGTATTACGTCTATATTTATTTCTATAAGACCGCTTGCCCCCGGAAGGTCATCTGCCTTATAGGGTACGCCGTTTAACTTGTAGCTTACATCAAAATCCCATGGCAGGGCTGAGACAAGCTCCGGGTCTTTGCCCTCAAAATAAAACCGGTTTGGTACTTGGGCGCTTTGTGAAAAATCAAATAATACGCTGCCTTCATTTTCCTGTGCCTCGGTGTAGTCTGTCATATTAATAACCTGACTGTATGTGCCGTAGTCTGTAATCTGGGTATTGCTGTTTAAGCCATAGCTTTTAACTATACTGCTTTTTGTGGCCTTGCCATAGCTGTCAAGATTAACATACAATGTTTCGTCATAAGTAACCTGCGGCGGAGCAGCAAAAGCCTCAACAGACATGGCAAAAGCAAGAAGCAGAGCGGTACATGCTGTTTTTCTTATTTTATATTTCATTTTATCTATCTCCTTTTATGCCTGAGGTGCATTGATATTCTGATTTTTGCCGGCTTTTTTTATTAACTTGCGCTGTTTTTTCTCCTCACTGCGCTTTATTTGTTTTATTATGGTTTTGTCGAAGAATGACAAAAGTGCAGGAAGAAGTATAAGCACAAGGGACATACTTAAAAGAGCGCCTCTGCCTACCATATGTCCTACCTGTGATATGGAGCGTATGGAACTGGTAAAATATATAATATATCCAACTACTGTAAGTATTGATGCCGATGTGAGTATTGACAAGGCACTTTTTGATATGGCCTTTACGGCGGCCTCTTTTTTATCCGGACAGTCTTTGCGCATCATAAGATAGTTGTTTGTCATTAATATTGAGTAATCTACCGTTGCCCCAAGCTGTACACAGCTTACTATAATGTAGCCGATATAAATTACATTTTCACCGGCTATATATGGTATAGCCATATTTATAAATGTAGCAAGCTCTATAGGTATTAATATCAGTATAGGTATAAAAATTGTTTTAAATGTAATCATTACTACAAGGGCAACACCTATTATGGAAAAGAGCGAAACACGGCTGTAGTCAACTGTAAGTATGTCACGGATATCCATAGCGGTAGGGGTAAGACCTATAACATATGAGTTTTCCGGATAATACCGTTTTACTGTTTCGGTTATTGTATTGCTGCATGCAAAGGAATAGTCGCTTTCTTCGCTGTTTTTCATTGAAATTATAATACGTGAATAGTCATCTGTTTTAAACTGTTCCGTAAGTTTTTCAGGCAGGAAATCCTGCGGTATGCCTTTTGGAAGTGTGCCCGAAAGTGACAGGGCATAGTTTACAAAGCCCAAATCATCAATAGCGTCTGTAAGGTTTCTTTCCTGAACCACCGAGCCGGTAGGAACTATAGCCAGTATGGTATTTGATTTTCCAAACTCACGGTCAATTTCTCTTGCATCATCATATACTTTTGTTCCAGGGCCTGCGCCCTGTGCTTCATCACCGAATTTAAATTTGTTCATTGACTGAGCCGTGTAGCATGGTATAACTAAAAGCGCGCAGAGTATAAGAACCGGCCTGTGTATTTTATAAAGAGCCTTGCTGAATTTATTAAAAGACGGTACAAATGATTTATGGCTGAACTTATCAATTACAGGTGTAAAGCGTATTATAAGTGATGGCATAAGGAATATAACCGTTAAAAGTGAGCATATAACGCCTTTTGAAAGCACAAATCCCATATCGCTTCCTATGTGAAACCGCATTAAAGCCATGACTATAAAGCCTACGATAGTGGTAGCGCCGCTGGAAGAAATAGAGGCAAAGGCTTCTTTTAAAGCCGCTTCCATAGCCGGCTGCTTTTCCATGCCTGCGGCAGTATAAAATTTAAATGTATGCAGAAGGAATATGGAATAATCCATTGAAACAGCCAGTTGCAGTATAGCCGATATGGAGAATGTGAAAAACGAAATCTCTCCGAAAATTATGTTTGTGCCCATGTTTATAATAATGGCTATACCCATTTCAAATATAAAAAGCACAGGCTCAAACCATGATTCTGTTGTAAATGCAAGTATGGCAAATGTAACTAAAAGCGCAAGAATAATGGCAATTGTCAGCTCTTTAACAACGGACTCCTGACGCTCTTTGTTTGCAATAGCACTGCCGGAATAGCAGGCGTTTTCACCGCATATTTCATAAATTTCATCAACTGCCGCTCGTGTTTTCTGGTCGTAGCTGCCTTCTTCAAAAACCACATCCATAACGGCGTTATTGTCTTTGTAAAATGAATTGCCTTTACCCATTAAATTATTAAATGTATCAAGGGATGATTCTATAAAGGATTCAGACATATAGGCCTGAGTAACGCTGTCAGGGCCTATTACCATTGAAACACCGTCTACATCAGAAATTTGCTCTCTTATTTTTTTAGCTTCCTGTACAGTAACGTCTTTAACCATTATTCTGGCAAGTCCAGGATAGCCGAATTCCTCTTCCATAACATCAAGAGCCTGTTTTGTAGGGGCAAAGTCTGGGAGATAAGTGCTTAAATCGTAGTTTATGCCTACAAATGGATAGCATATTACGCTTATAAACACTGCCGCCAGAAATGATTTTTCAATTAAGCTTCGTTTGTTTACTATGAAATGAATTAAGCTGTCAAAATTTATTTTTCTCATCGCAATCTCCGTTATTCAACATTAAATTGATTTTTAGACTTATTTGTATTATAATTCATAGTGTTGATAGATACAATAATCAGATTTGTTCTGTGAGTTTATTAATCAACATCTTAAAGTTAAATTTACAGTTATTAAACTATATGTTGATTATAATGCCCATAGGAGGTATGTTTATGGAAAATATTAAAGAGGACAGACGCATACGGCGTACTAAAAAACTTCTTAAACAAGCCCTTGCACAATTAATGGATGAAAAGGATTTTAAAGATATTACGGTTAAAGACATTACCGACAGAGCGGATTTAAACAGAGGCACTTTTTATCTGCACTATACGGATACCTATGATATTTTAAATAAAATAGAAAACGAGATACTTGAAAATATCCAGAGCATGATAAATCAGGATATGGAAAAAACAGATACAACAAACAACACTTCTGTACCGGCACTGAAACCAATAGCCGAATATATTGTAGAAAATGCTGATATATGCCGGTGCCTTATTAATAATAAGGCTTCAGTTGATTTTTTAGATAAACTTCAGAGCCTTATTTATGATAACTGTTCGGATATTATAAAACGCAGGCATAATGTAAAAGACAGCAGGCGCAATGAGTATTATTTTAGTTTTATTACTTTTGGAATTATAGGCATGATGAAAAAATGGCTTGAGTTTAAACCTATGGCGTCAGCCGAAGAAATGGTTATACTTGCTGACCAGGTAATGAAATATTCGGCATCGGCGCTGAAGTAGCAAAAAAAGCTTTTAAATTTTATACAGCGTGGTAGAATAGACATAAAATATTTTGGGAGATGATGGGTTTGAAAGTGCTTATAGATTTATTTATTACATTTGCAAAAATGGGTGCTGTTACTTTCGGCGGCGGATATGCCATGCTTCCCATACTGCAAAGAACGGTTGTTGAGGACAGAAAGTGGGCTACCGACGAGGAGCTTTTGGATTACTATGCCATAGGCCAATGTACTCCTGGAATTATAGCCGTAAATACCGCAACCTTTATAGGATATAAAACCAAAGGGATTTTAGGCGGTATTGTGGCTACATTGGGTCTGGTGTTTCCGTCGATTGTTATTATAGCCATAATAGCGGCATTCCTTCAAAACTTTGCTCATCTGGCAGTTGTTCAGCATGCCTTTGCAGGTATAAGGGTTTGTGTAGGCGTTCTGGTGCTTAATGCGGTGCTTAAACTTTGGAAGGGTGCAGTTAAGGGGAAAATAACAGGTGCTGTAGTTATAATAACATGCGCTCTTGCGGCCTTTACCAATGTTTCGTCTATTGCCCTTGTTGTGGCGGCAGGTATTTTGGGTGTGCTTTTTTCGGGCAAAATAGAAGATATAGAAAGTACTGGAAAAACAGAGCAGAAGGAGGAAAATAAATAATGCCAATGCTTCTTTTGCTTTATCTGGAATTTTTTAAGGTAGGCCTTTTTGCCGTAGGCGGTGGACTTGCTACGCTTCCTTTTTTATACGATTTAGCTGATAAATACACATGGCTTACAAATTCAATGATTGGTGATATGATAGCCATTTCGGAGTCAACACCGGGTGCCATGGGTGTAAATATGGCAACTTATGTTGGGTTTCAAAACAGCGGAATAATAGGCTGTATTGTTGCAACTCTCGGTCTTGTTTCGCCTGCAATTATAGTTATTATAATTATTTATAATGTAATAGACAGGTTTAAAGAAAGCGCTGTAGTTAAGCATATATTTTATATGCTGCGTCCTGTGGCAACAGGCCTTATAGCAGCGGCAGGCCTTTCGGTAATAGTTCTGGCTATATTTGGAAGTGAAATTGCCGATTTTAATTTAATGTCAGTCAGCTTAAAAGCTGTGGCTCTTTTTATAGTTATGCTTATATTCACAAAGAAAACAAAGTTTCATCCTATTGTGGCAATAGCCATAAGCGGTATTGTTGGGGTTGTGTTCGGCTTTTAACACAGCAAAAGGGAGGTATTTAAATGGAAAAGGTACTTAATTACATTGACGGAAAATGGACTGAAGCCTTAGGCGGAGAGTATTTTAATGTAATAAATCCCGCTACTGGTGAAGTAATTGCTAAGGCGGCAAAAGGCGGACGTGAGGACGCAAAAGCAGCTATTAAAGCCGCAAAACGTGAGTTTTATAATAACAAAAACGGCTGGAGAAGGTTTTCATCTGTTAAAAGAAGCGAAATGCTCCTTAAAATAGCCGATGAGCTGGAAAAACGCCGTGAGGAATTTGCCAAAACAGAAACAGCCGACAACGGAAAGCCTTTAAGAGAGGCATTGGGTGATGTTGACGACGCCGTAAGCTACATAAGATACTATGCCGGAGCAATAAGAATGCCGTCCGGTGCTTCTTACGAAGTAAACGACGGTTTTGGGCCTATGCACTCATACACTGTTAAAGAGCCTGTTGGTGTATGCGGCCTTATTACACCATGGAATTATCCACTTTTAATGGGTGTTCAGAAAATAGCCCCGGCTCTTGCGGCAGGAAACACCATAGTGTTTAAACCAAGCTCCGAAACACCTCTTTCAACAGTTAAGTTTTTTAAAATACTTGCCGAAGCAGGATTTCCTGACGGAACAGTAAACCTTGTAATGGGCGGCGGAAGTACAGTAGGAAGTGAAATTGCCGAAAGTGAAGACGTTGACATGGTTTCATTTACAGGAAGCACGGAAGTGGGTCAGAGCATATACCGTGCCTCAGCAGGAAATGTAAAGAAAATAGGTCTGGAGCTGGGCGGAAAATCACCTAATGTAATATTTGCCGATACGGATTTAGACGGCGCCGTTGAGTGGGCAATGATGGGTGTTTTCTTTAATCAGGGCGAAGTCTGCTCTGCCGGGTCAAGAATTATAATAGAGGAAAGCATTAAAGACGAGTTTGTAAAACGTCTTAAAGAAAGAGCCGATAAAATGACTCTTGGAAACGGTATTACTAACCCTGATATGGGTCCTCTTATTTCCGAAAGCCACATGAATAAGGTTTTAGGCTTTATTGAAAAGGCAAAAGAAGAAGGCGCAAAAGTTGTTTGCGGCGGATACAGATATACAGAAAATGGCTGTGGTAAAGGCTATTTTGTACGCCCTACAATACTTGATAATGTTTCACCTGACAATACGGCGGTTAAAAACGAGATATTTGGCCCTGTTGTTACCATTCAGACATTTAAAACAGAGGAAGAAGCCATTGAAATGGCTAATGATACAGAATTTGGTCTTGCAGGAGCAGTGTTTACAAAAGACGGTGCAAGAGCATTAAGAGTTGTAAAAGAA
Organism: uncultured Clostridia bacterium; assembly: GCA_944380455.1. Lineage (GTDB taxonomy): Bacteria > Bacillota > Clostridia > Lachnospirales > Anaerotignaceae > Neoanaerotignum_A. The sequence continues at coordinate 15,695 of CALWHR010000159.1, forward strand.
ATAAGAGCAGGCATAATGTGGATTAACTGCTATAACCCGGCTTATGTTGAAGCTCCATGGGGCGGATACAAAAAAAGCGGTGTAGGCCGTGAGCTGAGCTTTGACGGACTTGAGGAGTATACCGAAACAAAACAGATAACTATAAACCTTCAGCCGGGAGAGCTGGGCTGGTACGAAAAGAGATAAATAAGAGTTAGCAAGCTAAAAAAGTATCCCATAAAAGGGATACTTTTTTTAGTTATTTTCAAATCTTTCTTTAAGTTTTAAATAAAAGTTTTTAAGGCTTTTGTCCCCGTTGTTGTTTGGAAAAAGGCAATAAGGCAGGCTGTCTGTATTTTTGTGCTTTTCAACACAGGCACGGCAGTTTCCGTTATTGGGGCAGCTTTTTTTAGGGCAGGCGCAAAAGTCGTTAACAGTGTTTTCCATACTTTTCACCTCTTTTAATTAAGCTTTTTAATAATGTCGGCTACTTCTTTGGTTTTTAAAACTTTGCCGCTGGATACAACTTTGCTGTTTATTACAAGGGCAGGCGTTGTCATTACGCCGTAGGAAGCAATTTTTGTAAAGTCTGTTTCGTGTTCAATATTTGCTTTAATTCCAAGGGAGTTTAAAGCCTCAGCTGTGTTTTTTTCAAGCTCGTTGCATTTTGCACAGCCTGAACCGAGAATACATACATTTGAAATGTTTACATTGATTTTTTCGCTGTTTAAAGCTTCTGATTCTTTTTTCTTTCCAAAACCAAATAATGACATTTTGCTTTCTCCTTTCAGTTTACATTATAAACGGCTGTAAAACATTAAATATACAGCCTACAAATATAATTCCAAATACACAGATACTTATAAAAAGAGCCAAAAGTTTAGGCTTAACGGCCTTTTTAAGCATTATAAGTGACGGAAGGGACAGTGTTGTAACAGCCATCATAAACGAAAGCACAGTTCCCAGCTGAGCGCCTTTAAAATAAAGAGCTTCCGCAACTGGTATTGTGCCGAATATATCAGCATACATAGGAACACCGACTATTGTGGCGAGTATAACGCCAAAAGGGCCGCTTTTTCCCAGAACGCTTTCTACCCATGACTGTGGCACTTTATTGTGTATAAAGGCGCCTATGGCAACACCTATAATAATATAAGGGAATACCTTTTTAAATGTGGTTTTCACCTGTTCAAAAGCATATTTTAAACGCTCTTTTTTTGTAATGTCAGGATTTTCAATATCTACTGATGTTGCGGATTTAATATAGGGCTCAACGTATTTTTCCATGCTAAGCTTTTGAATAAGTGTTCCGCCTGCTACTGCTATTATAAGACCAAACAGAACATATACAACAGCGGCTTTTAAACCAAATATACTTGAAAGAAGTATAAGAGAGCCTAAGTCAACCATTGGTGAAGATATTAAAAACGAAAATGTAACTCCCAATGGAAGTCCTGCACTTGTAAAGCCTATAAAAAGTGGTATTGAAGAGCAGGAGCAAAAAGGTGTTACAGTACCTAAAAGTGCAGACATTATGTTTGCGCCTAAACCTTTAAAGCGTCCTAATATTTTTCTGCTTCTTTCAGGGGGAAAATAGCTTTGTATATATGACACAATAAATATAAGCACACAAAGAAGTATTGTTATTTTAATTGTGTCGTATATAAAAAACTGCAAAATATAGCCTAAAGAGCTTTCAGGCTGTATTCCGGCTTTTTCAAGAGCATTTCCAACTGCTGTGTTAAGCCATTTCATTGAAAGTATCTGGTTTTGAAAAAACAGCCAGAAGTTTTGTAAATAACTCAGTTAAATCACCTCTTATATTTATATATCGCAATATATCGATATATATTCCTTTTTTAAAGCCGCTTTTTTGCGGCTTTATTCCTCTTTATATTCAGTTATACTATCTAAAATATTTTTAGCCTTTTTAATTCCTTCATCATTAAATGAATAATGTGTCCACTTACCTTCTTTTCTGCCTTTTACAATTTCGGCATCACACAGTATTTTCATATGGTGGGAAAGTGTGCTTTGACCTATGTTAAGTTCTTCAAGAAGTTTGCAGGCACATTTTTCTCCGCTTTGAAGCAGTTTTAAAATAGCAATTCTGTTTGGGTCACATAAAGACTTAAAAATTTTTGCAGTTTTTTCATTTTCAATCAAGACTGTAACCTCCTGTTGAAAGTATTATATAATTCATATTGATAAATGTCAATGTATATTTCTGTATTTCAATTATTTTCTGATGTATAAAAATATTCTTTAGCTCTCTGATAAGCCAGTCGGTGTTCTTCCGGGATATCCTGAATTTTTTCATTGTCATGTATAGAGCATGTTCCGGCTTGAAGAGATGTTTCGTAGTACCACTTTTTAAATTCAAGCATTTCAAGGGTTTCGTTTAGCTGCTTAATCTCATTGATAACATTTTCCCTTTGACTATTTATTAAATTAAGGCGTTTTTCAATTGTGCTGTCGCCTTCACTGCACCAGTCTATAAATGTTTTAATATCTTTTATGCTCATCCCCGTCTTTTTTAAGCATTCTATTACAGAAAGCCACTCAAAATCTGAGTCCTTAAACATCCTTATGCCCCCGTTTGTACGTTCTACAAAGGGAAGAAGGCCTTCTTTGTCGTAATATCTTAAAGCTGACGCGGAAATATTCAGTTTTTTGGCTGTTTCGCCTACGGTATAAAACATATTCATCTTCCTTTGGAAATTTTAAATTTAGTGTTGACTTAAAGTTAACTTTAAGTTGTATATTTAACTTAAACTTTGGTTTTGATTATAACAACAAACAAAAAACATGTCAATTTCGATATAAGGAGGAATTTTAATGAGAAAAATAACAGCTGGCAGAGATATTTTGGGTGATTTTGCGCCGGAATTTGCACATGTTAATGATGATATACTTTTTGGTGAGATTTGGGCAAGAGAAAAAGAACTCTCTCCAAGGGATAGAAGTCTTATAACGGTAACAAGCTTGGTTACAAACGGCATAACCGACAGCTCTTTAAAAAGCCATATGACTATGGCAAAAGAAAACGGGATTTCCAAAGAAGAAATGGCAGAGATTTTAACTCATCTTGCATTTTATGCCGGCTGGCCAAAGGTATGGGCGGCGTTTTATATCGCTAAAGAAGTATACGAAAAGGAGGCAGAATAATGAATAAAGCCATAATTTACTATTCTTTAGGCGGAAATACGAAAGGCGCTGCCGAAAAAATACAGAATATTACAGGAGCTGATATATTCAGAATAAATACTCTAAAACCTTATACCGGCAGTTACAACGATATTGTGGAGCAGGGACACAAGGAAGTAAAAAGCGGTTTTATGCCGGAAATAGAAAACTTAGGTATTGACTTAAATAAGTACGAAATAATAATACTTGGTACGCCTGTCTGGTGGTATACTTTATCCCCGGCGTTAAAAACATTTTTAAATAACAACAGTATGGAGGGCAAAACGGTTTATCCTTTTGCCACAAACGGCGGCTGGATAGGCCATACATTTAAAGATATTGAAAATTTGTGTCATGGCGCTGATGTGAAAAAGGGACTTAATTTAAGTTTTAGCGGCAGCAAAATGACTACTCCGGAAAAAGAAATTATAAACTGGGCGCAAAATATAAATTAAATGAAAAGGCATATTATGTAAATTTACATAATATGCCTTTTTGCGGTATATTTAAAATATAAAATAACACGAATCGAAATATTTATACTAACAGAAGTTTTACTTCCTTGTTTTATTTTTTGGAGTTTAAAATTAACTGTTAATATAAATTTCCTTCTTATATATATCTCAAAAAAAGTATATATTATTTGGCGTGTATTCATTGTTAAAACAGTGTTTTAATGGTATAATAATACAAGAATAAAAAATTGCCTTTTGTGAAAAACCGGTGTTTTTTGTTTTACTATTTGTCCGCAGAATCAAAAGCTATTGTTTACTTAAAAATACTGCGGAGTTTAAGTATATCTGTTTAAACACCTGTTATTTTTTTGCACTGTACAGGCAGTTGATAGCGAGTTCCGCTATATGGCGGTTAAACCTGTTTTATAAACAATTTAGCATTGGGGAGAGAGAAAATGGCTCAGGATTATAATGAAAATCAAATCCAAGTCTTAAAAGGACTTGAGGCAGTGCGTAAAAGGCCTGGAATGTACATAGGCTCAACCAGCGCCCGCGGACTGCACCACCTTGTGTACGAGATAGTAGATAACTCCGTTGACGAAGCTTTGGCAGGATTTTGTACTGAAATTGATGTAACTATAGAAAAAGACGGCACAGCTACTGTAAAAGATAACGGCCGAGGAATACCTACCGGTATTCACCCGGAAGAAGGAAAACCGGCTGTAGAGGTTGTATTTACAGTGCTTCATGCCGGAGGAAAGTTCGGCGGCGGCGGATATAAGGTTTCCGGCGGTCTTCACGGCGTAGGTGCTTCCGTAGTTAATGCTTTAAGCGAATGGCTCAGGGTAGAGATACACCGTGACGGCAGGATAGAAAAGCAGGAGTATCACAGAGGCGAAACGGTTACACCTCTTATCGATGGCGGCGAAACAACTCACCAAGGTACTATAGTGCGCTTTAAGCCGGATGCTGAAATATTTGAAGAAACAGACTTTGATTTTGATACTCTTGCCACAAGGCTCAGAGAAACAGCATTTTTAACCAAAGGTCTTAAAATTAATATTGAGGATAAAAGAGAAGGCCGTGAGCAGAAAAAGTCTTTCCATTATGAAGGCGGTATTAAGGAGTTTGTTCAGTACCTTAATAAGAGCAAAACACCTATTTATAACGAGGTGTTTTATGCAGAAGGTACAAAAGACGATATTTATGTAGAGGTGGCTTTCCAGCATAACGATGGCTTTAACGAGAGCATACACACATTTGTTAATAACATTAACACTACCGATGGCGGTACTCATTTAGAGGGCTTTAAAACCACTCTTACAAAAATAATTAACGATTACGGCAGAAAAAGCGGCATACTTAAAGAAAACGACAAAAATCTTTCGGGTGATGACGTAAGAGAGGGCATTACTGCCGTTATAAGCATTAAAATAGGCGAGCCGCAGTTTGAAGGCCAGACAAAGACAAAGCTGGGCAACAGCGAGGCTAAAAGCGCTGTTATTTCCGTATTTTCCGAAAAGCTTACCTATTTCCTTGAGGAAAATCCGGCTGTAGGCAAAATTATATTTGAAAAGGCTCTTATGGCTTCAAGGGCAAGAGATGCGGCTAAAAAGGCGAGAGAGCTTGTAAGAAGAAAAACAGGACTTGATTCCACAAGGCTTCCGGGCAAGCTTACTGACTGCTCAGACCGCAATCCTGAAAACTGCGAAATTTACATCGTAGAGGGAGATTCCGCCGGCGGCAGTGCCAAAAAGGCACGTGATCCTAAAACACAGGCTGTTCTTCCGTTAAGAGGTAAAATACTTAACGTAGAAAAGGCTCGTCTTGACAGAATACTGGGAAGCGATACAATACGCTCTATGATTACGGCTTTCGGTACAGGCATTTCCGAAGATTTTGATATAGAAAAACTCCGCTATCACAAAATAGTTATTATGACTGATGCCGATGTTGACGGTGCACATATCAGAACACTTCTGCTTACATTCTTGTACCGCTATATGAGACCGCTTATAGAAAACGGCAAGGTTTATATCGCTCAGCCGCCTCTTTACAGAGTAGAAAAGAATAAAGAGCATTATTATGTATATAACGATGAACAGCTTGAGGAGCTTTATAATCAGATAGGCAGAACAGGAATTAAAGATATTCAGCGTTATAAAGGTCTTGGAGAAATGGACTTTGACCAGTTAAGGGATACCACTATGGACGTTAAGCACAGAATACTTAAAAAAGTAGAGCTTAACGATGCCGTAGAAGCTGATGAAATATTCAGTATGCTTATGGGCGATG
>CALWHR010000160.1 GCA_944380455.1 uncultured Clostridia bacterium
AAAAAATGATTCTCCGGAAAACATTCTGCCTATTCCTTTTAGCATTCCGCCTCTGGCATTTGTTTCCATTTTAATTCCTTCACTTTGCCAGGACATACCTCCAGACTGAGTAAACAGAGATTCCCCTTTATTGAGAGTTATCTCAACAGCCGGTGCAATACTTCCTAAAATATCATAATTCATAAATTACCTCCCTTTTTATGTTTTTGAATATCATTTTGTATTTTTTCTATTATATCATTATATTTTTTTGATTTTAAGCTTGGGAAAGCTTTAAAGAAACGCATTTCTCCATTTCCAATATGTACACTGAAATGCTTGTCTTTCAGCCTGCCGTGAATTATAACTCCGCCTTTATATTTTTCTTCAATAAGCAAAGCTTTTTTAAGCGCAGTTTCTTTTGTTTTTTCAAATTTCTCGCTTAATGACTCATGGATATTATTTAAACTGTTGCTGAGTTTAATCCAGCTTGAAAGAGTTTTAACAAAGTCAGACGCCATAACTAAAAACACAAGAACAGCTATTCTGTTAATAAATTTATTATCAATATGTACAAAAGCTTTCTGTATATATGGGTCAATTAAAGCTATTATAGTTCCAGCAAAACCAAATATTATTGCGCCGTAAAGACAAACCCTTCCCTTGATATTAAATGGAAGACGGCTATAATCCCACCAACGGGTATTAAATAATTTCTCAAATATGTATGATGTTATATATTCAATTATACAAGCACCAACAGCACATATAAGAAAAATAAAAAATACATTTGAACTGTTATATTCATTAAAAAATGCCGTACAAAGTGTAGCGCCAACACCGTATATAGGGCAATAAGGACCTATTAAAAAACCTCTGTTTATAAATTTCTTTTTAGTTAAAAAAGAGCATATTGTACTTTCATAAAGCCACCCTAAAAAGCTGTAAATAGCAAATACTAATATAAATTCACTAACTGCCATTTTGTCCTCCTTGTGTTTAAAGAGGTAAAATCACATAAGCTTGTTTTTAATTCTCAAAACCTCAAAAATTGAGGAAATTTTATCTGCAAAAGTTACAATCCAACTTTCTTTATATCGCGGTAAAAAAGGAGTAAGCGGAAACATATGCTTTGAAATTATATCTTTTTCTATTTCATTCAAATGAAAAGTTTTTAATGCATTTTTTAAAGCAGTATTAGAATGCGTGAAACCATGAAGCATATGTGACTTGTCATGTATGTGCCAGTCATATAAAAAATAATCGTGCAGCAAAGCTCCTTTTATCAAAGAATATTTATTAACATTTAATTTTGCCTTTTCACAAAGCCATAAACTTAAACATGTAACATTAACACAGTGCTCATAAACAGATGTATGACCGTGCTGTTTATATTTTTTTAATTCATTAAATTTAGAATTAATACTTATGTAATTAATTGCCTCTTTAACTAATTTTTTGTCACCTTCTAATAATGTCACTAAGAATTCCCCCAAAAAGCAGTTCATTTTAAAAATTATAAAACAGTATATAATTCTATGTCAACATAATATATATTTATGTATATAAAATCAAACTGTACAAGCGCCTAAAACAACAAATTCCATATTATAATAATAGCATTTATTTAGGAGATGATTGTGTATGAAAACTGCCATTATTTGGGCAGCTTGCGGAACTGGATTTACGTTTATGATGACTTCTTTAGGCGCATCGTTAGTATTCTTTTTCAGAAAATCTCTAAACAATGTATTTGAACGAGTATTCCTTGGCTTTGCCGCTGGAATAATGATTGCAGCATCAGTTTGGTCTCTTTTACTACCTGCAATTGAACAGGCTGAAACTATGTCTGTACCGGAATTTATACCGCCATCTTTTGGAATAATAACAGGCGCACTGTTTCTATTCTTTATGGATAAAATGGTTACTAAAATATATTTATCCAAAAGCACAAAGGATAAGGATATAGGAAGCGCAAAGCTTAAACGTACTACAATGCTTATTGCTGCTATAACACTTCATAATATACCTGAAGGAATGGCTGTAGGCCTGGCTTTTGCCCTTGCGGCTGAAAATATGGGTCAAATGGCTCAGTATACAACAGCTTTTGCCCTTGCTCTTGGAATAGGTATTCAAAATTTCCCAGAAGGTGCTGCTGTTTCCCTGCCCCTTAATCAGGAAGGGTATTCAACAAAAAAATCATTTTTACTTGGCGTTCTTTCTGGATTTGTAGAGCCGGTTTTTGGTGTGCTCACTGTGCTTGCGGCGGCTAATGTTGAACATTTAATGCCATATCTCCTCTCATTTGCGGCAGGCGCAATGATTTATGTTGTTGTTGAAGAACTTGTACCGGAAGCAAATGCAGACAAAGACTCACATATTGGCACTTTAGGCATTATAGTTGGATTTTTAATAATGATGATACTTGATGTAGCTTTAGGGTGAAAATTAAAAGCCGCCTTATTAATCAGGCGGCTTTTAGCATTTTATCTTTTTTCTATTATAAATATATAGCCCTAAAGTAACTATAATAATGCCTAAAACTGCTCCGCAAAAATCAATAAATACATCTCTAATCTCACATGACCTGCCTGGAACAAAATACTGATGAAGTTCATCACTTGATGCGTATGCTGTGCAAATTAATGCCGAATACAATATTCTAAGCTTTATACTCAGCGAAGGATATGTTGTAAGAGCGGAAGTAACAAAAACTGCCAAAACTGTATATATTGAAAAATGCGCCGCTTTTCTTACAAATCCGTTCATTGAACTTATAACAATATATCTGTCATAATCTGACATTGAATCAAAGCCTTTGACAAAAATTTTTGCTATAGCAGAGGTAACGGAATTGCTTACATAAGTGCTTTCGGTCGATATCTGGGATGAAAAGAAAAAAATTAATATGGCAGTACAAATGGCAAGTGCCCAAAATAAAACTCTCAGGCAGCATTTATTTTTGAATAAAATCATTATTGTTCACCTTAGCATATATTTTATTTAAGTTTTAATTATATACTTATTTTACTACATTCTCAACATCTAAAAATTAAATTTTTATTACTTTTGGCTTTATTATATCTGTAATGATATAATCTTTAGGGGGTGTTTAAAATGAGAGATTTATTCACAATCGGAGAAATGGCCAAGCTATTTAATATAAATATACGGACATTAAGATATTACGATATTATCGGCCTTCTTAAACCTGAATATACCGACAGCAAAACAAACTACAGATATTATGGCTCAAAACAGTTTGAAAAGCTTAACACAATTCGATATTTAAGAGCACTTGATATGCCTATAGAAAAAATTTCGGAATTTTTCGGGCATAAAGATGTTAATGTGATGATTAATCTTTTGAAAAGCCAGAAAAATATAATTGAAGAAAAGAAAAAAGAGCTTGATTTGATAGAACGTAAAATAAACAACAGAATTAAACAAATAGAAGAAGCTTCATCTTGGAATTTAGAAGAAATTAATATAAAATCCTTTGCTGAAAGAAAAGCAGTGGTATTAAAAAGTGAAATACCAATAAATGACGATTTAGAATATTCCATACGTAAGCTTGAAAGAAATCACAATTTAAGTTCTTCTGTTTTTCTGGGTAAGATTGGAGTGCGCCTTAGTTGCGATAATATAAAAAACAGTAACTATAATTCATTCTCATCAATATTTATGCTTATTGAAGATGAAGATTTATGCCAAAGTCCAGCTTCTTCAATAAACTCAGGAGAATATGCTTTAATAAGATTCTGCGGAACACATAAAGACGCACCGCCGTATTATAAAAAGCTTGTTGACTACCTTGATGAAAATTCATTTCAAATTAACGGTGACTCCTTAGAAATTACATACATTGATTCTGGACTTACTGATTATAAAAATGATTATGTTACAGAAATAGAAATTCCTTTCAAAAGAGCTTGACTCTCTATCCAATAGAGGCTTTAGTCTGTATTAAACAGACAGGAGGTTAAGCACATTGAATACAAAAAATGATTTAACAAAAGACAGCATTATCAGAACAGTTATTACATTTTCAATACCATTTTTGCTCTCCAATCTTATTCAGGCTCTTTATGGAGCTGCTGATTTAATGGTTATTGGCTGGTATTGCTCGCCTGAAAGTGTTGCTGCTGTTTCAACAGGAACGCAGGTAACACAAATAATTACAAGTATAGTTTCCGGCCTTACATTAGGCGGTACAGTTCTTACCGGTAAATATGTAGGCATGAAGCGAAATAAAGATGTTAAAGAAACAATCTCCACAAACCTTACTGTATTTTTTATTGTAGGAATTATACTTTCTTTTCTTCTCTATGCTTTTGCCGTACCAGTATTAAAAATTCTGCAAACTCCTCAGGATTCATTTATGCTTGCAGTTGAATATGTTAGAGTATGCGCTGTTGGTGTTGTATTTATATGCGGTTACAACGCTATAAGCGCAATTTTAAGGGGTTATGGCGACTCTAAAAGTCCTCTTATGTTTGTGGCAGCAGCAGGAGTTTTAAACTTAATAGGAGATATTGTACTTGTAAAATACTTTAATTTGGATGTCAAAGGAACTGCACTTGCAACAATAGCTTCTCAGGGAATAAGCATGTTTCTTGCCATGATTTATTTAAACAAAAAAGACTTTATATTTAAGTTTAAGCTTTCCAATTTCAGAATAAATCTTGCAAAATTTAAAGAGCTTGCCGCAGTTGGAATACCTATATCTCTTCAGGAATGTATGATACGTGTATCTTTCCTTTATTTAACATCTGTAACAAACAGTTTAGGTGTTAATGCATCAGCAGCTGTAGGAATAGCAAGTAAATATGATGTTTTTGCGATGTTGCCTGCTACTTCAGCAGCAAATGCTTTAGCCGCCATAGTTGCACAAAATTATGGTGCTGGTGAATATAAAAGAATGAACAAAGCACTTATAACTGCTATTCTTTTTGCTTTTCCTTTTTCAATGGCATTCTTTTTATGGGCGCAGATTTCTCCGCAGTCTATGATTGCTATATTCACTCAGGATAAAGGCATAATTGAAACAGGCATACCATTTTTTAAAACATGCAGTTTTGACTATTTAGCTGTACTTTTTGTTTTCTGTCTTAACGGATATTTAAACGGGCGTTCTTTAACTGTGTTTACAATGATTAGCTCATGTTTAGGAGCTTTGACACTGCGTATGCCACTTATTTATATACTTTGCAAAAAAGTTCCTGATAATTTAGGCATTATCGGCACAGCTGCTCCTCTTGTTTCTGGGATAATGGCAGTTTACACAGCCGTATTTGTTATATACATAATTAAAAACAATAGTTTGATAAACAAAAAAATCCCGCTGAATTAACAGCGGGTTATCTTATTATCCTATTCCTTTAAATATAATGCCTAATATAAATACTATAACAGTTAACGGCACATAAATATACTTGGCAAGAGGTCCGAACCATGAAGGTATACCCTTTTCATTGCCCTGATTAAGTTCTTCTTTTATTTTATCAAATCCAAAAATATAGTATATAGAAAATGCGCCAAATAAAGCACCAAAAGGCACAATTATTATAGTTATAAAGTCCATCCAGCTTCCTACAGAACTTTCAGACTCAAGGAATATTCCTACTCCAAAACAGATTATGCCGCAAAGCAGAACTGCTAATTTCCTGTTTATATTGAACTTATGCTGAAGGCTTTCTATAACAGCCTCAAACATATTCATTAGTGAAGTTATTCCTGCAAAGCAAACCGAAATGAAGAATATAACAGAAAAAATCTGGCCGGCAAACATTTGTTTAAATATGTGAGGTATTGTAATAAAAAGCAGTGATGGGCCGCTTCCCGGCTCAATTCCGAAAGCAAATACTGCCGGCATAATGGCAAAAGCAGCAAGTAAAGCGGCTAATGTATCAAAACCTGCTGTTCTTACAGAAGCTGAAAGTATGTTTTCGTTTTTATTAAGATATGAACCGTAAACTATCATTCCACTTCCTGTAATAGAAAGTGAGAAGAAAGCCTGCCCCATTGCCATTACCCAAGTATTAAAATTCAAAAGCTCCTCCCATCTTGGCACAAGAAGGAATTTATAACCGTCTAATGCACCGTCAAGTAAGAAAACTCTTATTGCTAATATTGCAAACAATATGAAAAATACAGGCATCATTATTTTGTTTGCTTTTTCTATCATTGCTGCTGAGCCTGTAATAAGCAAAAGCATTGTAACCGCAATAACTATAAAGTGCCATGGAATGCTTCCAAAACTGCCTGTTGCCTGAGAAAAGTATTCCGCAGAATCCTGAGTCAAAATAGCACCTGTAACTGAACCAAAAAGTGAGCGCACAACCCAGCCTATTATTATTGAATATCCAATAGCAATACCCAGTGAGCCCATTAAAGGTATCCAGCCCATTTTCTGGCCAATTTTTGACTTTCCTTCCCAGCATAATTCGTATGAACCAAGTGTTCCTGTTCTTGCTCGCCTGCCTATGGCAAACTCAGCTGATAAACCTGTTATTCCAAAAAGAAGAATAAAAAGCAGATACGGCACAAGAAATGCACTTCCGCCGAACTGTCCAAGTCTGTATGGGAACATCCAGATATTGCCTAATCCAACAGCCGAACCTACACAAGAAAGTATAAATCCCAATGAGTTAGTAAAACTTCCGTTTTTATGATGCATATTAAGTCCCTGCTCTTTCTTTAATTTTATGTAGCTTAATTATTATATAATTAAACTTCAAAAATCTCAACTTAATCGCAGAAAATAGTTATTTTGCTGTATTTTTTTACGCTATTTCTGTAAATTTGCTATATTTTTCATAACAACAAGATATGATTTTACTTTACTGTTTATATGTGTTAAGCTAATATAATAGTTTAAAATGTGTGGAGGGATTTTGTATGAACAAAATAATAGAAAAGTACAGTAAAAATGAAAAAATACTTGGCACATTAACACATATGAAAAGCATGACTGCCATAGAAGCTTTAGGCTATACCGGCTTGGATTTTATTATGCTTGATATGGAACACTCTCCTATTGGTACTGACGAAGCTGCCAAATATATTACAGCTGCCTCTGCTGCTGGTTTATCCGCGCTTGTAAGGGTCAGCAGTATGAATAAGGAACACATCCTGCATATGCTTGATACCGGAGCTGCCGGAGTAGTAGTCCCATCTGTTACAGATATTAGTCAGGTTAAAGAGCTTATTAAATATTCAAAATTTGCACCTGTTGGTGAGCGCGGATACTGTATGACACGTGACGGCGGCTGGGGATTTGCTGAAAACAGCACTGGAAGTTTAAAAGAATATATGGACTACAGTAATAAAAATACTCTCCTTATTCCTCAGTGCGAAACTGTAGGGTGTCTTGAACATATTGAAGAAATTACATCTCTTGAAGGTGTTGACGGAATACTTATTGGACCTTATGATTTATCGATAGATATGGGCATTGCCGGAGAATTTGATAATCCTATACTTATAAATGCCCTTGAAAGAATAATAAATGCCTGCAAAAAAAATAATAAAATAGCTATTGGTTTTGCAGGAAATACAAATACAGCTGTTCAGCAGTTCAAAGACGGTTACGATGCAGTTCTTTTTGGAATAGATTTAATAATGTATATTAATACATACAAAGACTCAGTTAGTGATATAAAAAGCAGAATTTAATTTATAAAGGCACATTTAATAATGTGCCTTTTATAATGCAGGTATATAATTTTACTTTTTTGATATGTTCTTTACAGCGGCAAAACCGCAAATAGTTCCGCTGACTGCTCCGCAAAGTACATCAGTTAAATAATGTACTCCCAAATAAATACGCGAAATACCCATTATTACAGCATAAAAATATGCCGCAGCTCCGGCTTTAGCACCAAAGCTTTTTGAAATCACATAGGCAGAAGCGAAAGAGCTTGCTGTATGCCCAGAAGGAAAAGAATAGTCTTTTGGTTCTGGTATAAGAGGCTTTAGCTCAACTATACTATGAAATGGTCTGGAGCGGCCAATAGTATTTTTTACAATTGCATTATTAATAATTAAAGAAAAAAGCTGCGACAATATAATGGCAAAAGCAGTATTCCTTGTATTTTTAAACCTTGCAAGTATAAGCGAAACAGCAATCCATACCGCCCCGCCGTCACCTGTATGGCTTATAAGCCTGAAAACAGGATTAAGAAAACCTTTTCTTATTCGTACTTGTGTATGCAATGATACAAAATTATCAATCTTTTTTATTTTTTTCTTCATACCCTGCACAGCTCCTTTTTGAAGTTTATCCGAGTGCTACATCCAGTATCATCATTACAATAAACCCCAACGCAAACCCCAAAGTACTTATATTGCTGTGTTCTCCCTGGCTGGCTTCAGGAATTAATTCCTCTACTACAACATAAATCATTGCTCCAGCTGCAAATGAAAGAAGATACGGCACAGCAGGAGTAATAAAACCTGCAAGCATAAGTGTTGCAAAGGCACTTACAGGCTCAACAATTCCAGAAAGTGCGCCATAAACAAATGCTTTTTTGCTGGATATATTCTCGCTCTTTAAAGGCAAAGATATAATTGCTCCTTCCGGAAAATTTTGAATAGCTATTCCTACAGAAAGCGCAAAAGCTCCAGACAAAGAAATGTCTGCACCCTGAGAAAGCAAACTGGCAAAAACAACACCGACAGCCATTCCTTCTGGTATATTATGCAGAGTAACTGCCAATATAAGCATCGTGCTTTTATCTAAATTGCATTTAATACCTTCACATTCACTATTTCCTATATGCATATGGGGTACTGTTTTGTCTGTTATGAGTAAAAATAAAATACCCAGTGCCATTCCAAAGGCAGCAGGGAAAAAAGCCATTTTCCCCATATGGCTTGACATCTCCATAGAAGGTATTAACAAAGACCAAACAGAAGCAGCAACCATAACTCCAGAAGCAAAACCAAGCAAAGCTTTTTGTGTATTTTCGCCTATACTCTCTTTTATAAAAAATACGCAGGCTGCACCTAATGCAGTACCAAAAAAAGGAATTAAAAGACCTAAAGATATGCTAAGCATTAAAAAACTCCTTTATTAAAATTTCATTATAAAAATAGTATAACACACTTTTCTATTTTTAAAAACAAAAACACGGAAACGTAATTTTTTGTTCCCGTGTTTTTAATAATTTTATATAATTCCAATTGACTGAATAAGCAGAATGAAAAGCAGTATTGGTGCAACAAATTTCATCATAACAACATAGAGCTTTTCTCTTCCAAAGTGATGTCCGCTGGCTTTCATCTCATCTGTAATGTATTTTGGCTTCGCAACCCATCCTATAAGTATACATGTTAAGAATCCAACTAAAGGCATAAGGCAGTTATTGCTTAAATAGTCAAGAACATCAAGTATCTGAGCTGTAGCGCCGTTTGGCAGTGTAAGCTCGAAATAGAATAAATTATATCCAAGGCATACAATAATGCCTACTACTACTGTTTCCAAAGTAATAAATATAGTTGCTTTTTTTCTGCTGAAACCAAATTTATCCATAACACTTGAAACAATAGCTTCCATAACGGATACAGATGATGTTATAGCTGCAAAAGTAACCATAAGGAAAAATACAATACCTATTATTCCGCCTACAAATCCCATTGAATCAAATACCTTAGGCAGTGAGACAAACATCAGTCCAGGTCCGTCAGACATTCCGTCAGTACCCATAAATGTAAATACAGCAGGAACTATCATCATTCCAGCCAAAAACGCAACGAGAGTATCAAATATTTCTATCTGGTTAACAGATTTAACAAGGTTTGTTTCCTTTTTTACATATGAACCATAAGCAACCATAATACCCATAGCAACACTGATAGAGAAAAACAGCTGTCCCATAGCATCTGTCAATATTACAAAAAACTTCTTGAGTGTCATTCCGGTAAAATCAGGAATAATATACACAGCAAATCCCTGCATACCAGTTCTTGTAACTCCATTTGAGTCAGTATACTCAAGAGTTAATGAAAATACAGCAATACATATAATAAGTATTAAAAGTATAGGAAGAAGAACTTTAGAATACTTTTCTATGCCGTTATTAACTCCTCTAAAAACAACAAAAGCAGTTGCCAGAAGGAAAATCAAAAACCATATAATTGGTGACCACTGAGATGTTATAAATCCAGTAAAATATGTATCTGCTACAGTAGTCGAACCTGAGCCGGTAATATAAGTGAAAAGGTATTTTAAAACCCATCCGCCTATAGTACAGTAATACGGCAGTATGATTACTGGTACAAAACATGCAAGAATACCTAAAAATCCCCAGCCGCTATGTACAACTTTATAAGCAGTAAGAGGACTTTGCTTTGTTTTACGGCCAATTGCAAGCTCTGTTGTAAGCAGCGCAAAGCCAAAAGTAACAGCCAGTACCAGATAGCACAATAAAAATACTCCGCCTCCGTCTTTAGCCGCTAAATAAGGAAAGCGCCAAATATTTCCTAAGCCTACAGCACTTCCGGCAGCTGCCAAAACAAAACCAATAGAACCTGTAAAGCTGCTTCTGTTGTGATGTGTTCCTGATTTCATTATAACTTTACCTCCAATAAAAAAAAAATTCCATAGCGTTAAAACGCCAAAAATAAATTGAATAGTAAAAATATTACCACATAAAAACAAAATTGTAAATTTATATTTAATTATTTAAATTTTACTCCTAAAGACTTAATTATTTCTATTGACTGCATAGGATTTATAACTGCTCCTCTAAATTCCCACATAGTTTCAGAAAATCGTATGCCTTCTATTTCACAATTTGATATATCAATGTTTTTAAGTGATGTATTAAAAAAATCAGCTCCTGAAAAATTACAATTTTCAAATATACTTTTTTTTAATTTTACTTCAGATAGAAATGCTTCTTTAAACAGTACCATATCAAAGCAGGAATTCTCTATTATAGAATTTGAAAAGTTGGTATACGAAAGTGAACAGTCTTTAAAACTACATTCCTTAATACGGCACTGACCCATATCAGCTCCATCAAAGCGTGAATTTATAACTGTTATGTTTTTTAAATAACCATCGGCCATAATGCAGTTAGATAAATCGCAGCCTTTTAATACCGAATCTCTAAATGCTACAGATGAAAAATTGCAGTTATGCAATCTACAGTTTATAAATTGAATTTCCCTAAAATCAGCTTTTTGGAAATCAAAATTTTCAATAATCAAATTTTCGAACACATTATTGTTTATACATCCATCTTTAGCTTTATATTCTATTTCCAAGTCAGACATTTTTTCTCACCTTTTTATGATAAAAAAAGCTATAGCCTCAGCTACAGCCTTATTAAACTTATAATTAAAGAATTTGTCTGTTGTCTCTTAATAAAACATCATGTGCTCCGCCTTCTACAATACTTGTAGATGAAACTAAAGTTATTTTAGCATTCTGCTGTAATTCCGGTATTGTAAGACATCCGCAGTTGCACATTGTTGAACGAACTTTGCTTAATGAAAGTCTTACATTGTCTTTAAGGCTTCCGGCATACGGTACAAATGAATCAACGCCTTCTTCAAATGAAAGCTTTTCCTCTCCGCCTAAATCATAACGCTGCCAGTTTCTGGCTCTTGCACTTCCTTCGCCGCAGTATTCTTTCATGTAATTGCCGTTAATATTTACCTTCTTTGTAGGACTTTCGTCAAAACGAGCAAAATATCTTCCAAGCATTAAGAAATCTGCACCCATAGCAAGAGCAAGAGTAATATGATAATCGTGAACAATACCGCCGTCTGAACAGATAGGAACATAAACGCCTGTTTCTTTAAAATACTCGTCACGTGCTTTGGCAACTTCAATTAAAGCAGTAGCCTGTCCGCGGCCAATACCCTTCTGCTCTCTTGTAATACATATAGCACCGCCGCCTATGCCTACTTTTACAAAATCAGCACCGGCCTCAGCAAGAAATCTGAATCCGTCAGCGTCTACAACATTGCCAGCACCAACTTTTACTGTATCTCCGTATTTTTCACGAACATAATCAAGAACTATTTTCTGCCATTCGCTGTAACCTTCTGAGCTGTCTATGCAAAGAACATCTGCACCGGCCTCAAGAAGTGCCGGTATACGCTCAGCATAATCTCTTGTATTAATTCCGGCGCCAACCATATATCTTTTAGATGTGTCTATTAACTCAAGCTCATTGTCCTTATGTGAGTTATAGTCTTTTCTGAATACCATAGAAACAAGTCTCTGATTTTTATCAATAATAGGAAGACAGTTAAGCTTGTTTTCCCATATGATATCATTAGCTTCTTTTAATGTTGTTTTGTCATCGGCACAAATAAGGTCTTCAAATTTTGTCATAAACTCTTTTACCTTTGTGCTGCTGTCCATTCTGCTTACACGGTAATCCCTGCTTGTCACAATACCTACAAGCTTGCCTGTTGAGCTTCCGTCTTCTGTAACAGCAACTGTAGAGTGACCTGTTTTTTTCTTTAAAGCTAAAATATCACTGAGAGTGCTTTCAGGACTGATATTAGAGTCACTTACAACAAATCCAGCTCTGTAAGATTTAACTCTTGATACCATCTGTGCCTGACTTTCAATTGACTGTGAACCGTATATAAAAGAAAGGCCGCCTTCACTGGCTAATGCTACAGCAAGCTTGTCATCTGATACAGACTGCATAATAGCTGAAGTCATAGGAATATTAAGGGAAATTTTAGGTGTTTCGCCTTTTTTAAATTTTACAAGAGGAGTTTTTAAACTTACATTTGCCGGTATACATTTCGATGATGAATATCCAGGTATAAGTAAATATTCTCCAAAAGTATGTGATGGTTCGTTAACATAAATTGCCATAGTCTTATTCTCCTTATCCTTTATTATCATTATCCATTATTTTAGTTGTTCTTTATTGCTGAAGTATTGTTACAATAAAAATAAATTAGCTGTTTAATTTTCAGGAAACTTAAATGACAGTATATTTGATTATAAATAAACTAATATGATAAATAATGCCAGTTAAAATAAACATCCGTTCAGCAGAAAATTCAGCCGTGTTATAATTTATAATAAATTATTGCCGGATGTTGATTAATAAAAATATTAAAATAAATTAAAAATGTTTGTAACATTTTTTATCATTCAAGTACTCAAAATACTGCTTTGATAATTTAACGCCGATTAACAAACTGGTTATTTATACCAATTATAAGTAGCTGCAAAGGTATTGTCAACAGGCTTTTTTACAAGGTTTTCTATTATAGTGTAAATTAAGCATATAAACTATAAAACCTGACTTTTAAAACAGTGC
>CALWHR010000161.1 GCA_944380455.1 uncultured Clostridia bacterium
ATCGCAGCTGTTAAAGAGCTTACAGTTGTTGAACTTAACGATTTAGTAAAAGCATGTGAAGAAGAATTCGGCGTATCTGCAGCAGCAGGCGTAGCTGTAGTAGCAGCAGGCGGCGAAGCAGCAGCAGCTGAAGAAAAGAGCGAGTTTGATGTAGAGCTTACAGAAGTAGGTGCTGAAAAGATTAAAGTTATCAAAGTAGTTAGAGAAATAACAGGTCTTGGCCTTAAAGAAGCTAAAGAGGCTGTAGACGGCGCTCCTAAGGTACTTAAAGAAGGCGTAGCTAAAGAAGAAGCTGAAGCTATGAAAGCTAAACTTGAAGAAGTTGGCGCTAAAGTTACACTTAAATAATTTTAGTTAAAAAACTAACCCTGCAAGCACTATTTTGCAGGGTATTTTTTTGTTTTAATAGAAAAAAACGGCACTTAAAAACAATATGCTTAAAAGTACCGTAAAATTTAATAAGTGCAATATTAATTTTCGTACTTGTGCTTTCGCCCAAGTTTATATGCAGTCAGTATTATGGCTGTTTCCTCGCCTGTAAGCTTTCTTTCTAAAGACTCTTCAAAATAATTGATTAATCCATGAGTGTCAATTTTTACATGTGTTTTCTTTTTAGGCGCAATATCTGATTCTTTAAATACTGAAGGCTCCGGCAGCTCGGTGTATATCTTTTTTAATATAAGCGAAGTGTAATAGGCATCATTTAAAGCATCATGAAATTTTAAATCAAGGCTTATATCAAACATCTCGGCCGCATTTTTAAGGCCTATTGTTCCGCCTGACGTGGAATGAAGCAGCTTGGCGGCTGTAGGCTGGATATTGATATACTTTTTTGTAATAGCGTTTATATCACATTTAAAATATTTTATGTTTCGGTAAAGGGATTTAATATCATCTGTTCCCCATGTATATATTATGCTCTCGTCGCCTTCCGCAAATGAAGAAAAGGCTTCAAACCCTTCTTTAAATGAAGGACAGTTCTTTAAATCTTCATCTGTTATGCCGGTTATGCGTTCAACTATAGGATTGATTTTTGGATATATCTGAGGTTTAATTAAAAATGTAAACTCTCCGGTTTGTTCCAGTTTTTCATTGAGCTTAACAGCGCCTATCTGTATTATCTCAAATGGACATTCAGATACAGTTGAGCTGGATTTTCCTTTTTTTGTATTGCTGGACTGATTAAACTCCAAATCAATTATTATATGGTTCATAAATACCTCCCATAACGGCTTAAAATGCGCGTGAAATTATTATATCATCATTTGCAGTGTTATAAAAGAAATATAGACTTATTTATTGAAAAAACTTTTCAAAAAGGTTATATTTTTATAAAGGAGGGATTTTAATGAGGTTTGATTTTACTCAGGAAGATATAGAAAGAGAGGCTAATAAGGTATATATACAAGACGATGATGTCCTTCTTACAGGTGAATTTATAGAAGGCGAAGGAACACATTATGTGCTGACAGGCAGTGCCCTTATAGAAGGGGAAACTTATCATGGTTTTGAAACGGAGTTTGAACTGGAAGAAGAAATAGAAAATCCCACAGCTGCATATTTAATGTCTGCTGAGTGGAAATGGTATGATTATATATGTTGATGAAAACTGGAAATTAATCTAAGACCGTTTATCGGTCTTTTTTATTTTATAAATTTTTTTACTGTTAATAAAATATTAATAAATTAAATTTCAGTTACATCTTGAAATGTAGTGTGTAATAGTGTATATTAAGTGTGTTAGTTGAAATAGTACACTTAATTCAACAGAAAGGGGGATAATTTAATGATTGTTATTGACTATAAAGACTCAAGACCCATATATGAGCAGATAGTGGAAAAATTTCAGAAACTTATTGTTAAAGGCGTTTTTGAAGCAGATAGTCAGATGCCTTCTGTAAGAAGCCTTGCAATGGAGCTTTCCATTAATCCAAATACGATACAAAAAGCTTATGCTGAGCTTGAAAGGCGAGGATTTATTTATACTATTAAGGGACGCGGAAATTTTGTTTCTTCGGGCAAAGAATATTTAAAATATAAGATAGGAGAGATTCAGATAAAGTTTGATAAGCTTTGCGAAGAAGCTGAAAGTGTAGGTGTTAAGCGCGAAAAAATAGCGGCCTACATTCTGGGGAAGGAGATGAGTTTATGATAGAGCTTAATGGCTTAAATAAGTCTTTTGACGGAATTAAAGCCGTTGACAATATAAGTGTTACCGTTAAAGAAGGCTCTGTTTTTGGTCTTATTGGAACAAACGGTGCAGGAAAAAGTACCGTTATGCGCTTAATAGCCGGTGTTATAAAGCCTGACAGCGGACGCGTACTTATAGACGGTGAAAATGTTTATAATAATGTTTCAGCTAAAAGCAAATTTTTCTTTATTTCAGATGACCAGTACTTTTTTGCAACAGCCAATGCTAAAGATATGGAAAAATATTACAGCAGCCTTTATCCTGAATTTGACAAAGGTGCGTTTTATGAATATCTTATAAGATTTGGATTAGACGCTGGAAGAAAAATAAATACATTTTCAAAGGGCATGAAACGCCAGCTGATACTTCTTTTGGGAATATGCGCCAATACAAAATACTTAATATGTGATGAAACATTCGACGGCCTTGACCCTGTTATAAGGCAGAGCATTAAAAGCATATTTGCCAGCGAGATTGAAAAACGGCAGCTTACGCCTATTATAGCTTCTCATAATTTAAGAGAACTTGAGGATATATGCGACCATGTAGGTCTTTTGCATAAGGGCGGAGTGCTTTTATCAAAGGATTTGGAAGAAATGAAATGCTCAATACTTAAAATTCAGTGTGTTTTTAAAAATGATAAAGAACGCGAAAAGGCTGAAAAAAGTATTAACATATTAAAAGATGATGTTCGTGGTTCTTTGCATACATACACCGTAAGAGGAACACAGGAAGAAGTTGAACGGGTATTTGCTTCTATAGAAACCATTTTCTTTGAAGTGCTTCCATTGTCACTGGAAGAGATATTTATTAGCGAAACGGAGGTTGCAGGCTATGACATCAAAAAGCTCATTTTTGGTTAATTTAAAACAAAATGCTGTAAGAAGAACATGGTCTATACTGCTTTTCGCCATTACGTTTTTCTTTTTGCTTCCTGTTATATTAATGCTTAATTTCAGCTCATTGCTTAAATATACAGAAGAACAGTACCTGGCAAGACAAATGCTTAATTCTTTTAAAGATGTGGTAGCGGTAAATCCGTTTATTATGGCAGTAACTTTGATTTTTGCGGTAATTGCTGCTATACATGGATTTTCATATCTTTACAGCAGGAAAAAAACAGATATGTATTTAAGCGTGCCGGTTACTGTTGAAAGAAGATTTGCTGTTATATTTATTAACAGTGTGCTTATGTATGTTGTGCCGTATTTTATATTTTTAGTAATAACTATAATAATTGCGGGAACATATGGTGTTAATGATGCGTATATTATTAAAATGGCATTTATAAGCTTTGGAGTAAACACACTTTTTTACTTAGCTGTTTATGCTGTAACAACAATAGCAGTTATGCTTACAGGCAATCTGCCGGTTTCGGTTTTAGGCACAGCAACTCTTTTAGGGTATGAAAATGGAGTAAAGGTACTGCTTTTAAGTATGTTCAGCAATTATTTTAAAACATACAGCCAGTACAGCGATGAAAAGTTTCTTAAAACTTGGTTTTCACCTTTAGGTATATTTGTAAGTTTTCAAAATGATTTTGCATTAGCCTTAAAAGACAACATAAGTGTAATGCCGGCAGTACAAAAAGCATCGGTGCATTTAGCTGTGTTAGTAATTGTGTATATGATTATTGCTTTTCTTCTTTATAAAGCTCGTCCTTCAGAATCGTGCGGAAAGTCAATGTCATTTAAGAAAAGCAAGAAAGTTATTAAGCGCTTAATAATGATACCGGTTGCGTTGGTATTTTTGTTATTCTTTGAGTCAGCCAGCGGAGGTTCTTTAGGCGGAGCAATATTTGGCTTGGCAGCAGGTATACTGCTGTGTCACTGCGTAATACAGGCAATTTATGAACAGGATTTAAAAGCCGTTTTTAAAGACAAGCGCTCGATTGTATATATAGCTGTTATTGCAGGGTTTATATTTGCGTTATTCAGGTTTGATATAACCGGATATGATAAGTATATTCCAAATGAAAACAAGCTTGTAAGCGGAACAATATCCCTGGATACACCTTTTGGCAACAGAGCAAGCTTTTATGATGATGAGTATGACAATGTTACAGGTGACAGATACAGATTTGACAACATGAACATAATTGATAAATCATTATTATGCGATATAGCATATACAGCAGCGCAGGAGATAGATGGTTATTCAAAGGGATATGGCTCAACTGAAAACCCGAACACTATCACCGCAACTATGAAATATACATTGTCAAACGGTAAAAATGTATACAGAAACATATATTTTGATTATAAAGAAAACGAAGAGCTGTTAAACAGAATTTTCGCAGATGTTAACTTTAAAGAAAATTATATCCAGCTTTTTGACAATGTGTTCCAAAACAATACAGATATATTTGAAATTAAATATAGCAACGACTTTATAACAGAAAATGTTGACAGCAGCATAAACAGTGAGTTTATTAATGCGTATAAAAAAGATTTTATCGATATGACATTTAGCGATGTTGAAAACACTCTTGCTTCAGGATATTTGGAAATGTACGCTGTTATAAAAAATGATAATGCAGGCGAAAATTCAGGCATGGATAATTCAATAAACATTTACTACGAATTTCCAGTTTTCGACTCTTTTGAAAATACAAAAGCTGTTTTACAAAAGCAGGGAATAGATATTAATGAAAGAGTTAGCAAAGAAGATGTTTTCTCGGTAACAGTTTATGATTATGTTAACAATACAGAACCTATTGAGATTACAGATGCTGACCAGATAGAAGAAATTTTAGATGCTGTTTATGCAAGAAGCCAGGTATATTTCAGTGCCGTAAATTCACATTACAATAATGACTACGATGTTGATATTTCTATTAAGCCTGAAAAATACAATGGATATTACAATATAGGATGCGGTTTTAAAAATGGACATGTCCCTGATTTTATCAAACAGAATTAAACATTAAATACTTAAAGGCGTACTATTGAACGGAGGGTAGTAATATGGCATACATCACTATACAGGTAAACGACACAGAAAAGCTTGAAAAACTGAAAAAACTGCTTTCTGAAAATGGTTTTGAGTCAACTGATACTAAAATTACAGAAACACCGGATTACATTTACCGTTTTGACGGGCTTGAGATTGATGATGAGAAAAAGCGGGTTACGGTAGACGGCAGAAGTATTGCTTTAACACCTACAGAGTATAATATACTTTGCATACTTATGAAGCAGAAAGGCAGAGTGCTTTCTGCCGAGCAGATTTACAGAGCTATATGGCATGTTGAAACAATAGGTGTTGAAGAAAATGTTATAGCAGTACATATCAGAAGAATAAGAATGAAAATTGAGCATGACCCTAAAAAGCCGCATTTTGTAAAGGCTGTATGGGGTGTGGGCTATAGAGTTGGCTGACATTTAAGGCAGAGAGGAGAAGTGTTATGGATAAAAAAGATTTAGGTTTATTATTTGTGTTTTTGGGAGCGGCTATGTGGGTTCAGGCATTTACATATGCGGCGTTAAATACTGCTTTTGTATATTCCAGCACTTCTTTAAGCTGTTTTAAAAGTTTTTTAGGCTACGGAAATGCAGGCTCATTTATATGCGCTGTTTTGTGCGCTGTATTTGGAATACTGCTTATTAAGTTTGATTCAGGCAAAAAATGTGACACTAATTAAACAGCAAACTTGATTAAAGAATATAAAAACGGAACATGTTTAAGCATGTTCCGTTTTTTTGTAAAACATTAATTAAAAAGAACCTTTTGCATTAAGAGCCTTTTTGTCGAGGGTTTCAAGTCTGTTAAGCGCTTCGGTAAGAGTTTCACGGCTTTTGGCAAAATGGAAACGCACATAGTTATTTATATTTTCATTAAAGAAGCTTGAGCCAGGAACAGCGCCTACACCTACTTCACGGGCCATCCATTCACAGAATTTAATGTCATCTGTAACACCGTATTTTCCTACATTAACCATTACATAATAAGCTCCCTGAGGGTCGGTGTAATCAAAACCCATGTTTTTAAGTCCGTTTATAAAAAGCTCTTTTCTGTCGGTATAAATGCCTAAAAGCTCATCATAATAACTGTCATCAAAATTAAGAGCAGTAACTACAGCTTCCTGAAGGGGAGCGGCCGCGCCTACAGTAAGAAAGTCATGTACTTTTTTAACACGGTCTATAATGTATTCCTCGGCTACAACATAGCCTAAGCGCCAGCCTGTTATAGAGTATGTTTTTGAAAGAGAATTACATGTAATTGTTCTTTCTCTCATACCCGGAAGATTTGAAAAATATAAGTGTTTAAAAGGCTTGTAAACTATATGTTCATAAACCTCGTCGGTTATAACAAATGTATCGTATTTAACAGCTAAATCAGCTATTATTTTAAGCTCGTCTTCAGTAAATACCCTTCCGCTTGGATTTGAAGGATTGCAGAGGATAATAGCTTTTGGACCTTGCTTAAAAGCGTCTTCAAGCACATTAGGGTCGAATGTGAAATCAGGCGGATTAAGAGGGACAAATATAGGCTGAGCGCTTGAAAGTATAGCATCAGCACTGTAGTTTTCATAAAAAGGTGAAAAAACAATTACTTTTTCTCCCGGATTGCAGACAGTGAGCATTGAAGCCATCATTGCCTCGGTACTTCCGCAGGTTACAACTATGTTCTTGTCCGGGTCTATTTTCTGGCCAGTGAAATGAAAGTGCTTTCTGGCAAGGCCTTCTCTTATAGCCTGTGAACCCCATGTTACTTCGTATTGGTGGTGGTTTTCATAAGAAACTTCAGCAAGCCTGTCTAAAAGGGCTTTAGGTGGGTTAAAGTCAGGAAAACCCTGTGAAAGGTTTATAGCATTATTATCAATTGAAATTCTTGTCATTTTACGTATCATTGATTCAGTAAAAGTATCTGTTCTGTTGCTTAATTTTGGCATTATATGTACCTCCTGCCTGAATTGGTTTTTATTATTATACATTTATTCATTAAAAAATACAAACGGTTTATAATACTTATAAAGCCTGATTTATAATGTTTTAAAGTTATTAAACAATATTAAGTTGATAAAAATCTGAATAAATAGTAAAATAATTAAATTGAACAATACAAAATACGGAGAGTTTTATGAAGATATTTGCTTTATCAGACTTGCATTTAGGGCACTCGGTAAATAAGCCAATGGATAAGTTTGGCGGTGAATGGGAAGGCCATACAGAAAAAATCAGAATAAACTGGAACAGCATTGTTAATGAAGACGATATCGTGCTTGTTCCGGGGGATATTTCATGGGCAATGAGTTTTAATGAGTCTGAAGAAGATATTTTGTTTATTAAAGGCTTGAAAGGCCAAAAGATATTGCTTCGCGGAAACCATGACTATTGGTGGAGCAGTGTTTCACGGCTGAACGGGCTTTATGCCAAAAGCGGCATGTATTTTTTGCAGAATGACTGTTTTATGCTTCCTGACGGAAAAACTGCTGTCTGCGGTGCAAGGCTGTGGAAAAATGACAGTACTGATGCGGAGGATATAAAAATTTACAACCGCGAAATTATTAGGGCAAAGCTTTCTCTTGACGCAGCAATGCGCAAAAAATGCGAAAAAATTATATTTATTAGCCACTATCCGCCCTTGCTTTTTGGTGAAACGGGCAGTGAGATATGTGAGCTTTTTAAAAATTATCCTGTAATAAAAGCCGTTTATGGTCATCTGCATGGAGAGGATAATTTTAAAACGGGATTTCAAGGTGAATTTGAAAAAATAGAGTATAAACTTGTTTCGGCGGACTATATTAATTTTACGCCGCAGCTTATATATGAGGAGGAATAAATTAAAATGGTTATTATGGTTGTAGATGGACAGGGCGGCGGAATGGGAAAGGCAATAATAGAAAAATTAAAGCCTCTTTTAGGCCCTGAAAATCAGCTTATAGCAATAGGTACAAACTCAATAGCAACGGCTAATATGATTAAAGCCGGTGCTGATAAAGCAGCTACAGGCGAAAACGCCGTTAAGGTAAATGCCGCAAAGGCTGATATTATTATGGGCAGTATCGGCATTATATCCTCTAATTCAATGTTCGGCGAGCTGAGCCATAAAATGGCAAGAGCCATAAGCGAAAGCCCGGCTGAAAAAATATTAATACCTATTAAGCGCTGTGGTATTTATGTAGTTGGTATGTGCTCGGACTCTATGCCTAAAATGATTGAAGAGGCAGTTGACACATGTGTTGATATGGTTAGACGCAGCCAGAAAAGCTGTGATTTATAAGGAGGATACATGGGGTTTGTATATATTTTGTTAATAGCTGTAAGCCTTTCAATGGATGCCTTTGCTGTATCGGTTTCCAATGGTCTTTCAATTAAAGAAATACGCAGAAGCGAAATATTTCTTGAAGCATTGTTTTTCGGAGGCTTTCAGTTTTTAATGCCTGTTCTGGGCTTTTTGCTCGGTTTTGGTGTTAAAGGATATATTGAGGCATTTGACCACTGGATAGCTTTTGGACTTCTTGCAGTTATAGGTTTTAATATGGTAAGAGAGTCTTTTGGCGGTGATGAGGATGATGAATGCGAACAAAGACAAGCTCTTACGCCAACTAAACTTCTGTTTCAGGCTATAGCAACAAGCATAGACGCTTTGGCAGTTGGTGTAAGCTTTGCGGTTTTAAATGTAAATATACTTTCCGCCAGTGCCATAATAGGTGTTGTTTGTTTTATAATTTCTGTTTTTGGCTCTATAATAGGCAAAAACGCAGGTAAAATGCTAAAAAAACGTGCTGAAATGGCAGGGGGAATTATTTTGATATTAATAGGTGTAAAAATACTTGCTGAGCATATGCTTTTTTAAGTATAAGCTTTGTTTTACTTTGATTGAACTGTATAAAAATCAATTAGCGTAAAATTTCTGCTAAAAATTGCAAAAAAACATAATCTGTGTTAAAACTTAAATAAATGCAATGTATACTTTAATTTATATGTTGAATTGGTTTTAAGATTGTACTATAATAAATACAATTTGTGTTGGTTGGTAATTACTTATATATATATTTACAGAAAGGAAGTTTTATTATGTCCAAGATTATGAAAACCATGGACGGTAATGAGGCAGCTGCTTATACTTCGTATGCTTTTACTGAAGTAGCTGGCATTTTTCCTATTACACCGTCTTCACCAATGGCTGAGCACACAGATGACTGGGCTGCTAACGGAAAGAAAAATATTTTCGGCCAGAGCGTTAAAGTTGTTGAAATGCAGTCAGAAGGAGGCGCTTCAGGTACCGTACACGGTTCCCTTGCGGCAGGCGCCCTTACAACTACTTATACAGCAAGCCAGGGTCTTCTTCTTATGATTCCTAATATGTATAAGATAGCCGGCGAGCTTCTTCCGTGTGTGTTTCATGTAAGTGCCAGAGCACTTGCAAGCCATGCCCTTTCTATATTTGGCGACCATTCCGATGTTATGGCATGCCGTCAAACAGGCTTTGCGCTTTTAGCTTCAAACTCCGTACAGGAGGTTATGGATTTAGGTGCTGTTGCACATTTAAGTACAATTAAAGGAAGAGTACCTTTCCTTCATTTCTTTGATGGTTTCCGTACATCACACGAAATTCAGAAAATAGAGTGTCTTGACTATGATGATTTAGCTAAAATTGTAGATATGGACGCTGTAAACACATTTAAGAGAAATGCCCTTAATCCTGAGCATCCAGTATTAAGAGGTACAGCTCAGAACCCGGATATTTTCTTCCAGGCAAGAGAGGCTTGCAACCCTTACTATGAAAATATAGTAGGTGTTTGCGAGGAGTATATGGCTAAAATCAGCGCTCTTACAGGCCGTGACTATAAGTTATTTAACTACTATGGCGACCCTGAGGCCGACAGAGTAATTATAGCTATGGGCTCAGCCTGCGAGGCTATAGAAGAAACAATTGACTATTTAAGAGCTAAAGGCGAGAAGGTAGGTCTTGTTAAAGTTCATCTTTACAGACCATTCTCAGCTAAACACCTTATAGATGCTATTCCAAAAACAGCTAAAAAGATTGCTGTTCTTGACAGAACAAAAGAGCCAGGCGCTCTTGGCGAGCCTTTATATCAGGACGTATGTACAGCTATGTTTGAGGCTAAGGAACAGCCAATGATTGTTGCCGGCCGTTACGGACTTGGTTCAAAAGACGTTACACCTGCTCAGTTTATAGCTGTTTATGATAACCTTAAGCTTGACGCACCAAAGAGTCACTTTACAATAGGTATTGTAGATGATGTTACAAATCTTTCACTTAATGTAGGCGCTGAGGTTAACGTAACAGAAGGCGACGGAACAATAAGCTGCAAGTTCTGGGGTATTGGTTCTGACGGTACTGTAGGTGCAAACAAAAACTCAATTAAGATTATAGGTGACCATACAGATATGTACGCTCAGGCGTATTTCTCATACGATTCCAAAAAATCAGGCGGTGTAACACAGAGCCACCTTCGTTTTGGCAAAAAGCCTATACGCTCAACATATCTTGTTAAAACAGCAGACTTTGTTGCCTGCCACAAACAGGAATATGTAAACCTTTATGATATGTATTCAGAGCTTAATAAAGGCGGCACTTTCCTCCTTAATACAGAGTGGCCTGTAGATGAGCTTGACAAACATCTTCCGGCAGCTATGAAGAAATATTTTGCTGAAAACGATATTAAGTTCTATGTAATTAACGGTACAGATATTGCAAGAGAAATCGGACTTGGAAACAGAGTAAACTCCGTTTTACAGGCAGCATTCTTTAAACTTGCAAACATTATACCTATAGATGAAGCTGTTGAGTATATGAAAGCCGCTATTAAAAAGACATACGGCAAAAAAGGCGATGCTATACTTAACATGAACTATGCCGCTGTTGATCAGGGTGCACAGAAAGTTGTTAAGGTAGAAGTTCCTGAAAGCTGGAAAAATGCTGTTGACGAAAACGCAGGCGCTAAGAAAGAAGTACCTGAGTTTATTAAAAATATTGTTGAGCCTATTAACGCACAAAAAGGCGACAGCCTTCCTGTAAGCGCATTTAAAGGCCGTGAAGACGGTACATTCCCACAGGGTACAGCAGCTTACGAAAAGAGAGGCGTTGCTGTAGACCTTCCAAAATGGGATGTTACAAAGTGCGTTCAGTGTAACCAGTGCTCTTTTGTATGCCCTCATGCAGCAATTCGTCCTTTCCTTCTTACAGAGGATGAAGTTAAAAACGCACCTGAAGGCTTTGATACAAAGAAAGCCATTGGTAAAGGCCTTGAAAACTATCAGTTCAGAGTACAGATTTCAGCTCTTGACTGCTTAGGCTGCGGAAGCTGTGCTAATGTATGTCCTGCTCCTGGCAAAGCCCTTACTATGGTTCCTGCTTATACACAGGAGAAAGAAGCAGCTAACTGGGATTATGCTATGAATCTTTCTGTTAAAGAAAATGTTATGGCTAAAAACTCAGTTAAAGGCAGCCAGTTTGTTCAGCCGCTTCTTGAGTTCAGCGGTGCATGTGCAGGCTGCGGCGAAACACCTTACGCTAAGCTTATAACACAGCTTTTTGGTGACAGAATGTATATTGCTAACGCAACAGGCTGTTCATCAATCTGGGGCGGCAGCGCACCTTCAACACCTTATACAACAAACCATAAGGGACATGGTCCTGCCTGGGCTAACTCACTTTTCGAGGATAATGCTGAGTTTGGTCTTGGTATGGCTCTTGCTGTTAAACAGATGAGAGAAAGACTTAAAGCACAGCTTGAAAAACTCAGAAGTGTTCAGGGCTGTGAAGTTATGGCAGAGCGCGTTGATGAGTGGATTGCCACAATGAACGACGGCGAAAAGAACAAACAGGCAACAGCAGACCTTATTGAGCTTCTTGAAAACTACAATGGTGCAAATGCTGAAGCTCAAGAGATTATAAACGATGTTCTTAAAAACAAAGACCAGCTTGCTAAAAAGAGCCAGTGGATATTCGGCGGTGACGGCTGGGCTTACGATATCGGCTACGGCGGACTTGACCATGTTTTAGCTTCCGGCGAAGATATTAACGTATTTGTATTTGATACAGAGGTTTACTCAAATACAGGCGGACAGTCATCAAAGGCTACACCTGCCGGCGCTGTTGCACAGTTTGCTGCAAGTGGTAAGAAAGTAAGAAAGAAAGACCTTGGCATGATGGCTATGAGCTACGGCTATGTATATGTAGCACAGGTAGCTATGGGTGCTAACCAGGCACAGCTTGTTAAAGCTCTTATGGAGGCAGAGGCTTACCCAGGTCCTTCACTTGTAATTGGTTATGCTCCATGTATCAACCATGGTATTAAGATGGCTAATTCACAGCTTGAAATTAAGAAAGCTGTTGAGGCAGGCTACTGGCACTGCTACAGATTCAACCCTGCTCTTAAAGCAGAGGGCAAAAATCCATTTACTCTTGACTCTACACCAGAGCCAAAAGGCGATTTCCAGGAGTTCATAAAAGGCGAAGTTCGTTATTCATCACTTTTAAGAACATTCCCAGAATTAGCACAGGAACTTTTTGCTAAGGCTGAAGCAGACGCTAAAGAAAGACTTGAAAAATATAAAAAACTTGCAGCAGGAGAAATGTAATATTTTTAATGCTGTAATGTGATATAGTTTAAACTATAAAACGGCTTATACTGCCTTATGGCGGCGTAAGCCGTTTTTTATTTAACCGGCGGATTATGTTTTAATTTTACGGAATAAAGAATTACGGCATATAACGGCTGTAAATTATGAATAATAATAAATATTTATTGTTTTTCGATAAATAATAATTGACAAACAATAATAGGGTAGATATAATGACATTAAAGAAAAGATAGGGAGGACTGGTTTTATGTGGAATGCTAAAAGGTCTGTTGTGCTTTCCTGTATATGCACTAAAATTGTTATAATATCTGCGGTTTTGTTTTTGCTAAGTGCGCCTTACTGGGTTGGACTGTATGTAGACTATGCGTCAAAAAATCCTGATATTAAAAATCCGCTTATTTTTACCGTTTATGCCGCAGGAATTGTTTCACTGGTATTGCTTTTTAGCCTTAATAAGCTTCTTTCTAACATAAGAAATGAAAATGTGTTTATATTTGATAATGTAAAGCTTTTAAGGGCTATATCATGGTGCTGTTTTGTTGTAGCAGTTATACTTTTGTTTTCGGGATTTTATTATATACTGTTTTTGTTCGGCGCTGTTGCTGCCGGATTTTTCGGTTTAATACTGCGTGTAGTTAAAAACGTAATAGAGCAGGCGGTTATAATCAAAACCGAAAACGACTTTACTATTTAACGGGAGGAATTGAATATGCCTATTATAGTTAATCTTGATGTAATTATGGCAAAGCGCAAAATTTCTTCCGGCGAGTTAGCCTCACTTATAGGAATTACACCTGCCAATCTTTCTATACTTAAAAATAACAAAGCCAAAGCTATAAGGTTTTCCACACTGGAAGAAATTTGCCGTGTTTTAAACTGTCAGCCAGGGGATATACTGGAATATGTGTCTGATGATGAATGAAAATAAAGGAGGTATTGAAATGGATGATTTAGCTTCTTTAAGCAATGTAAAAATAGGCGAAAATACTCAGCAGACTGACGAAAAAAAGCAAAAATTTGCTTTTGAAAAGTCAGATGGAATTTTTGCCGTAATATTTTTTGTGTTAGGCTATTTATATGTTCAGTGGGCGTATCCCTTCAGGCCGGCGCTTTCAACTGCCTTGTTTGTAGTGATGTTTGTTATAACAGGCATTGTCTACGGGAATATATGCGGCTTTAAGCAGAGCAGAAAATCAGTTCCATATTTGGTTATACTGCTTTTAGGTGCTTTAAGGTTTGTTGTATTTGATAATGATTTGCCGGGCGTTATGCTCTTTTTGTTTATAACTTTTATGGCTGTTTACTGGGTTGGTGTTTTTGCTAAAAAGCGTATAGGGACGAATAATGGAAATGATAAAATATCTTCTTTGTTTATGTGGGATATTTTAAACCAGCTTTTGAATGTGCCGTTTTCGCACTTTGGCTGTGCTCTTGGAAGTTTAAAAAGCTCTTTTGGCAAAGGCAGAAACAGCAGTACATCTGGGCAGATTTTGATAGGTATTTTAATCTGTATTCCTGTTGCATTTGTTGTAATCAGCCTTTTAGCCAGTGCAGATGCGGCATTTAATAATTTAGTGGATATTTTGTATGATATGTTCTTTGGTAAAATATACAGCTCCGTAATTAAGCTTTTTATTGCTATTCCGGTATGGTGTTATTTTTTTGGCCTTTTTTACG
Source organism: uncultured Clostridia bacterium (assembly GCA_944380455.1). GTDB lineage: Bacteria > Bacillota > Clostridia > Lachnospirales > Anaerotignaceae > Neoanaerotignum_A. Next base: position 14,428 of record CALWHR010000161.1, read on the forward strand.
GCAATTTAAGGAACAGAAGTTTTCAAGGTATTACAGCTGAAAGTGTTGAAAAGGCAAGAAAAGGCATTTGCAAAATGCCTAAAGCAACAGCATACACTGTTTTAACAGTTATAAATTTAATATATATACTGTTTTTTATATCACAGTCAGCTTATTTGTTTTCAGGCTTTTCAAACTTGCTTCCTGCGGAGTTTACTTATTCTCAGTACGCAAGAAAAGGATTTTTTGAGCTTTGTGTAATTGCGTTTATTAATTTTGGCATTACTTATCTTTCATTTGTTATAGTGGAAAGAAACAAAGAAGGCAAAAGGCCTACAGCTTTAACCGTATTTACAATAATGCTTTCGGTTTTTACACTGCTTTTAATAGCAACTGCATTAAGTAAAATGGCTATGTATATTAACTGCTACGGTTTAACACGCCTTAGAATTTATGCCTCATGGTTTATGGTTATGCTTTTTATTATGTTTATAATTATAATAGCCAAAACTGCCGTAAACTTTAACGCACCAAAAGCAGTGTTTGCAGTATTCTGTATTGGACTTTTTGTGCTGTGTTTTTCAAATATAGATGGGTATATGACAAAGTACAATATATCAAGGTTTGAAAAAGGCACACTGGATACATTCAGCCCATATGATTACAGAAGTCTTTCGGCAGGCTCTGTGCCGTATTTATATGAGTTTTACAGCAATATAACTCCTGACGGGGAGTATATTGGAAAATCTGCATCTGAAAGCGGAAACACAAATAAAGGCGTTATGGCTTTAAACTCTGACGAGCTGATACAGTTAAAAACAGATATTGAAATGGTAATTAAAAACGACGAAAGCAATTTTGTTTGGTATAACGGAGATTTTAAGACATTTAATATTCAGGCATATAATGCTCAGAAAATAGTTTTTGGCAAATAAAATTAATTATATAAAATAAATAATAAAAAGGCCTATTGCTTAAACAAGTAAAAAGGCCTTTTTATTGTATTTTGTAATTCTAATGTTAATTATAAGTCAATTTCAAAAACTAAATCCATTTCTTTAATTTTGCCGTAGTCAGTCATGTTTGTAGGTATAAATCCAACATATCTATAGCCTTTTTGGGCGTATTCCGCTATAATTTCTCTGTGTTCTTCTGACTTTGCACCAAAAAATTTACCTGTATGAACGGTGATAAATTCGTATTTCTTCATTGAGTTTTCCTACGCTGAAATTAAGTGTTTTTGTTTATTTTAACATTTAAAAGCACGTGTTTCAATTTAATTAAGTGCAGTATGGTGTCTTTCATATACAAAACTAAATGAGTTATGAAAAAAATAAATAAAATATTGCAATATTTTTTGAATTTGTTATAATATTATTATAAAAGAGCGTATGCGTATTATAAAGTTTATAATGCGTATGCGCTCTTTTTGCATGTATGAATTATTTAATTAACAGGAGGTATGAATTATGTTTGATATGCCGTTATATAAAGAGCCGGACTTTTCTAAGGAAATGTTTATTAAAGCTCCTGATGCCGTTTTAAAAGAAGTTGAAGCAGACGGTATTGCACCGGAAAATTATCATGCCACAACAATTTTTCCGGAGTATTTTAAAATAGAAGGCAAATGGCTTTTAGCTGAGGAAAGCCGCATGGACTGTGTTGCCGTATACAAAAACGGAAAAATAGAAGTAATTGAATTCAGAAACCTTAAAAAAGGTGATTTGGTTGTTGTGGGAAGAACGGAGGACACAAGTGAGGGTATATTTGTGTATACCCATGGCTTTGAAAGTGACGAGGAATTAAGAGAAGCTTTTTCTTTCCGTCAGAGCAGGTCAAGAGAAACTGCATATTCCAAGGACTATGACAATATATATGAGCTTTTGGAACATGAAAGAGAATATGGAAATATAGTTTGGGTAATGGGTCCGGCATGTGCTTTTGACGCCGATTCAAGAGAAGCTTTTGCATCTCTTGTTCGTAACGGATATGTAAACGGTCTTTTGGCAGGTAATGCCCTTGCTACTCACGACCTTGAGGCGTCTTATTTGCAGACGGCATTGGGTCAGAACATATATACCCAGAAAAGTCAGATAAACGGACACTATAACCACATTGATACCATAAATAAAGTCCGTGAGTGCGGAAGTATTACAAAATTTGTTGAATATGGATATGCAAAAGACGGTATTATATACGAATGCGTTAAAAACAATGTGCCTTTTGTGCTTAGTGGTTCAATACGTGATGACGGACCTCTTCCAGAGGTTTATGCCGATGTGTATAAAGCTCAGGACGCCATGAGGAGTATTATAAGAAATGCTACAACAGTTATATGTATGGCTTCGGCACTGCATACAATAGCTACGGGAAACATGACTCCGTCTTTTAGGAAAGTAAACGGACAAATAAGGCCGGTATACTTCTATTCCGTTGATATTTCAGAATTTGCCGTAAATAAGCTTAAAGACAGAGGAAGTTTAAGTGTTAAAACAATAGTAACCAACATACAGGATTTTATTGTAAACATTAAAAAAGGACTTAAAGCAGATTAAAAGGCAATTAAAAGCCGCCTGATTGAAGGCGGCTTTTTGGTTAAATCATTTTAGATGCGTAGGAAAGTATAAGCTTGTCAAAGGCATAATCGTTAGGAACACTTTTAATCATATAATCTATGTTGTTAAGCTGTGTCTGGGTTAAATAATCGAAGTTTTTCCATGAGTCAAGGTAATAAAGTCTTCTTGCAAGCTGAAAACGCTTTTTCTCATAGTCAGGCAGAGCGAAATACTCGTCCATGTAGTTTAAAATATCCTCGCGGCGTTTATCAATGTATCCTTCCACATAAGGCAGAAGGTTTATAATGTGGTCGCTTATTACATAAGAAGTTGAACCTTTAAGGTTATCAATAAAGCTTCTAAGCTCACGTACTTTGCCGTTTTCGGTTAAGTTTTTGAATGTACCGGCATTATTCATGTCATAAAGAGGAGAACCTTCCTTCATCATAAATGTACGAATTCTTATAAATTCCGGATTAATCTGTTTCATCACTTTGGCTGTTTTAAAGGCGTTTTTCTCGGTTAAGTCAGCGCCGCCGTTTCCCGGCATATAAAAAAGATTAATTGTCATTTGTGCTTCTTTAAGCTTTAAACCGGCTTCAAGCTCCTGTTGGGAAGTAAAACCCTTGTTTATTACTTTAAGAGTTTCGTCACAGCATGTTTCAAAGCCGGAATGTATCATATTTAAGCCGGCAGATTTTAAGTCTTTAAGCTCTTGAACTGATTTTCGGCATATAGAATCAGCTCTGCCGTAGGAGGCTATAATTTTAAGCTCCGGAAATTTCTGGGATATTCTTTCAACTATTTTAATCAGTTTTTCCGTTTGAAGCACCATTGTGTTTCCGTCCTGAAGGAATATGGCTTCCATATTTCCATTTGCCGCCCAATTAAATACCATTGCGTAACATTCCCGCTCTTTATCGGTTTTAAGTGAAAAATACTCGCTGTTTAATGCGGCGGTATTAAATTCGCCGTTAGGCATTAAATGAGAGAGCACACGCTCTTTAATTTCGGCCATTGCATCTATATCTTTTAAGATTTCTTCAACAGGTCTTGTTTTAAACTGACAGCCGCGGTAGAGCATACAAAAATTGCATTTATTCCATGGGCAGTTTTCCGTAACTCTTAAAAGCAGGCTGAAACTGTGCATTGGCGGTCTGTATACGCCGGATTCAAATGTATTCATATATCCACTCCTTTTGTCTGTTAAAAACGGGCAAAAAAATAAAGCGGATAGCGGGAGTCGAACCCGTCTCTAAAGCTTGGGAAGCTATCATTCTACCGATGAACTATATCCGCGTTTATTTAGTTAATTCTATTACTTTTATACTACTTTTTCAATAGGAAATAGAAAAATTCCCGTTTTCATCTTATAAAAACGGGAATTTAATAGTTATTATCTGTATTTACGGCTTCTTGGTGAAAGTTCTAAATCCTTAAAATTAGTTTCACGGTAATATTTGAGTCTTTGGCGGCGTTTTTTTCTTCTGTGAGCATACTGTACTCTAATTATTATAAAACGCAGTATAAGCAGTATTAAAGCCAAACAAATCAGAATTGCCGCGGCAAGCTTAATGCTTATAGGTTTTTTATCACTTGCTTTTGCCATAACTGCTGCTGCCTGCTCTCCTATATCCTGAGAAGATATGATATCAGTTTTGCCTATTTCTTCATTATTCAAAGTATATGAAACACTGCCTATAACATCGCCTTTGCTTATAGGTACAGAAAGAGTTTCAGGCAGGCTGATATTTGTTTTAATATCGTTTAAAGAGTAATTTAAAGGCAGTGTTACTGTAACATCAGAAGCGTAGTTTCCTGCGACAGTAAAAGTTTCATCTTTTAAAAGACCTTCTTCAACAGCTGTTGTATTTTTGCAAAAGTTTCCGGCTGTGCAAATGTTTTGTGTTTTAAAGTTTTCAAAGCCATAGTCAAAAAGCTTTATAGTATCGGTATATTCTCCATATCCGGTAGATTTAAGAACAACGGATATTATTTCTGTTCCGTCTTTTTGGGCATAAGCCACAAGGGTGTTGCCTGCCTGGTCAGTAAAGCCGGTTTTGCCGCCTTCACAGTATTCGTAATAAAAAGCGGAAGCCTCTTTAATAAGCTGAGTTTGACCGTGGAGATAACGTGTTTCGCTCTGGATATTTGTTGGAGGTATTTCGTAATAGGTGCTTGAAAGCACTTCTTTAAAATGCGGATATTTAAGCAGCTCCTTTGCAATAAGAGCCATATCATATGCAGTTGTATAATGGTTTTCGTCGTGCAGGCCGTTGGCGTTTACAAAGTTAGTGTTAAGTGCTCCAAGTTCTTTGGCTCTTTGTGTCATATGCTGGGCAAAAGCTTCAAGGCTTCCGTCTATATGCTCTGCAACACCGTTTGACACTTCGTTGGCAGATTGCAGCATAATGGCGTACATTGCCTGGTCAACGGTCAATTCTTCGCCTTGGTCAATTCCTATATGGCTGCTGCCAGGCTCTATTGAAAATACAGCGTTTTTTGAAAACGTAATGGTTTCTTCCATATCGCAGTTTTCAAAAGCCAAAAGCATTGTCATGAGTTTTGTAATACTGGCAGGGTATTCCTTTTGATTGATGTTTTTTTCGTACAGGATATCACCTGTATCGGCATTAATTAAAATAGCTGCTTCGGCATCAAGCTCAAGCTCATCGGCCTTTTGTTTTATTTCGCTTGGAACGGTAAATGCGAAAGACTGTGATGAAGGAAGTATAATTGATGAGATAAGAATAAAAAAGGCTATAAGTCTTATTTTTTTCATTATTTAACAGAAACTCCTTTAACGGTTATTATTATTTATATCTGGAATAGAAAGATTTTATTAAACATGCGGAATAATTTAATAATATTAATGTACCGCAATAATATTTGTTTTAAAATAATTTTTTTACGCTCTACTATTTTGTCCGAATTCGTGATACAATTATCTGGCAGTGTAAATAAGAATGGTATAATTAATTTAACCATATTTTATATAATTTACGCAATCTTAATAATTATAACAGATTTTTGTGTATAATGTATGAATAAATTGCGGGAAGCTGATTATTTTGGTAAAAGAAAGAAAATATTTAATGATTTTGTCTATATGTGTAATATTATGCGGCCTTTGGTACAGCTGTTATACAAAAGAAAGTATTGTTGTGCTTTCCAAAGACAGCACAGTATATTATTACGATGTAAAAACAGAGTCGGAATTTTTGGCTCAGCTTGAAAAAGACAAAATAATAAACATAAATACGGCTGATATTGAAAGCTTAGATTCTTTAAAAGGCATTGGAGTTAAAACAGCAGAAAATATAATTAATTACAGATTGGAAAACGGACCTTTTAAATCTATTGATGAGATTATGAATGTAAGCGGTATCGGCGAAAGCAAGTTTAATGATATAAAAGATTATATTTCGGTTGAGGGAGATTATTGATATGGCATATAGGATACTTGTAGTAGATGATGAAAAATTAATTGTAAAAGGCATTAAATTCAGCCTTCAGCAGGACGGTATGGAAGTAGAGGCTGCTTATGACGGTGAAGAAGCCCTTAATTATATAAAAGAAAGAAAATTTGACTTAGTTGTTCTTGATGTTATGCTGCCTAAAATGAACGGCCTTGAAGTCTGCCAGCAGGTGCGCGGTTTTTCACAGGTGCCTATTATTATGGTTACAGCAAAAGGCGAGGACATGGATAAAATTATGGGTCTTGAGTACGGTGCTGATGACTATATAGTTAAGCCGTTTAATATTCTTGAATTGAAGGCCAGAATAAAGGCTATTTTAAGACGCAGCGTTAAAAAGGTTGATATTACCGAAGAGAAAAAATCAAATGTACTTGAAGTACGCGGACTAAAAGTTGATTTTGATTCAAGGCGTGTTTTTATAAACGGAAAGGAAACAAACCTTACTGCAAAGGAATTTGATATGCTGGTATTATTTATGGAAAATCCGGGTAAGGTTTACAGCAGGGAAACGCTTCTTGATACCATTTGGGGTTACGATTATCCTGGGGATGCAAGAACAGTTGACGTGCATGTAAGGCGTCTTAGAGAAAAGATAGAGGAAAAACCAAGCGAGCCGAAATATATTTTCACAAAATGGGGAGTTGGTTATTATTTTGGCTAAGAAAAAAGGCGGCAGCTTTAGAATTAAGTTTTTAATGATAGTAACTTATCTCTGTGCAGGGTTAATACCGCTTTTTCTTTTTACGGCTGTTGTGTTTAAAACAACAGAAAACTATTTTATTGAGGAAAAAAAGAAAGAGCTTTTAAATCAGGCAAATATATTTTCCGGGCATATTACAATTTCGGGATATTTGAAAAACGAGGAAATGCGCCATGCCTTTGACAGGGATATTGAGCTTACAAGCGAGCAGGGCGGCTACAGGATAATAGTTACTGATGATATGGGTGTTGTAATTGAGGACTCCAACGGTACTGACAACGGCAAAACCATTATCATACCAGAAATTGTTGAGGCTCTTGAAACCAAAGACGTTGCGCGTGAGCAGGAAAGCGGCGATATTTATGTTGTTACGTCAATAGTTGATGAGGGCGGAAAAAAAGTAGGCACAGTCATTATAATTTATAAGCCTACAGATATCCACGATATGATAGCTGGTATCAGGAAGCCGGTATATATTATGACAATACTTATTTCAAGTATTGTGCTTACATTTGTACTTGTGCTTTCTCATACAATAACAGGGCCTTTAGGAAAGCTTATGGAGGTAATACGCAATATTTCAGAAGGCCATTTTGACGAGCGAATGCCTGTTGATGAAAATTCCGACAACGAAATAATGCAGGTAGGCGCGGCGGTTAACAATATGGCCGAAAAGCTGGAAGAAGTTGAAACATCACGCCAGCACTTTGTTTCAAACGTAAGCCACGAGCTTAAAACACCTTTAAGCTCTATTAAAGTGCTTAGTGAGTCTATACTTCTTGACAGCGAAGCACCTAAAGAAACGTATATTGAGTTTTTAAAGGATATAAATTCCGAAGTGGACAGGATGACGGAAATAATTAATGATTTGCTTACTCTTGTTAAACTTGACCAGAAAGAAATTCCGGTTACTTTTAAACAGGAAAGTTTAAATTCTGTTATTGAGGATATTATTAAAAGACTCAGACCTTTGGCTGATAATAAAAATATAGATTTTGAGTATACAGCCGTTAAGGAAGTCAACGCAGAAATAGACAAAACTAAATTTACACTGGCTGTTTCAAACCTTGTGGAAAACGGTATAAAATATACTGATGAAGGCGGAAAGGTTAAAGTAGTTCTTGACTGCGACCATCAGAACGCGTTTATTACTGTTTCTGACACAGGTATTGGTATGGCTGAGGAGGAACTTTCAAAAATATTCGATAGATTTTACAGAATAGATAAAACACGCAACAGAGAAACAGGCGGAACAGGTCTTGGTCTTTCAATTACCCATTCAACAGTTTTAATGCACAACGGAAGCATTAAAGTTACAAGCCGCGAAAATGAGGGAACTACCTTTGTTGTTAGAATACCTCTTATTCATAATATATAAGGAGGTGACGCAGTGAAAAAAATAAGTATTGCTATAATAGCAGTTTTAGCAGTTTTAATAATTTCAGCTGGCGTTACTGTGTTAATAAGTATTAATTCATCAGAAAACAGTTTAAATCAGGGACTTGATATTTATTACCTTGATATGGAGGATCGCACGCTTAAAAGTGAAAAATATAATGTTGTGGGCAAATCCGAAGGGGAGATAATAGAAAGCACATTCAATACCATGAAGGCCAAGCCTAAGAATGAAAAATTTGTATCTGCTGTGCCTGAAAATATAAGCATTTTAGACAGTAAAATTGAAAACGGCATATTGGAGCTTAATTTATCTAAAGAATATCTTCAGATGACTAAAAGTGATGAGATGTTCTGCCGGGGAGCAGTTATAAAAACAATGACAGGTTTTTCTTTTGTTGAAAGCGTTGAAATACTGGTAGATGGCCAGTCACTTAAAACAACAGGCGGAATGCCTATAGGCCCGGTAAGCGGTGATGATATAATAATAAGCGGTTCAATAGAGGCAGAGCCGGTTACTTCAGTAAAGCTTATAACACTGTATTTTTCAAATTCAGACTCAACAGGACTTGTGCAGGAAGAGCGCAAGGTTGAAGTAAATCGTAATCAGCCCCTTGAAAAATATGTTATGGAGGAGCTTATAAAAGGTCCGCAGACAAAGGGAAGCTTAGCAACTGTACCTTCTGAAACCAAGGTAAGAAATATAATGACTCAAGATGGAATTTGTTATGTTGACCTTAGCTCTGATTTTGTTTCTAAACACAGCGGAGGAAAGGAAAAAGAGCTTCTGACAATTTATTCTATAGTAAATTCTCTTACTGCCCTTGATGATGTAAGCAAAGTGCAGTTCCTTATTGAAGGTGAAAAACAGGAAGAGTTTAAGGGAAACGTGGAATTCAGTCAGCCTTTTGAGCCTAAAGAGATAGTGATTCAATAATGAAAAGGCCAGCGTTATATACATTTATATATTTTGCAGCAGGAATTACCGCAGCATTTTGTTTAAAAGGCAAAGGGCTTATGCTTTTTGCCTTTTTAGCTGTTATTTCATGCTGTTATCTGTATTTTAAAATTAAAAATTTAAGTGTATTTATACTGGCAGTTGCTTTTGGTACAGGTGCTTTGGCTATGGGTGCATGTACATACAGGGAGTATGAATTTTCTAAATACGGCTGTTTAAAAGGTGATGTTTACGATATTGATTTTAATTCAAACGGCGGACAGACAGTAACGCTTAAAAATACAGTATTAATTACTGATGATGGTGATGAAATTACGGTAGATGGCCGAAGCATTATTTACACTTATGAAGGGGTTTATGTACGGCGCGGAGACTATATTGGCATTAAATTTTCTGGTTTAAAGAGCGAAGAAGAAAATTATGTTTCAGGGTTTAATTATAATCAATATGTTTTATTAAACAATATAGCTTTTACGGCTAATGCCGATGAGGTTTATCTTTTGGGTCACAGCGGAAATTTAATGCAGAAGCTGTTGGATTTGCGTGACAAAACAGGAAATCTATTTGAAAACATATATCCAAAAACTGAGGCATCTGTACTTAAAGCAATTATACTTGGGGATACTTCAGATTTAAGCAGTGAAACAAGAAGTTTATATAATTCAGCAGGAATTTCCCATATACTTGCTGTTTCTGGTTTGCATACAGCCGTAATTTCACTTATGGTTATTAGATTATTAAATCTTTTAGGATTAAACAGAAGGAAAGCAGCCTTTATCGCTGTTTTGATTATTTCGTTTTATGCGGTTTTTGCAGGCGGCAAAGCAAGCATTGTAAGAAGCGCTGTGATGATAAACATATATTTATTGGCAAGAATTGTGTATCGTGAAGCTGATACCCTTAACTCCATGGGTTTGGCAGGTCTTGCTCTGCTTATATTTAATCCTTACAGCCTGTTTTCTGTTGGATTTCAATTAAGCTTCGTATCAGTTGCTGCTGTTTTAATATTCAGCAATATATGTGAAGAAAGTAAAACTTCTTTTTTGAATAAAATTAAATCCAGCGCGGCGCTTTCGTTGTTTGTTTCTGTATGCACTATACCGATTGTAGCATATAATTTTTATGACGTACCGGTTTACGGCTTTATTACCAATATTTTTGTTATTCCTGTGCTTGGTGTTTTAACTGTTATTGGCTTTATTAGTGCTGTTTTAAGTGTTTTCAGTTTGGAGGCAGGAATATTTACAGGCGGTATAGTATTTGTTATATTAAAATTTATAAATGTTATTTGTATCTGCATTTCTCACCTGCCGCTTTCGGTAATTAATGTTGGAAGGCCGAGTATTGTTTTTATTGTACTTTTTTACAGTACGGTGCTGTCTTTTGTTGTTTTAAAAGACTGCAGAAGAAACAGAATAATATCTGTTTTAGTTACGGCATTTTGCGTTTTCAGTGTAATATCAAACAAACTTATTTTTAAATATAGTACAGTTGATTTTCTGCCATCGGATTATGGCGGCGGTGCAGTTGTTAAAACATATAAAGGCAATGTGTATTTAATTGGTCAAGGTGGTAAAGGCGGATTTTATAACGAGGCGGAAAATGTTTTGGAATATGTTTGTATGCTGGGAAGCAAAAAGGCCGATGCTTTATTTTTAGACGGAACGGATAAATACGATATAAATTTTGCTGTTGATTTAATAAATATTGACGGTACTGATTTGATTTTTATACCAAAAGGCTCAAATGAAAACAATGAAGGTTTTCAAACTTTGCTTTTTACGGCTGACAAGACAGACACAGATATTAAATACATAGCCATGCCTGATTGTGCTGATTTTGATAACAGCTTTGAGATTAGCTGTTTGTTTCCTGATGAAAATTTGAAAAGCGGGATTTCTTCAGGTAATGCGGTTTTTAAATTTGCCTTCGGAAGTATAAGCTTTTTATATTTAGGCGATATAACAAAAGAACTGGATTTTTTGTCTTTTGCCGGCGCTGATATTTCATCTGAAGTTTTGTACTGCAATAATGAAGTATTATGCAACAAATCAGTATCTGATTTTATATATTGCTGTAAAGCTGATTACGTAATTACTGACAGCGCTGAGGATAATGATTTAAATGTACTTGACACAGAAAGCATTGGCAAAATAAGCTTTAAAACAAACGGAACAAATTTATTTATTGATTATTAATATGGTGGTATAAAATAATGAAAAGAATTAAAAGCGATATAGCCAAAAAAAGCTTTGAAAAATGTTATCTTCTTTATGGCGGAGAAAGCTTTTTAAGGGATTTATATGTTAAAAGACTTAAAGCATCTGTTATATCAGGCGGATTTTCTGAAATGAATATAGATATTTTTAACGGTGCAGAGGACATAAACCGTATAATAGATGCCTGTGAAACAATGCCATTTATGAGCGAGAGGCGTTTAATTATAATTAAAGACAGTGCTCTTTTTAAAGCCGGAAGAAAAAACGACAGCGAGCGTATTGCTGATATGATAGAAAATCTGCCTGACAGCACGTGTGTTGTTTTTTCTGAGGAAGACGCGGATAAACGCCTTAGACTTTTTAAAACGGTTGTAAAGCATGGTTATGCGGCTTTGTGTGCCGCACCTCAGGGAACAGAACTTTATTCATGGGCTGAAAAAACTTTAGCCAAAAACAAAATTAAAATGAACAGAGAACAAACGCTGTTCTTTTTTAAAACAGTAGGAAGCAGTATGGAAAACGCCGCGGCAGAGCTAAACAAGCTTATAAGCTATAAAGGTCATAACTCGGTTGTGGAAAATGCCGATATAGAAAAAATATGTATTAAGGCTATGGAAGCGCACATTTTTGATTTGGTAGAGGCTATTGGCAAAAGGGATACAGGCACGGCGGTAAAAATTTACAGAAACCTGATACTGTTAAAAGAACAGCCTGTTGGTATTCTTGCCATGATAGCGCGGCAGTTCAGGCTGATGATACAGGCGGCCGGACTTTCAAACACTGGAAAAAGCCAGAAAGAAATTTGTGAGTTAATGGGGCAGAAGGATTTTGTTGTTAAAATGGCTTTAAACCAGAGCCGAAACTTTACGCCTGATGTATTAAAAGCTGCATTTAAGGACTGCCTGAATACAGACTACGGCATTAAATCAGGTATTTTAGATAGTGAAACAGCCGTTGAGATACTTATAGTAAAATACAGCGGATAATATCTATTTAAAAAGGGTAAAGGACGCATTAAATGCGTCCTTTTGTATGGAATAATAAAGTGTGGGCTGTTTGGCTGCATTATATATAAAAATATTGGGGATGAAGTAAAGAAAGTTTAAACAACCCAAGCACATTGTTTTTATCTCCGGCTATTTAAAGCCGGAGAGTAGGAAATGGTTTTAATAAAGAAAAGGATGTTTTCTTTATGGAGTGCTTTATTATTAATATTATGAACTTTGCTTTGATACGGCGGAGTCGAGAGAAAAAAGCCTGTTTGGAGTGCAGTTAAAAAGACCGCAAAGCTCTTCTATAACTTCGTAGCGTATGGAAGAAGTTTCGTTATTTACCATTTTATTAAAGTTCTGGTAGCTCATTCCAAGTCTTTTATAAAGCCAGTATTTTGTTTTTCCGTTCTCTTCAAGCAATTTAAGTACATCAAGTTTAAGCATTAAAATTCACTCCTTTTAAAAATCCGTAAAAAGCAAAAAGGCGGACAACTCCTAAGAAGTGTCCACCTTGACATCAGTATTATTAATATATTTATCTAACGCAAACATTATAATACCTATGCTTAAAATTTACAATACTTTTTTTATAATTTTTACCAAAAATTTTATGTCACTGAGGCATTAAGAATTAAGCTTCTGCCTCCCCTCATTATCCATGTAATAGTTATCTTTATATATAAGCTCGCTGATAGGTACGATTTCATAGCCTTTTTCTTTAAGTCCTTTTAAAATTGTATCCAGCACCTGCGGCGTGTATTTAGCATCATTATGGAAAAGAATAATTGAACCGTTTGAGAGATGCTTGTGGTTAAGCACCTGGTTTATCTCAGCTTCCGGACCTTGTTCTTTCCAGTCAAGAGAATCAGTAAACGCCAGAGAATAAAATGTTTTGTTTAAAATATAATATAAAAAAAGACAAAGGCGGTTTTTAAATGGATGCCATTTATGTCAGACAGTCTGTAGATAAAAAAGACAGTATATCTATAGAAGCTCAGACGGAGATGTGTGTTTTGCAGGCAAATGATGAGTATACTGTTTTTGCAGACAAGGGTTTTTCAGGCAAAAACATAAACAGGCCGGCGTTTAAAAATATGATGAGCCTGGTTAGAAGCAGAAAAATTAACCGTATTATTGTGTACAGAATAGATAGACTAAGTCGTTCTATAGCGGATTTTTCGATTTTCTGGCGTGAGATAGAAAAGTACGGTGTTGAATTTATGTCTGTTAATGAAAAATTTGATACTTCATCGCCAATCGGCCGGGCTATGCTTTATATTATAATGAGCTTTGCTCAGCTGGAGCGTGAAACTATAGCTGAAAGAATACGGGATAATTATTTTGCCAGGTTTAAAAGAGGTGTATGGACCGGCGGACCTGCGCCTTTAGGTTTTGATATAGCAAAAGAAAATCTTAACGGAAAAAATGTATCTTATTTAAAAGAGAACTCGGACATTGAAACAGTAAAAGCCATATTCGATACATATTACTCAGGCAAAAGCCTGTATTTTACAGCAGAAAAAGCTGCCGAAATGAGTCCTGAAAAATACTGGGACAGCCGGGCTATTTCAAGAATAATACGAAATCCGGTTTATGCCGCCTGCAGCAGCGAGATTTACTGGTACTATATCGAAAAGGGTGCAGAACCCCAGAACGAAGAAACACAATTCAACGGCATTAATGCTGCCATGCTTACAGGAAAGGAAGGCGGCTGCGCAAAAAAACTCTCTGTTGCCGGGCACAAAGGCGTTATAGAACCAGATGTGTTTTTAAGCTGTAACAAACGCCTTGATTTAAACAAACCTGTCTGTATAAACACAAGAGGAAATTATTCTGTATTATCCGGTATATTAAAGTGCGGAAAATGCAAAAAAACAGTTAAAGTAATATATTCCGGAAAAAAACGGTATCTGTTCTGCTCAAAGGGTTGTTCTGGATTAAAAGACTTTCAGCTTGATAAACTGGAAAGTGATATTATTTCTGACGTTGATAGCTTAATTAAAAGCTGCTGTGATTGTTTAATGGAAGATGAAAAAAGTGATATTAAATTCAGAATAGGCAATCTTATTAAGGCACTGGAAGAAGGCGGAATAAGTGCTAAATATATTGAAGAAAGAATAAAAGAGCTTGAAAGTCTGAAAAACGAATGCAAAAAAGTAAACTGTGCTTTGGATATTAAATCTCTGCCGTATGAACAGAGAAAACTTTTACTGAATCTTATAGTTGACAAAATAGTTATAAATGGAAAAACTGTCCATATTTTTTATGGATTTTAATATGTGTATTGACAAGAGCATTTTTTTAAAATATTCTAATTTTAGAGAAAAGAAATTTCAGGGGGTGTTATTATGTTTGAAAATCTTACTCCGGACGGAAAAATTAAAACCATACGATATCTTAAAGCTACCCATGATGATTTTGCCAAGCTTGTTAAAGAAGGCAAAAAAATGATTCAGGATGTTGATGATATGGAGAAAAAAACAGGTATTTCGCCTACAGATGCTGAAAGATTGGTTGAGGAAAATCCAAATAAGGAAATAGAAATCGACGGCGAGAAAAAGACTGTTTTATGGCTTTATACATACTATGTAAACAGAAAGTCAATACTTGAAGGCTATAACAGGGCGTATAAATTCCTTATGGAAGAGGGCGTTGACGAGCTTTTGTTTACTATAGGAGTTGGAAGCGACAGTTATGACTACAACTTCTACAAATTCTGCTTAGACGCTTTTGATGAATAATGACCTTAAAACTGCCGCATGCTTATAAGGCACAGACCATAATAAACGCTGTTTTATGGTGCAGAGCCTAAAGTATGCGGCTTTTTTGGGAGGTATAAAATGAAAATTGAACTTGCCATATTCGATATGGACGGACTTATATTCGATTCAGAAAGAGCTTTTGAAAGTGAGCTGAAAGAAGTAATGCTCTCTTACGGCTACAGCCTTACATGGGATATTTATAAAAGCACCATAGGCCTTACAGGTCAAAGGCTGAAAGAAAAAATGCTGTTAAACTACGGCAGTAATTATCCCTTTGAGGAAGTAAGCAAAAAAGCAAGACAAAGAGTGAATTCTTTATCACAGTCAGGCAAAATAGATATTAAAAAAGGCATACCGGAGCTTTTGAAATTTTTTAATGACGAAGGTATTAAATGTGCTGTTGCTTCATCTACCAAAAGTGAGTATGTTGATTTATATTTAAAGTCAGCAGGGCTAAGAAAGTATTTTAACTCAATAACAGGCGGAGAAGAAACAGAGCGCTCAAAGCCTGAGCCGGATATATTTCTGACGGCGTGTAAAAAAGAAAACACTGCTCCGGAAAATACAGTTGTTTTTGAGGATTCGCCAAATGGTGTTACAGCTGCATTAAGGGCAGGTATGAATGTAATCTGCATACCGGATTTGGTTTGTCCGCCTAAAGAGCTTCTTAAAAATACTTTGTTTGTGGCAAAAGATGCTTTTGAGGCTATGGAGTTTATAAAAAATGTTTTGGAATAAATGCAATACAGATAATTAATTTATATTGACTGCCCTAAAGGGTGTGTTATATAATTACAAAAATTGTGTACTTTTAAAATTTAGTATTATATGGTGCCTTTTTTTAGGAAGGATAATAGGGAAACAGGATAAGCCTGTGCGGTCCCGCCGCTGTGTTGACGGAATGTATTTATATTATGTCACTGTTTTAAATGGGAAGGCGTAAATACGTTGTGATGTCTAAGCCAGAAGACCTGCCATGTAATAAGGAAGCTTATTTGTTGCGGTGTATAACAAATTTGTGTTCAATGGGCTTTTTTAAAAAGCCTTATTTTGCTGCGCGTATTTGTTGTTGCTTTCAAATACGGGCGGCTTTTTTATTTATCAAAAGGAGGATTTATATGACAAAGAAAGAAAAGAAAGTATTTTTATTAACATCAGTTTTGTGCCTGTTTTTTGCTGTTCCACAAAAGGCACAGGCTATGCTCATTATGGAAGGATATCTTCCGCCTAAGGACTGCGTTTTGTGGTTTGTATTGTGTATTCCTTTTATTGCTGCGGGATTTATGTCGCTGAAAAAGATAACTGCTGAAAACAAAAAAGCTCTTATTATATTGGCAATGGCTGGAGCTTTTACATTTGTGCTTTCATCACTTAAAATACCGTCTGTTACAGGCAGCAGTTCACACCCAACAGGAACGGGTTTTGGTGCTGTTATATTCGGGCCGTGGGTAATGAGTATTATTGGTGTTATTGTACTTGTTTTTCAGGCACTTCTTTTGGCTCATGGCGGTATTACAACTCTTGGTGCCAATACCTTTTCTATGGCTGTGGCAGGTCCTTTTGTGTCTTATGGTGTTTATAAGCTTTGCAGAAAATTAAAAGTCGGAAAGTTTATTTCTGTGGCTTTATCAGCAGGCTTAGGGGATTTATTTACATACTGTGTAACATCTTTTCAGCTTTCATTGGCTTATCCGTCGCCAAATGGCGGAATAATTATGTCTATGGTTAAGTTTTTGGCTATATTTGCTGTAACTCAAATACCACTTGCAATTATTGAGGGCATAATAACGGCTTTGGCGTTATCTGCCATTGAAAAAATTTCGGATATAGATTTTGATAACAAAGGTATTTTAAAAATGGAGGCGTGAAAATATGAATTTATCTCTTAAAAAAGTTATTGCTTGTTTGTTAGTTTGTGTTGCTATAGCAGTTTTTCCCATTTTAACAAACCATACATCTGATTTCGGCGGCTCTGACGATGCAGCAAGTGATGAAATTTCTCAAATAATAGGTCATGAATATGAACCTTGGGCATCGCCAGTTTTTGAACCGCCGGGCTCTGAAACTGAATCACTTCTTTTTTGCCTTCAGGCAGCTTTAGGTGCCGGGGTATTTGGTTTTGGATTAGGTGTTCTTTATGAAAAGAATAAAAAATCCAAAAAAGACACTGTTTAAGGGTATGTTTATATGATTAATTCGGTATATATTACAGAATATATAAAAAATGTAAACCCAAACATAAAAACAGTTTTTGCATTAAGTGTTATATTATCATGCGTAATATTTAAAGAACCTTTAGGCTGTATATTTGCAATGTCTGTTATGTGGGCATTAATTATAAAAAACTGCCGTTTAAGCAGGCATTTAATTTGTCATATTGTTCTGTGGCCGGTTTTGTTTATTGCATTTAGTTCTTTTATGGTGGCATTTGATATAACCAATTACAAGGGAGAAATATTTTCTTTTAAAATAATAAATAGTTATTTTTTAACTGTAAATGCACAAGGAGCTAAAAAAGCCATAAGGCTGTTTTTTACATCTGCTGCGTCTTTAAGCTCAATGTATTTTTTATCTTTTACAACGCCTGTAAATGATGTTGTCTATGTGCTTAAAACCATAAAATGCCCTAAAGAAATAACAGAGCTTTTTATGCTCATTTACAGGTTTATATTTATTGTGCTTAATATGGCACACAGCATTATTACAGCGCAGAATTGCCGCATGGCACAAAGGACATTTAAAACACGCATTAATGCTATGGCACTTATGCTCTCCAGTGTTTTTGTGCTTTCCTATAATAAGTCGCTTTTTATGTATAATGCCATGTTAAGCCGGTGTTACAGCGGAGATATTAATTTTTTAAATGAAAAGTATGACAATAACAGAAAACATGTGCTCTTTGCTGTAGTTGTTGTTTTAGTTATTGTTTTAATAAGTGCTTTGGAGCGTGTATTTTAATGGATTATATTATTAATACCAAGGGTTTAAGCTACAGCTACCATAACGGACAAAAGGCTCTTTTTGATGTTAATATAGCCATAAAACCGGGAGAAAAAACAGCTGTTATAGGTTCAAACGGTTCGGGAAAATCCACATTATTTCTGTGTTTAAACGGCATAAACAAGCCACAAAAAGGAGATGTATTTTTTAAAGGCAATAAAATTGATTATTCATCAAAAGGACTTTTAAATTTAAGGCGGTCTGTGGGAATAGTTTTTCAAAATCCTGATGATATGATATTTTCTTCAAGTGTAAGGCAGGACATAGCTTTTGGGCTTTTGAATATGGGTTTTTCAAACAGTCAGGCAGAAGAAAAAATAAAGAGCATTTCAAAATTTCTAAATTTGGAAGGCCTTCTTGATAAGCCTGTTCATGAATTAAGCGGAGGAGAGAAAAAAAGAGTTTCTCTTGCCGGTGTTATGGTTATGGAACCGGAAGTTATTATACTTGATGAGCCGGGAGCATATCTTGATACTTTAAATGCCAAAACAGTTTACAAAATAATAGACAGTTTAAGCCAAAAAGGCAAAACTGTTATTATATCAAGCCACAACATGGACTTTGTTTTAAACTGGGCCGACAGTGTAATTGTGCTAAAAGAGGGAAAAGTGGTTTTTAACGGCAGAACAGAAGATTTGTTTTTAAATAATGAGCTTTTGAACTTTGCTGTCTTAGATGAGCCCCAAATAATAAAAATCTATAATATGCTTATAAATAAAGGTGTTATAGAAGCTGGTGCTCCTGTGCCTAAAAACATAACAGAGCTTGAAATGCTTATTAAGTAATCTTTTAATACAGCCTTTGTAATGGTATACTTTATTTATAACATTTAGGAGGGCATAAAATGGATTTTTATTTTTCAGGTGATTTGGATAATTTAAAAGATTATATTGATTTTAACAGCATTGATTTAAGCAGTGTGGGCGGTTATGACAAAACAGAGTTTAAGTTTTTTAACGGCAAAACGCCGGATACGGATGACTTGATTATATCTGTAGACGGGTATTTTGACCCGGAATATGATATTCTTGGAAGCAGGTTTTTGTTTGTTGTTGCTCCTGACGAAAAAGAGCTTAAAAAAGCTCTTTCTCAGGCGGAGAAAAAGGAAGCGCAGTTACCGTTTTTCCCTATGGACTGGGAAGCAGACGGAAAAGAAAGATATATTTTAAGCTATGTTTTGTGCTTTGATAATTTTAAGGATTGCGCTCAGATGGCAATGGTGCTAATGGACAGCATAAAAGGAAATGGATTTTTTAATCTGGATTTAGACGCTTTTAACGATGAGTTCGGTACAAAAAGCGGAAGTTTAAAAATAATAAAAAGCGCCCAAAAAGAAGAACTTATTAAAGATAATTCTCTTAAAGGCACTTTTACCGTTTTTTACTGCAACAAAGACAAAGACGCTATGGAGCTTATTTATGAGAGCAGGAAAGACTTTTCTTTTGAAAACTCACCTTCCAACAGCCATTTTTTACAGCTGTTTTATGTAAATGACGAAACGAATTATAAATGCTTTTACTGGCGTTAAACGGTGATTAAACCGGCCATACCCAAAATTATTCCTATTACTGCCGAAAGCACAATAACAAGTATAGGGTGTACCTTTTTAATACAGCCTGCTGTTGAAAGGGCAAATATGCCTAATGATGCCAAAAGCAGTGGACTTATTTCAAAGCTTTCCTGCCAAAAAGGCGAAAAAACGGTTATAAATACTGATAAAACTGAGGAGAGTACAAGGGCACAGGCTGCCGGTCTTAAACCGAACAAAGCACCTTTTACTGCCCAATGATTGCTGAAAGCTTTATAACAGCGGGCAAGTATAAGTATGACTATAAAAGACGGCGCCACAACTCCGCCTGTAGCGCATACAGCGCCTAAAACACCGGCAGAACGCATGCCTATATATGTGGAAATATTAATGGCAAAAGGGCCGGGAGTGCTTTCGCTTATGGCAAGAAAGTTAACAAGTTCTTCCATAGTTGTCCAGCCGTGGTTTAAAACCTCGGTTTGTATAAGGGGAAGCATGGCGTATCCGCCGCCGAATGTAAATGCGCCTATTTTAAAGAAGGTTATAAAAAGTGTAATGTATATCATTGTTTTGAGTCCTCCTTTTTTGTAACAGCGGCACGTATTATGCCTGCGGCGGCGCAGAAAATAAGCATTAAAATGGCGTTTATTTTAAATACAGCTACACATATAAATGTAAGTATAATAAGAAATACATTAACTGGCGTTTTTTTAAAGCTTTTATAAACAGACAAAAATGCGTTTATTATAAGCGATAAAACGCCTATTCTTATGCCGTAAAAGGCAAATGATACAATTTTATTTTCTTTAAAGGCTTCTATAAAGAATGAGAGTATGGCTATTATAGCAAATGACGGAACTACAACTCCAAGGGTGGCGGCTGCGGCGCCTAAGAAGCCATGTTTTTTGTAGCCTACAAATGTGGCAATATTTACGGCTAAAGAGCCCGGAGTACTTTCGCTTAGTGAAATCATGTCTATAAGCTCGTTATAAGAAATATATTTGTGTCTGTCAACAACTTCATGCTGTATAAGTGGGAGCATAGCGTAGCCTCCGCCAAATGTAAAAGCACCTATTTTGGCAAATATGATGAAAAGATTTAAGCAGTCCAGTTTAATCAGCTCCTTAAAAAGTTTAAGCAGGTTTTAGTTTACAGCCATGTTTAAGCATTGTCAAATCAAAATACAGAAAATAAAACAAAAAAGTACGAATTTCTTAAAGATTTTCGTACTTTTTATTTGTGTCATTTATATTAATTTTTACTCAAGGCAGCCTAAAACTGTGGCAAAGAACTTTGTGCGCTCTTTAATTGACGGCATGTTTACACATTCGTCAACCGTATGTATGTCTTTAAATTCTGCCGAAAGGGCATCTACAGTAGGTATGCCAAGGGAGCTGAAATATGCTCCGTCGGTAGCTCCCGGAACATAAAGCTCATTAATTTCCATGCCCAAAAGCTCAGCAGGCTTTTTAAGTGTGTTAAATGCTTTTGTATTCTGAGGTCCTTTTTCCATAGCAGGAAAAAGTGTATGATATTTTACTTTTACCTTGCAGCCTTCAACTGTAACACTGTTTTCAAGGGATTTAAGATTTGCTTCTACGGCAGCAAAATCTGAATTATAAGGTATTCCAGCAACACAAAATTCACAGTGAGCGCTTCCGGCTACAATACCGTTTGGTCTTCCGCCTGAAACAGGGGCTACGTTATAATAAATGCCTTTTTCGTAATCGTTGAAGTTATAAAACTCAATTATTTTGTGCGCCATTTCAAGTATGGCACTGCGGCCTTCAAGGTAAGCACAGCCGGCATGAGATTCTTTTCCCTCAATATCCATAGTGCCAAGTATTACTCCGCGGCGGGCAGTTACAAAACCATCTTTGCCGTCTTCTTTTTCGGCACCTTCAAAAACAAAGGCATATTCTGCATTTTGAGCTTCTTTTGCATATAATTTGCTGCCGGAAGCTGTGCCAATTTCCTCGTCGCAGTTGAATATAAACTCAATTTCCTTGTTTGGAAGAAGTCCGGCGTCCTGCATAGCTTTTACAGCAAATATTGAAATCATAACACCGCTTTTGCAGTCAGCTATGCCAAGACCGTAAGCCCAGTCGCCTTCAATATGAAAAGGATGAGATGCTGTAAAGCCTTCACCAAAAACCGTGTCTATATGTCCGTTAAGTATTATTTTGCCGTTTGGGTTTTGTGGTGTTATTTTTGCTGTTATATGGCGGCCAAGGCCTTTTTCGTGGTGTATTTCAACATCAGCACCCATTGATACAAGTAAGTCTTTTAATAAATTTACTACTTTTTCGTTGCCTTCTTCGTTTCCTGTGCCGCAGTCTATAGCTGAGAATTTTTTTAAGTATTCCATTTGGGAAGGAAAGTATTTTTCGGCACCTTCTGTAGCAGCTTTAACTATTTTTTCGTAATCTTTCATTGTACTTCATCTTCTCCCATGTAATAATCCTGGTCTATACAGTCGGTATAAACTTCCGAAACATCTATTTTTTCGTTTAAAAGGCCGTTGTCATAAAGCCAGTTTATGTTTTCAAGATAGCAGTTAGGGTCCTGTGCAAGGAAAGGAGAGAACTCTTTTTCCATCATAGGCAAAAGTATATTTATGCTCTCTGTTTCAACTTCCGGGTCAAGAGGGAAGTTGTCCTCGTTTTGGTTTGCAAGAAGAATGTTAAGTGTTCCTTCCGGGTCTGTTTTCATGTCGTAAAAGCCTTTTGAGCATGCTCTTAAAAAGCTATGGTATTTTTCGTAGTTTTCATCAATACTGTCTTTGCCGGCAACAAAAACAAGTGAGTAATAGTTTGGCACCCCATATTCAGAAGGAACAAAGTAGCTCATAGGGAAGCCTTCTTTTTCAAGCTGAGGTATCTCGTGGTTTATAAAGCAGCCGAATGTAGCATCTACATTTCCTGTTGTCATGGCGCTCATAAGGTCAAAGCCTACGTTTATTAGATTTACTTTGTCTATTGAAGAGCCGTCACTTTCCATCATGGCATTAATTACTGCCTCGCTGAAAGCCACACCTGTATAGCCAAGTGTTTTGCCTTCAAGGTCTTTAGGGCGGGTTATATTTTTTTCGCTTAAAGAAGCTATAAGGTCAAGAGGTTCCTGAACTACAGAGCCTATTATTTTAACTGGAACATCTTCGTTAGCTATAGCCATAATTATATCGTCCTGATAATAAAGACCAGCGTCTGCTTTGCCTGCTGCTGTAAGTGATATGGCATCATTGCTGTTTGAAGGGAAAAGAATATTTACGTTAAGGCCTTCCTCTGCAAAATAGCCTTTTTCTATTGCGTCATAAATAAAAGCATGTACAGCATTAGGGTACCAGTCAAGAACAAGGTCAAAGTCCTCAAGCTCTGTATTTTCAGATGTTTCACTTCCTGATGCGGAAGAAGAGCTTTGAACTGAGCTTCCTGAAACGGCTGATGATGTGCTGCCTGATGAGCAGCCGGCAAGGCATGATACAGTAAGTACTGCTGTAAGTGCCATGGTGATAAGTTTTTTCATTTTTGAATTTCCTCCTTTTTGTGTTAATCTGCGGACAAAAAAATCCTTCCACTAAGGGAAGGATATAATAATCTTTTTATTTTGTATGCTTCCCTACGCTGGTATTAACCAACAGGTTCAAAGGGTCAGGTTTTAACCTTCTCAACATAAAGTTCCCCCGCAGATATTTAATTTACAGATTCATTATACAGCAAATACTGGAAATTACAACATAAATTTAATATAAAACGACATGTATTAAAAATTTATTTTAAGTAAAGAACCAGTGCGCTGTAAGTTTTGTGTCTTATAACGCACTGTTTTTTATTTTACTGTCTTACCTGATGGTCTTTAAACTTTGAACCGAAAAGCTTATTTTTTGTTTTTTTAGAAACATTTTTTAAACGTATCGCCTCAACAGCAGAGTATAAAACAGGTATGAAGAAAAGAGTTACAAGTGTTGATATTGAAAGACCGAATATAATAGCTACAGCCATAGGACGCTGCATTTCGGTACCTTCTCCAATGGCAAGTGCCATAGGAACCATACCTATAACTGTTGTAAGTGTTGTCATAAGTATAGGTCTTAAACGGTTAGGTCCGGCTTCCTCAAGAGCTTCTATACATTCCATGCCGCGACCCCTAAGCTGGTTTGTATAGTCAATAAGCACGATACCGTTATTAACAACCATGCCGACAAGCATGATAAAGCCCATAAATGTAACAGATGTAATAGAATTTCCTGTTATAAAAAGACCAAATACAGCGCCTGTTATAGCAAGAGGTACGGCAAACATAATAAGGAAAGGATGAATAAGTGATTCAAACTGAGAAGCCATTATCATGTAAACCAGGGCAAGAGCTACAACAAGAGCTAAAAGCAGACTCTGGAATGTTTCAACCATTGTTTCTATATCGCCTGTAAACTCATAACTGCATCCATCTGGGAATGAATACTGGTTAAGGAGATTTACTATGTTCTTTTGAGCCTGATTAGAATCTATTCCATTAAGGTTTAAACCTATAGTAAGGTATTTATGGTTGTCTTTACGAGTTATGCTTGTTGCAGATTCATCAGTTGAAATATCTACAACATCTGTTATAGGTATTATTCCTCTTGATGTCTGTATTGTAACTTTCTGAAGGTCGTTTAAATAATTTACGCGGTCTTCATCATCTTGAATAATAACATCTATTTCATCGCCGTCTATTTTATACGTTGTAGCGGTGCTGCCGTTTACGGCAGTTGAAAGAGTGCTGGCTACAGCTGATGTTGTTAGGCCGTACTGAGAAGCTTTTTCTCTGTTTATAACTACGTTTGCTTCAAGTACGCTTGTTTCTGATGAGTTAACAACATCTTTTGCCCAAGGCTGCTGCTCAAGAAGCTTTTCTATTTCATATCCTGCCTGACGGAGATTGTCAATATCGTCACCGTTTATCTGTATTTCTACGTCATTTGCTCCTGAGTATGAGCCCATGGCTGAGCTTGATGAAGATACGCTGATATCAGCACCAGGGATGGTTTTAACACGTTCTTTTATATCTTCAACAATTTCGTCCGTTGAGCGGTCACGCTCTTTTACGCTTACAAAGTTAAGATAAATAGAAGCTGTATCTGTTTGGCTTGAACCTGTAAGCATTGAAGCTGTGCTTGAGCCTGCCATAATATAATATTCTTCTGTTTCAGGTATGTCGCTAATGCGGTTCATAACTTCATTAACAACATTTGTTGTTTCGTCTATTACAGTACCAGAAGGCATTTCGATACTTATTGAAGCCGAGCCTTCATCCATAGTAGGCATAAGGTCAAAGCCAACAATTGGTATAAGACCAATTGATATTATAAATATCAATGTTGTAACCAAAAGAGTTCTTTTTTTGCGTCTTAATACAAAATGAAGTGCTTTTCTGTAAGATGAATCAAGCTTATTAAGGACTGCCTCCCATTTATTGAGAAGCCTGCCTATAGGACCGCCTTTTGAAAGATTTTCTGCACTTCTTTCTTCATGAACAAGAAGCTTGGAGCAGGCCATAGGCACAAATGTAAGTGACACTACAAGAGATGCGCCCAAAGAGAAGCATACTGTAAGTGAAAGGTCTTTAAACAGCTGGCCTATTGTACCGGAAACAAACATAAGCGGTATAAATACAGCTACAGTTGTAAGAGTTGAGGCCATAACCGAAAGTCCCACTTCCGAAGCACCTGTTTCGGCAGCTTCTTTTGCCGGATAACCCTTTGAGTGGTATTTATATATATTTTCAAGCACAACAATGGAGTTATCTACAAGCATACCTATACCTATTGTAATACCGCCTAATGATATTATGTTAAGGGTCATATCGCAGGCATACATTAAGGCAAATGTTGCTACAATTGATGTAGGTATTGAAACTGCTATAATAGCTGATGTACTTATACTTCTGAGGAATATGAAGAGCACTATAACAGCAAGTATAGCAGCCTGAAAAGCTGTTGTAAGCACGTTATTTACCGATGTTCTGATATAATCCGATGTATCAGAGAGCATTTTTATGCTTAAATCAGGGTACTGCTGACTTATTTTGGCTATTTCAGCGTTTATTTTATCTGAAATATCAACTATATTGGCATCAGACTGTTTGCTTATTGCCATAATAACGCTTTTACTGCCGTTAACTATTGCATATGAGTTTTCGTCCTCTGTTGTAAGCTCAACATCAGCTACATCTCTTAAACGCACAGTGCTTCCGCCTGATGTTGTAAGAATTATATTTTTTATATCATCAAGAGATTTAAATTCGCCTACGGTTTTAGCCGTTATTTTTGTTGAGCCGTTAGTAATCTGACCTATGGGCATATTAATGTTTTCTGCTTTAAGGGCGTTTGTAATTTGTGATGCCGATATGCCGTAGCCATTCATTTTATTGCTGTTTAGTGTAATATTTACAACATCGTTTAATCCGCCTATTACGCTGACGGAAGCTACGCCATCTATTTTTTCAATATCGCTTGATACATTTTCGTCAACAAATTCTGTAAGCTCGGCTATATCCATTTTTTCAGAACCTACGCCTACTACTATTGAAGACATTTCATTTATATCCAGCTTCATAACCATTGGCTCACTGGCATCATCTGGCAGAGTACCTTTTATAAGGTCTATTTTTTCCCTAAGGTCAGAAGCGGCTGTATCTATGTTTGTTCCGTCAACAAACTGAATCATAACCATTGACGAGTTTGATGAGGAGGTGGAAGAAACGGTATCTACATTGCTTACGGTACCTACAGCTTCTTCTATAGGTTTTGTAATAAGGTTTTCAATTTCTTCAGGGCCTGCGCCTACATAAGTTGTGCTGACTATAGCCATTGGTATATCCATAGAAGGCATAAGGTCGAGCTTTAATGTTGAAAGTGATATAACGCCGGCAAGTATTACTATTAATATTGCCATAACAGTAGTTACCGGGCGTTTTATAGCTGTTTTAATAGGCATTTATTATTCCTCCTTTTTGTCGGAATCAGCGGAGGATGAGGCTGATGGTGCTGTTTCTTCCGATGTCTGAACTGGTTCTTCACCGTTTAATAAAGCTTCATTGCTTTCAGCGTTGTATGTATCAGGTGCCACTTCAATATGGTCTCCGTCTTCAAGGTATGTCTGGCCTTTTATTACTACGTCCATATTTTCTGTAAGGCCGCTGGTTATTTCTACTTCGTTTCCGTTTTCTATGCCTGTTTGAACAGGTGTTTTAACGGCTTTGTTATCTTTCATTACAAATACGTATTTTTCACCGCCTTTGGATATAACGGCATCTACAGGGATAACAATTGTTTCATCGCTTTTATCCTTTACAAAGTTTACCTCTCCGAACATGCCGCTTTTTATATTGCCGTCGGCATTGTCTATTTCTATTTCAACGTCATATGTTCCGCCTTCATTTGCGGCAGGATTTATGGTTTTAATAGTGCCTATTTTATTTATGCTTGATACAGCAGGTATATTGACAGAAACGGTTTCGCCTGAGCCTATGGAGTTGATTATTTCTTCTGAAACGCTTACATTCATTGTTACCTTTGATATATCTGAAATTTTAAATGGCTCACTTGAAGCAAGTATTGTTCCGGCATCAACATTTCGTGCAGTAACATAGCCTGAAATAGGGCTTTTTACAACTGCGTCAGAAAGAGATTTATTATATGAATTAATCTGAGCTACAACACTTTCTTTTGAAGCTTGAGCAATATTAAGGGCGTCCTGAGCTTTTCTCAGATTTTCTTCAGGCATCTGCATTACAAGGTTATAAGACTCTTTAGCCTGATTATAGGATATTTCTGCATTGGAATATGCGTCTGAGATATTATCCATATCGGTTTTGCTTATAATGCCGTTTTCATAAAGAACTTTATTGTTTTCATAGTTGGTTTTAGCTGTGTTGTAAGCTATTTCAGCCTGGCTGAGAGCGTTTTTGGCACTTTCTATCTGGCTTTGCATTGAAGCGCCGTTTACAAGGTCAAGGTTTGTCTGAGCCGACTGGATATTGGCTTCAACAGAAGCTAAAGAAGCTTCCGCAACCTTTTTTGAATTAAGTATGTCGGATGTA
Source organism: uncultured Clostridia bacterium (assembly GCA_944380455.1). GTDB lineage: Bacteria > Bacillota > Clostridia > Lachnospirales > Anaerotignaceae > Neoanaerotignum_A. Next base: position 42,077 of record CALWHR010000161.1, read on the forward strand.
TCCATTGTATAAAGTACATCACCGGCATTTACATAGTCTCCTACGTCAAAATTAACAGATGCTACTTTTCCCTGTATTGTGCCGGAAACAATAAGTTCTTCAACAGGTTTTACAGTGCCGCTGTAAAGATACTCGTTTTTAATTGATTCTGATGAAGTATTTAATACTTCAACATATGTAACCGGTGTGTTTTCTGCGGAGCTTACAGCTTGACCGTCATCACTTTTGCCGCAGCCTGTAAAAAGTGATGAGGCAACAACAGCAGCTATTAAAACTGATGGTATAATTCTTTTTTTCATTAAAAATATCCTCCTATTCAAAAACTTTGTTTAAACTGTTAATGCCGATTTTTAAATTTTCTTTCTGCTTTTCATTTAATGTTTTGTAAAAATCAGTGAAGGCTTCGCAAATTATCTCATCGAATTTTTTTGTTATTTCCTCACCTTTTGATGTAAGCCGCAAATGAACGGTTCTTTTGTCTTTATCATTGGGCAGCTGTGTTTTATAAAGGAGACCAGATTTTTCCATTTTTGCTATAGTTAAGGAAAGACTGCTTTTGCTAATGTTAAACAGTTCCTCAAAACCTGAGATGTTGTCTATATCCCCATGCCTTAAAGCTATTAAAATTTGAAACTGCCTCATGGATATTTCAAACTGGCCTTTGCCGTTTATATTGAATTTATTTCGCATAAAACACCCCAGCCGCATGTTAAACGCAAAAAAATCGTTTACAAGTTTTGATAAATTTTCCTGTGAATTTTCCATTTATTTATCGTCTCCGTATTAATAAAAACGCTATACTATATTACGAAAATTGATTTTACTATAAAACTATATTTGTGTCAATATAATTATATTCTTTTAATTTTACGTTATATTCAGCTATTATATTTGAAGGTTTTTATATAAAATATTTAATATTTTTAATTTTTGTATTTTGGGTTGACAGCACATATAGTTTTGTGATAAAACTAAAATTACAGATTTCAAAAGTGCATTTTTTTTATTTACTGGCATTTGCTTCAACATCCCACTGGATAGGGTAATAGCCGCAGTCATTGGCTGTTTGTATTACAGTGTTGTTGTATTCGCCAAAAGGCGGCCTGAATAAATTCATGCTTATGCCTGTTAAATTAAGCACTTTTTCATGTGTCTGCTCAAGCTCAGTTTTTATCTGTTCTGATGATAAAGTATTCATATGCGGATGAGTGGCGGAATGATTGCCTAAATCATGACCGGCTTCGGCAATTTTTTTGACTTCCTCAGGGTATTTGTCTACCCAGTAGCCGCACATGAAAAACGTAGCCTTTACATCGTTTTCACTAAGTATTCTAAGGAGCTCATCTGTATCATCTGCTCCCCAGGCAGCATCAAAACTGACAGAGATTTTTTTTTCCGGTGTATCTACGCAGTAAATAGGCAGTTTTCTTTCGCTTTGAGCAAAAGAGCTGAAAACGCTTACTGCTGCCGGGCGGGTAAAAGAGAGCAGGCACAAGGCAAATATACAGGCCGAAATTAAAACAAATAAACGCTTTTTTACTTTAAATTTTTTTTTCATATATTAACACCTCCGGTATAGTATATTAGTAAAAAAGGTTGTTCCTTTACTAATTTATTAGTTAGATGTTAATTTTTTTTTAAGGTGCTGGTTTGTAAATAATTTGTAATTGTAATTTAAACTCTATGGCTGTAAAATACCAGTGTAAGGTATTATTTATTGTTTATAAGAATGGAGGAATATTTTAATGAAAAATTTTAAGTCTGTGGCTATGGGTTTTGTTGCCGGCTCACTGTGTATGGTTACAGTTACAGCTATGGCAGCTTATGCAGATGTGACAGCTAAATTGTGGAATGATGTTACATTTAAAATCAACGGAAGCAAAGTAGACTCTACCGACCAGCCAACTCTTAACTATAACGGATATACTTATGTGCCTTTAAGATTTATAACAGAATCTTTGGGCGGTACGGCTTCTTATGATACTGTATCAAAAACGGTATCTGTTGATTTGCCTGAAAAAGTAATTGAAAAAGAAGTTGAAGTAATTAAAGAAGTTCCAGTTTATATCGATAAGGAAACATCAGAAGGCAAAGATGTTCAGTATACATACAGCAGCCTTCCTCAGAAATCCAAAAAAGACAACTATACTGTAGAGGTTACAGGCATTACAAGAAGTACATCAAGCAACCTTACAAAAGTGCTTATTACAGTTGACAATTCAGAAGACAGCTCAGACAATATTCAGCTTAATCCGTCTAAGTCAAAACTGACAGTTAACGGAAAAGAAATTTCATTAACAAAAATTTCCTACCAGCAGGATGACTCATGGTATTTAGGTGATATTCAGCCTGATGAGGAAAAGAATGGCTTTGTTGCCTTTGAGCTTACAGAGGATGGAAAACTTGAGTGTGACCTTGAGCTTGTTGTTAAGAATAATACAACTGGCAAAGAAGATGTTCACGAATTCCACTTCTCTTATGATGCCGGCTCAGATGATGATTAATTCGGGAGAGTGACAGTTTAAAATGAGTTTAAAAAAATTGACAGCGGCAGTTATGGCGTTGTGCATGGCCTTTTCTTCAGCAGCCCTTGCCGCGGAAAAGACTTCCCAGAAGGAAGAGACAAAATTAGTGCTTACATATGAAGATGCTGTTGAAAGAGCGGTTAAAAACTCAACATCAATAGCTACTATTGACGAAGCTGTTGACCTTATGGAGAAAAATAAAGAAGTTCTTTTTACCAGCCTTGAAGGATACTTTCCTTATGTAGGTACAGACATAACAGTAGATGCCAGCATAGGTTCTCTTTTAGGCAGTGTTGGTACAATTGACAGCAGTACCAAGTCTTACAGATATCAAAAGCAAATGCTTGAGGAAACAGCAGAGCTTATGGTTAAAAACTGCTTCAACACTATTGTTACATCTGAAAAAACCCTTGAACTGGCAAAGGAAAGCCTTCAGCTTAAACAGGAGGAATACTCTCAGCTTGTTATGAAGCATAACCTTGGCATGGTGAGTGACAATGACCTTGAAACGGCTAAAAACGAAATTACTAAAATGATTAGTAATGTTACAGCCGCAGAGCTTGCTATTGATAATTTATATGCCAGCCTGGCGAACACTACAGGACTTCCAAAAGATACGGAGTTTGTTATTGACTACCAGATGGAATATACACCTTTTACAATGACAACAGGTGTTGAAGGGTATATAAATGTTAAAACTGAGTCAGACCCAAGTGTTATGGTAGCCAAAGCTAAATTGGAAGATGCACAGTATCAGAAAAAGATATCACTTTACGAAACTGAGCCATACAGCTATTTATCAAAAGAAAACGCTGTTAACTCAGCAGACAGGGAATTAGGTGATACAAAGAAGAATTTAAGAACAAGCATAATAAACGGTTATAACTCTATAACTCAGCTTGAATCTCAAAGAGAATCTTTAGAGGCGGCTTTAACTGATGCCAAGACAACATACGAAACAGCAAAAGTTAACTATGAACTTGGCAATATTACAGAGCTTCAGTTTAGACAGGCAGGCCTTGCGGTTAAGAGTGCAGAAAATGACATTCTTACAAATACATCAAACCACGACATACTTGTATTCCAGTTTGAGCATCCATATATGCTTTCGGGTTCATCTTCTTCTCAGTCATAATTAAATAACTGAAATTATAAAGGCAGACGTTTAAATGCGTCTGTCTTTTTTTATTTCCTTTAAAGGTATAATATTCATTTTCGTGTTGATAATAAATAACGGTGATGTATATGGAACTTTACAAAGAGCTAAATAAGAACAAAGAATACATTAAAAATACGCTTTATGGCTCTGATGATATAGTTTTTAAGGAATTTGAAAATAACGGCACAAAATGCTTCCTTATTTACGCCGATAATATAGTTAGGGGAACAACCATTGAAGATGGTATTCTTACTAATATTATGGTGCGCGGAGAAAAAAATTTTGACGCATTTCAAATGCAGAACAATTTAATATCAGTTGGTGAAACAAAGCTTGTGCAGAGTTTTGAGGAAGTTTTAGATGCTGTGCTTTTAGGAGATACGGCTCTGCTTGTTGAAAATGATAATAACGCAATTATTATTTCTACTAAAGGCTGGCCGTCAAGAGGTATTCCTGAGGCTAAAACAGAGATAGTAGTTCAAGGACCTAAAGATGCCTTTACGGAGCTTGGCAGTATGAACACTGTTCTTATCAGACGCCGTATTAGGGATACAGCATTAAAAGTACGCAGATTTAAATGCGGAAGGCGCAGTAAAACAGATATAGCTGTTATGTATCTTAAAGATGTGGCCAAAGATGAGTTAGTGGAAAATGTTATCAGCCAGATTAAGTCGCTAAATGTGGACTGCATATTAGACAGCGGTTATCTGGAACAGCTTATAGAAAAGCGGTATTCTTCGCCTTTTCCGCAGCTTCAGCTGACAGAACGGCCGGACAAGGCAGCTTCTGCTATATATGAGGGCAGAGTGGCTGTAGTTGTTGATAATTCGCCTTTTGTTATACTTGTGCCTGCAACACTTAATATATTTTTTCAGTCGGCAGAGGATTACTATGAAAGATGGGAAATAATGAGCTTTATGCGTATTTTAAGATTCTTTGCTGCTGTTTTATCTGTTACGCTTCCAGGACTTTATATTGCCCTTACTGTGTACAGACCGGATTTAATACCTACATCTTTGGCTCTTAAAATTGCTTCCGGCAGGGCCTATGTGCCTTTTCCGGCTATTGCAGAAGTACTGATAATGGAAACGGCTTTTGAGCTTTTAAGAGAAGCCGGTGTAAGGCTGCCTTCGCCTGTCAGCTCAGCTTTTGGTATTGTAGGCGGTATAGTTATAGGCTCAGCTGCGGTAGAGGCTGGAATAGTCGGCCCTGTTGTGGTTATAATAGCAGCACTTTCAGGTATATGCTCCTTTGCTTTGCCTAATCCTGCATTTGTTTCAGCACTTCGTATTGTTAAATACCTTATAATTTTTATGTCTGCATTCTGGGGATTATTTGGGTTTTACACGTCAGTATTTCTTGTACTGGCTCACCTTTCATCTCTTGAAAGCTACGGAGTGCCGTATTTGTACCCATTCTGCGGCGGAAGTGTCAATAACTATACAGATTTTAAAGACAGTATATTAAGAGTACCTTTAAGAAAAATGCGAAAAAGACCCATATTTGCAAAAGCCGGGCAGAAAATAAGAATGCTTTTTAAGAAAAAGGAGGAAGGCGGCAAATGAATTTTTCCTGCAACAATAAAATTTCCAATAATCAGTTATCAGCTGTAATAATTGCCGCTTTTTTAGGCTGTACGGCTGTATCAGCACCACTTGGGATTATAGAAACTGCCGGAGGCGGAGCGTATATAAGTGTTTTTTTAGGCGGCTTTGCCGCCTCCGTCTTTTTTTATTTGCTTGCATGGCTTACTGGAAAAACTTTAACGGATAGTTATGAAAACACAGTAAGGCAAAACCTTGGGAAGTGGCTTGGATTTATTGTTTTGGCAGTTATTTTTGTATATGTATCTGTATACGGAGGTTTTCAGCTTGCTATAACCGCAAGAATGGTGCATTTTACAATGGAAAAGAGTGTAAGCAGCTTATTTGCAGCATTACTTATAGTTTTTGTTGCGTTTTATACAGCTTTGCGCGGACGTGAATGTGTAGGGCGCATATCTGAAACAGCGGCTGTAATTATGCTTTTATTTATTGTATTTATATTTGTAATTTCTGCGCCGTCTATGGATTTAACTACGCTAAAGCCTACGCCTGACGAGTGGCGCGGTATTTTAGAAGGTGCTGTTATGAGTTTCTGCTCTTTAAGTGTTGCAGGATATGTTTTTATAATGCTGCCTAATAACCAAAGCATAAAGCGCACAGCTTTTTCTGTTTTTCTGGCATTTTTAGTTATAACTGTTGTATTGTCTTTTGGTACTGCGCTTGCTGTAAGCTGTTTTGGTGTGGAGGAGTCTAAAAGAAAGCTTTGGCCTGTTATACAGATGATGAATTATACGGAATTTCCAGGCTCACTTGTTGAAAGGCAGGAAGTTTTAATGAGTGGATTTTATGTGTTTTCGTCTTTTATACTTACGGCTTTAAGTGTGCATATTACTTCTGAAATACTTGAAAGTATTTTTAAAAGAATTAACAGAGTGTTTTCGGTGTTAACTGCCTGTGCTGTGCTTCTGTTTTTCTGCCTTACTGCTTTAAGTCAGGGAGGATTTGATGCAGTATACGGCATTTATGGTTTTAACGCGGCAATGTATGGTGTTATGCTTTTAGCACCAGCGGTATCTCTTATAAGGAGGAAAAGATGAAAAGGCTTATTGCTTTAATTACAGTTTTATCTTTATTAATTACCGGCTGCGGCGGAAATGAGATTGAAGGCAGAAATTTTGTTTCGGTAGCAGGCTATGATACAGAAACAAACGGTGAGTATAAAATTTCATTATGTTTTATAGAGCCTAACGGCAAGGATATGTATTCGGCAGATAAAACTGAGGTTATATCATCTACAGCATCTGTAACAGATAAAGTTTTATCATCTGGAAAAAGACAGATGTATTTTGGTCATTTAAAGGCGGTCCTTATTGGCCAAAGTGCGGCAGAAAACGGAAGGCTAAAAGAAATATTGTTTGATTTGTCATCAAACAATGACATAAGCATGGACACAGTGGTATTGTGTGCAAAAAACAGTGCTTCTGCAATTATATCTACTGTAAGCAATTCAGGTGACGGACTTTATATATGGGATTTTTACAAAAACAACAAAGACCGAATGTATTCAACCCAAAAACTTACTCTTGCCGAGGCTGTTAAAAAGCTGGATACACAAAACGGATTGGTAATTCCAGCGATTAATGCCGATGATGAGAATATAGAAATTACAGGAGGTATTATATTTTCTGACGGCAAAAGAAAAGGTGAGTTTGACAGTAATCAAATGCAGGGATTTATTTATGTTTCAGGTGAAGGCAAGGGGCGAAACGAAACTATAAATATAAATTCCGAATCTGTGCCGTTTAATATAGAAAAAAACGTAAGCAAGGTTGAATTTGCTGAGGAAAACGGTGTATTAAAAGCTGCTTATGATATTAGCTTTAAAGTCAAAAGAGCAGATGGATTTGATTATCCGCAAGGTGCGTCTGAAGTTTTAGCCGGTCAGATTAAAGAGAAGTGTCTTTCAGCAGTTGAAAAACTTCAGTATTTAAACAGTGATGCTTTGGGTATCTTATATGAGCTTAAAAGAAAGGACAATGCTCTTTACAATAAATTTTATAGTGAAAATATGTTCAAAGACATGGTTATAAATTTAAATATTGAAGTTTCGGAAAAATAAAAAATTCATGATTATATTTTTAATTAATTGTCAATATTGTTTCTGGTGATGAATATGACAAATTTAAAAATGTTTTTAAAAAGAGAAAAAAAGAATTTGATAGTTTCTTTATTTGCGGCATTAATTGTATCAGTATTATTTACAGCAGTAGTATCCCTTAAAACTTATGCTGACAATATTCAAAGCGGTATTGCAGAAAAAATAGTACGGCTTCATATTGTGGCAAACAGCAACAGCGATTATGACCAGAGTTTGAAATTAAAGGTGCGTGACGGCGTTCTTGATTTTATGCGGGAAAAAATGGAAAGCTGCAAGAGCAGGGAGGAAAGTATTGATGTACTTGAAAAAAATAAGAATGAGATAAGGAAAGCGGCTGAAAATATACTGCGCGAAAATGGATGCAGTTTAGGTGTAAATGTAAGATTTGAAAAAACACTTTTTCCGGTAAAAAGCTATGATGGCATAACACTGCCTTCGGGAATGTATGACGCTGTTAGAATTGATATTGGCAAGGCGGAGGGTAAAAACTGGTGGTGCGTTATGTACCCGTCACTTTGTATTTACGGCTCAGAAGAAGAAGCAGGCTCAACACCCCAGGAAGAACTTATGAATATTCTTACAAATGAGGAATATAGTGTAATAGCGGACAGAGATGGCATTAATTTTAAATTTGCCGCTGTTGAAGCCGTAAAAAAGGCTGAAATAAGCTTAAAAAAATAGTAAATTTTCGGGGTGGAGCAATGCTTAAAATATTAAAAAAAGTTAAACTGTATATGGCTCTTTCAATTGCCGCTGTAGTAGTTTCTTCTTTTGTCTTTATGCTGTCGGAAGACAATAAAAGCCAGATGACTGTTATATTTCAGTATGGTTCAGGAGGAGAGGCGGTAAAGATAATACAGCAAAGACTGCAGGATTTAGGTTATTATTCAGGAAATATAGACGGCATATATGGTTATGGAACTTATGAGGGTGTACGGCTCTTTCAGCAAAATAACGGCCTTACACCCGACGGCATTGCAGGCGAAGGCACTCTTACTTCTTTAGGTATTCTGGAAGAAGTAAACGAGCAGTATGATTTGGAAGTTTTATCACGGGCTATTTATGCCGAAGGCAGAGGAGAGCCTTACGAAGGGCAGGTGGCTATAGGTGCTGTAATTTTAAACAGAGTAGACAGTCCTGATTTTCCTGATACAATACCGGGTGTGGTTTATCAGACCGGTGCCTTTGATGCTGTAAGAGACGGGCAGATTAATCTTACTCCAAACCAGACAGCATATTACGCCGCAAAAGATGCCCTTAACGGGTGGGACCCTACAGGCGGTGCGCTGTATTATTGGAATCCGGCAACAGCTACCAGCAGATGGATTTGGTCTGTACCTATTACATATTCAATAGGAAACCATGTTTTTGGAAAAAAATAACTTGATTTGGAATTAGTTTTATACATAAAATTATATTTTACAACTTGCAAGAAATCAGGATATATGATAATATATGCCCCGTCTGAAAAAGTTTGGGATAGTTATTGACAGTGATAAAGACAACAGATGCAGTTATGAAAACTCAGATTTTAATTGATGTATGTTGTCTTTTTTATTGCAGATTTATTGTATTTGAAAGGGCGGTAAGCATGATAAACAGAAAAATTTGGATTGCCGGTTCTTCTGGCAATATAGGCAGGATACTTGAAGAAACCCTCAGCAACGGCTGTGATAAAATTTTCTCTACAGATTTGGAGCTTGATGTTACAAATACAGAGGAAGTAACACGTTTTGCTGTAATTAACAGGCCGGATATAATTATTAATTGTGCCTGCATAAGCAATATTGAGGAATGTGAAAAAGACAGGGTTAAGGCATATAAAGTAAACTCTTTAGGCGCAAGAAATTTAAGCTCCGCATCAAGACAAACCGGCGCTACAATGGTTCAGCTTTCAACAGACGATGTTTTTGCCGGAAACGAGGAAAGAACTCTAAATGAATTTGATAAGACAGAGCCTGTTTCTGTTTACGGCAAAAGCAAGCTTGCCGGAGAAATTTTTGCCAAAGAGCTTACACCAAAACATATTATAATAAGAAGTACATGGATATATGGTTATGGCAACGGGGATTTTGTATCGCAGGTTATAAATGCAGCTAAAGAAAAAAGAACTATTGAAGCTGCGGTAAACCAGATTAGCTCGCCTACAAGTGTTTATGCTTTGGCAGAGTTTGTAAACAAAGTTATAAGAAGCGATGAATATGGAGTATTTCATGCCGCGTGTACAGGAATGTGCAGCAGATTTGATTATGCAAAAAGAATACTTGAGCTTTCGGGAATGTCTACTGATATATTAAAGCCTGTGCTCTACAGTACAGAAAGCGAAAATATGGAAAGTATGAGACCAAGATATACGGCACTTGAAAACCTTATGATGGAAATGACAGGTATATACAAAATGCCTGATTGGGAAACTGCCCTTGAAAGGCACATGCTGGAAAGGAGCGGTTTAATTGGAAAATAAACGTAAAAAATTAGGTCTTACAACAAAAATATTTATATCTTTAATATTAGGTGCTTTAACAGGCATAATTCTTCACTATTTTATACCTGCCGGATATATTAAAGACACAGTTGTTACAGGCGGAGTATTTTATGTATTAGGCAACGGGTTTTTAAGGCTTATGCAGATGCTTGTTGTGCCGCTTGTTTTCTGCTCGTTGGTATGCGGAAGCGCTGCTGTGGGTGATACAGCAACCTTAGGCAAAGTTGGTATTAAAACACTTCTTTTTTATCTTGTAACAACGGCTATTGCTGTTACAGTTGCTCTTACTGTTGGAAATATTATTAATCCGGGCATTGGTCTTGATACATCAAGTATTGAAACTGCTGAGGTTACTATTGCAGAAAGTACAAGCCTTGCCGATACGCTTTTAAATATTATACCTAAAAATCCTATAGCCGCTTTGGCAAACGGCGATATGCTTCCTACAATTTTATTTGCTCTTATTGTTGGTGTTATACTGGCTAAAATGGGAAGCAAAACAGAAACTGTTGCTAATTTCTTTGGCCAGTTTAATGATATAATGATGGAAATGACAAGTATGATAATGCACGTAGCGCCAATTGGTGTATTCTGCCTTATAGCCAATACATTTGCCGGAATAGGATTTATGGCCTTTGTTCCGCTTTTAAAATATATGATTAGTGTTTTAGCGGCATTATTTATACACTGCTTTGTTGTCTATACAGGCCTTTTAAAGCTTTTTACAGGTCTTAATCCGGTTATATTTATTAAGAAGTTTTTCCCTGTTATGAGCTTTGCTTTTTCAACAGCTACATCAAATGCCACAATACCGCTTTCCATTGATACGCTTGAAAATAAATTAGGTGTTTCAAGAAAGATTTCGTCATTTACCATTCCTTTAGGAGCAACAATTAATATGGACGGAACAGCCATTATGCAGGGAGTAGCGGTTGTTTTTGCGGCGCAGGCTTATGGCATAAGTCTTGGTGTGAGTGATTATGTTACGGTTATAGCAACAGCAACTCTGGCTTCTATAGGTACGGCTGGTGTGCCGGGGGTTGGCCTTATAACTCTTTCTATGGTATTTGCATCAGTCGGCCTTCCGGTAGAGGCTATTGCACTTATTATGGGTATTGACCGTATACTGGATATGACAAGGACAGCCGTAAATATTACCGGTGATGCTATTTGTACTACAATAGTTGCATGCCAGAATAATGAATTTGATAAGAATGTATTTAGTAATCCTTTAGCAGGAAAACGAGATTAAAGGTGTAAAAGCTTTGGAATAAATAAATTTCCGGAGCTTTTTGTTTTGAAATAAAAATACCCGGTTTATACCGGCTATTTCAGACTGTCAAAAAACTGGATTTTTACTTTTGCAAGCACGCAGAAGGGTTTGGGAAACGAAGAGTTTACCAACTGGAATCCGCAGGCGGAATTCAGTTCCGGCGTGGAAAAGCAGGGGTTTCAAGGCTTTTGAGCCGATGGAACTCCTGCTTTATACTTCTGTCTGCTCGTCAAAGGCTTGAATGTAATGAGCCTTTGACGATGGGGTGTCGATTTTTTCGACACCTTAAAATACCCGGCTTTAAAGCCGGGTATTTTCTGTAGGTAAAAGGATTATAGGAAGAGTTTTGGTTATATTGGTTATGTTTAAGTTAAGCTGTTTTTTCAAGTTTGATTTTTGATACAAAATCTTTAATTCTGGCAATAGCCTCCTGAAGGTTTTCAAATGAAGTAGCGGCTGAAAGACGGAGATGACCTTCGCCATATTTTCCAAAGCTGCTGCCTGCAAGACATGCAACTCCGGCTTCTTTTAAAAGTCTGTCTGCAAATTCCCTGTCAGAAAGGCCTGTGCCCTTAATGCTTGGGAAAAGATAGAAAGAACCTTTTGGCATAAGGCATTTAATGCCGTCTATTTTATTAAGCTCGTTTACAAAGTATTCAAGTCTGTATTTATAAGCCTCAGCCATTTCGCTTACACACTCCTGTGGGCCTTCAAGAGCTGCTTTAGCGGCTTCCTGTGTAAAGCCGGCAACACAGGAGCTGGAATTAACCATAAGAAGTGTCATAACTTTGGCAAGGTCTTTATTCATAATGCCGTAGCCTATTCTCCAGCCTGTCATTGCATATGGTTTGGAAAAACCGTTAAGCACAATAGTACGGTCTTTCATTTCAGGTATTGAAGCCATTGAGAAATGTTTTGTGCCGTTATATATAATACGGCTGTATATTTCATCGCTCATTACAAAAATATTTGTATCTTTTAAAACATTGGCAATAGCCCTAATGTCTTTTTCTTCCATAACACCGCCTGTAGGGTTGCCAGGGGAGTTGATGATAAGAAGCTTTGTTTTATCTGTAATAAGTGATTTAAGTACTTTTGGGTCGATTTTAAAGTCGTTTTCCATAACTACAGGTACAGGTACAGGTATGCCGCCTGCAAAACGAATGCAGGATTCATATATTGGAAAACCAGGGTTAGGGTATATTACTTCATCTCCTGGGTTAATAAGTGCAAGTATTGTAAAGAACATAATAGGCTTGCCGCCAGGAACTATAACTATTTCATCTGGATTTGTATCTATGTTTTCAAATTCTCTTGCTCTTTTGGCGATTGCTTCTCTTAAATAAAGCTCGCCCTGAGAAGCTGTATAGCCTGTTTCGCCATCGCGTATTGATTCGCAGGCAACTTTTGCCACGTGCTCAGGTGTGCCAAAGTTCGGCTGGCCTATTTCAAGATGTATAATTTCTTTGCCCTGTGCCTCAAGAGCTTTTGCCTTGCTTAAAACCTCAAATGCTGATTCTGTTCCCAAACGTCCTATTCTTTCTGCTATATAATCTGGATTCATATTATCTGCCTCCCTGTTATCTTTATTTTCTCTTTGTATTATCTATCACGAACAAATATCCTTGTGTGAAAAACTAAGCGTATTATAGCACACCAATTTGACGAAAAAAAGACCTGTTTTCAAAAAAGTTTATTTTTATGAATTTCCTACAAAAAGACAAATGTTTTTGGTAGAAAAACTGAGCGCTTTTTTGAACAAAAAACTGTAGTAAGAATAGAGTTTTTATATTGCATTTTGGTCAATTTAGCGTGCTAAATTAATATGAAAAATTGCACATTAATATTATTAATGTTAAAACCAGATGTTATAATAAGGCTTAAAAAAGCGCAGTTAATTCATTGTATCCATTTTCTTTAAGTTTATCAACCGGTATAAATTTTATGGCGGCGGAATTAATGCAGTACCTTTCTGTATGTCCGTTTACATTAATATCGTTAAACACATGGCCTAAGTGTGCTTTGGAAGAACGGCACAAAACTTCCGTGCGTACCATGCCAAAAGAAGTATCTTCTTTATATACAAGGCATCTTCTGTCTATAGGCTTATAAAAGCTTGGCCAGCCGCAGGAGCAGGCAAATTTGTCTTTTGAAGAAAAAAGAGGCTCGCCTGTAATAATGTCTACATATATTCCTTCTTCAAAAAAGTTGTTATATTCATTATTAAATGGTGGCTCTGTTGCGGCGTTTTGTGTTACTTCATATGAAAGAGGAGAAAGAGTATTTTGTATTTTCTCGTCATCTGGTCTTTCAAGATACATTGTAAAATCAAGTATAGGGTAGGTATGGAAAGCTTTTTTAATATCGCCCCATGGAATATGGCAGTATCCGCCTGGATTTTTGTCTAAATAGTTTTGGTGGTAATCCTCAGCAGGGTAAAAATTGCTAAGGGGCAGGCACTCAACAACTATTAAGTCGTGAGGATAGTCTTTTTTAAGCTCAGCAAGGCAGTTTTTTATAATTTCCTCGTCGGAATGCTCTGTGTAATATATGCCTGTTCTGTACTGCGGCCCTATATCCGGTCCCTGCTGGTCAACAAGTGTAGGGTCTATTATAGAAAAGTACATTTTAAGTATAAATTTTAAATCAGCTTTTTTTGTATCATAAATTACTTTTACTGTTTCGGCATGGTTTGTGCCGAAATAGCATACCTGTTCATAAGTAGGGTTTTCTGTATTTCCGTTAGCATAGCCGCACTGGGTAGAAGCAACAGAGTACACGTTTTTCATAAAACGCTCAACACCCCAGAAGCATCCTCCGGCTAAGTATATTTCTTTTAAAGATGTATTTTTATCTGTCATAATATCCTCCTTAAAGAAATTTTGTTACTGTTTAAAGTAATTAAACAGTTATAAAAATGTGGAATTAACTATAATACTGTGGTATTATTTCTAAGAATCAGAATTTATCAATAAGCCCTAATTTTGTAAGGGCATCATATATACCAGTTTTAGACGCTTCGCCTGTAACCATACTGCATACATCATCAAGGCACGGGTGGTGCTTTTGCATTGCTATGCCGTAGCCGGCACTTTGAAGCATTGAACGGTCGTTTTCGCCGTCACCAAAGGCATAAGTATTTTTTATATCTATATTAAAATACCTGCATACATCTATAACGCCGTTGGCCTTGGATACGCCTTTTGGATTTATGTCGCAGGAGGTAATGCCTTCGTTTGGTACAGTTATGTCGGCAATATCAGAAAAACCGCTTTTTAACGGTATTATATCCCCGGTGTTTCTGTATATAAGCAGTATTTTATATATATTTTCGTTGCTGTACTGCTCTAAAGGTGTAAAAACAGTTGGCTTAACATTAAACATTGATATCATTTTGTTGAATAATTTATCATTGGGTAAATTTACATAGCATTTAGCGTAATTTTCAAGTACAAATATCATGTTTTTTTCTGTAAAATATTCTGTAAGGGATTTAAGCGTTTCAGCCATGAAAGGCTTTTCGCCTACAACTTTATTATTATATACTGTACAGCCGCCGTTTGCAGTTATTAATATATCAAAATTTATATCGAATTTCGGAACATATTTAAGGCTTCTGCCAGTTGCAAGACATGCGGCATAGCCGTTTTCGCGCAGGCGGTTTATGGCCTCAACGGTTTTTGGTGATGGAACAAAAATTCCGGCGTCTTTATCTGTAAGTGTGCCGTCGTAGTCGAAAAATACGGCGCCTTTAAATTGTTTTTCCATAATTAAAGCTCCTTTATAGTAGAAAACGGTTTTAGTTATTATAGCAGATGACTTTTAAAATGTATACAAATATTCGGAGGATTGGCATGAGTGTGTTTGGTAATTTTCAATATTCTGTAAATTATGGCAGCGCTGTTATTGAAAAATATACTGGTTCTGAAAGCTTTGTTGTTATACCTGATAAAATAGAAAATTATACAGTAACTCATATTGGTGATGAAGCTTTCAGAAATCATGGCGAGATTAAGGAAGTTTTATTCCCTGAAAGCATTGTTTATGCCGGGAATTACGCCTTCTGCGAGTGCCGCGCATTAAAAGAGGCAGTTTTTTCCGATAGCCTTAATTTTGCCGGAGCGCATTTGTTTTATAACTGCCGAGCGCTTGAAAAAATAAGAATACCTTCTAATATTGAATATATAGGCGACGGTTTTGTTAAAAACTGTGACAGTTTAAATGAAATAACAATAACAGATGATAAAATTTCGTCATCTGTTTCGGGATTTTTAAGCGAATTAAGTGGTGAGATAGTGCTTAATATCAAAAACAGTAATTGCAGTCTTATATTTCCCGGTTATGGCTATGAATATATAGATAAATGCTATTCCAAAACATTTGAAACTGTAACACATGGCGCTGGTGTTTTATATAGACGTGCTATAGATAAAAACAGGCTTAATTATGCTGTGTATGATTCCGCTTTTAAATATGCCGCAAATGAGGAATTTCCTCAGACACTGTGTTTGATAGCCATAAACAGGCTGGAGAAGCCTTTTGGCCTTACAGAAGAAGCAAAAAAGGAATATATTAAATATTTATCGGAAAATATTTCTGAAGCAATAAATGTAATTTCACAAAACGAAAATATAGAGTTTCTTGAAAAAATGGAGAGCTTTGATATTTTAAATGAAAATAATATAAAAGATGCTGTTGACGAAACAGTTAAAAATGGCAGGGCAGATTTTACGGCGCAGTTAATGGATATTAAAATGAGAAAATTCGGAAGAAAAAAGAAAACATTTGATTTATGAAACTTTATAAAACTGAAAGGTCAAACTTAAATGGGACAGTATGAAATAATTAAAAAACTTGAACGTGTAGGTCAAAACATACTTGAAACATCAAGAAGCGAGCTTTATATGTATATGCGTTTTCTGGCAATGGCTTTCGGCGGTTTCAGGTATGCTCCCAGTGATAAAACAGGGGGTGTAGGCACAGACGGGTATTATATTTACTATTCGCCTATGTTTCTTATTGAAAAATACCGCACAGATATGAAATGGGTAAACAGGGCATATCTGCACATGATATTCCACTGCATGTTCCGTCACCCTTCATCACGTGAAGGAAGGGTAAAAGAAATTTGGGATATTGCCTGTGACATAGCTTCTGAACACCTGATTGATTCACTTAAATACGGCGGTATACGCCGGGATATGACAGCTGAAAAAAGGCGTATTTATTCGCTTGTTGATGAAAATATAAAAACCGTATCGGCTCAGGCTGTTTACAGACTACTTGAAAGCATGGGTCTTAATGATGAGGAAATTAAAAACATAGCCTCTGAGTTTTTTGTTGACGACCATGAGTTTTGGACTGTATACGATGATGTAGAACAGACACTTCAAATGCCGGATAATTCACAGAGCGAAAACGGGGAAAACAACAACGGCGACGGTGATGACGACGACTCAAATGGTCCTATAAATCCGGGAAATTCCGATAAAAAAGGTAAAGAAAATAAAAATAAAGGAACACCTAACAAAAAAGATTTTGACGACAAATGGAAAGATATCAGCTCCAAAACTCAGACGGATATGGACACTTTTTCACGCCAGAAAGCTGATGAAGCCGGGGAGCTTTTAAAGTACATTAAAATAGAAAACCGTGAAAGATATAATTACAGGGATTTTCTGCGTAAGTTCTTTACACGAAAAGAAGTAATGAAGCTGGATTTGGACAGTTTTGATTATATTTATTACACTTACGGATTAAAGGTATATAATAACATGCCGCTGATTGAGCCTTTGGAGTACAAAGATGACAAAAAAATAGATGAGTTTGCCATTGTGCTTGATACATCGGCGTCATGCTCAGGAGAGCTTATAAAAGGCTTTTTGAACGAGACATATTCTGTTCTGAGGGATAATGAAAGCTTTTTCAGAAAAATAAATGTGCATATTATTCAGTGCGACAGCAAAGTACAGTCGGATATGGTTATAACATGCCGTGAGGACTTTGAAAAATATGTAAATTCATTTGAGGCTCGCGGCTTTGGCGGAACGGATTTCAGGCCGGCTTTTGAGTATTTAAATAGTCTAATAGAAGAAGGCAAAGCGGAAAATTTAAAGGGAATGATATATTTTACAGACGGATTTGGAACTTATCCCGAAAAAATGCCGCCTTACGAAACAGCTTTTGTATTTTTAAATGAAAGCTATGACGATTCGGGAGTACCGCCATGGGCGGCAGAAATAATAGTAGAGCAAGAGGAACTTTTGAAAAACGGAGGAATTTAAATTGAATATAAAAAAGGCAAAAGACGAAATTAAAGACTCCATAGAGGCGTATCTTGTTAAAGACCAGTACGGCGACTATGTTATACCGGTAGAAAGTCAAAGACCGCTTTTATTAATTGGTCCTCCGGGTATAGGAAAAACAGCCATTATGCGCCAGATTGCACAGGAATGTAAAATTGGTCTTGTGGCATATACTATAACACACCACACAAGGCAAAGCGCCATAGGCTTGCCGTATATAGAGGAAAAAGAATTCGGCGGTGTTAAATATTCTGTTACAGAATACACAATGAGTGAGATTATAGCTTCTGTATACAAACAGATAGAGGAAACAGGACTTAAAGAGGGTATTTTATTTATAGATGAAATAAACTGTGCTTCCGAAACACTTGCTCCGGCTATGCTCCAGTTTTTGCAGTACAAAACATTCGGAAGCCATAAAGTGCCTGACGGCTGGATAATAGTTGCTGCCGGAAATCCGCCGGAATACAACAAATCCGTAAGGGAATTTGATATTGTAACTCTTGACAGGGTTAAAAAAATAGAGGTAGAAGAGGATTACGGCATTTGGAAGGATTATGCTGTTAAAAACGGTGTACACGACGCCATTATATCTTATCTTGATATTAAAAAGGAAAACTTTTATTCTGTAAGAAATACAGCTGAGGGCAAAATTTTTGCAACTGCCAGAGGCTGGGAGGACCTTTCAAACATAATGTATGTTTATGAAAGCCTTGGAAAAACAGTAGATTTTGATGTTGTTTACCAGTATATACAAAACAAGAAAACTGCCCGTGATTTTTCGTCTTATTTAGAGCTTTATAAAAAATATAAAAAAGACTATTCAATACAGGAAATATTGGAAGGCGGCATAAGAAACACTTATGTGGACAGGCTTCGCCTTGCGGCATTTGACGAAAGGGTAAGTGTTGTTAACCTTATACTTTCAAGCCTTAATGATTATTTTAAAAAGGCAGACAGAGCAGATATATTTGTTACATCCATTCAGCAGGAGCTTAAAGAGCTTAAAAACCAGCTTTTGAGCCAGTATGCAAAGGAAAAGCGCCCTGAGGATATTATAAAGCCGGCTGTTGAAATAAAGCGCTCTAATATTTCTAAAATGAAGAAAAACTCTCTTATTAAAAAGAGTGACGAAAAATTGCAGTTAGATGTATGTGACAAATTAGACGAGTTTGTTTTTGAGATTGTTAAAAAAGGAATAAGTTCCTGTGAAGAAGGCTTTGAGTTTATAAAAGAGCTTTTTGCTGTTGAAGTGGAAAAAAGACAGGCTGTTATGGACAAAACTTCTGAATATCTTGACAACGCCTTTGAGTTTATGGAATATGTATTTGGTCCAAGCCAGGAAATGATTATATTTGTTACGGAACTTAACTCCGGCTATTACAGCATTAAGTTTATAGACGAAAACGGATGCGTTAAATTTTATCAGTACAACAAAGAGCTTCTTTACAAGCAAAGACAGAAAAACATACTTAACGATATTGATGAGATTGGTGATATGCTTAGTTCCATACAGCAGTAAAGTGGCATTTGACTTATTTAAAAGCTACATTGTATTCTGTTTTATATAAAAAACACAGGAAATATGTTATACCAAAGTAATAATTGATAAGTCTATTGCTGCTATGGGTTGTATAATATCACAATAATTTTGTTTTTTTATTGTGCAAGTTGATTTGATAGTAAGATATTTTGTTTTTTTAACTCTAAAAATTAACTTTGGATAAAAAAATTGTATATTTTTTGTGCCGTATGTTATTGTGTGGCAAAATTATTGTTGTTAAATTAACGAAATACTCTATACTATGTTGAGTTTATGAAATGATTATGTTACAATAAATAGAGTGTATTGCTACTAAGCTATGCAATCTATTATCCGGCGGACAAGTTGTTTTGTAAATTTGCCGGTTTAAAGATGTAAGCTCATACAAAGTAATAACCTAAATTTTAACAGGGGGGAACACAATGAAAAGACCATTAAAGAAAGCTACTATGGACGGTAATACAGCTGCTGCATACGCATCATATGCTTTTACCGAGGTAGCTACAATTTATCCTATCACTCCTTCATCCGTTATGGCAGAAATGGTTGACGAGTGGAGCGCTAATGGCAAAAAGAACATTTTCGGACAGACTGTAGAAGTTAGAGAAATGCAGCACGAAGGCGGCGCTGCTGGCGCTGTTCACGGCGTACTTCAGGGCGGCGGTCTTGCTTCAACATACACAGCAAGCCAGGGCCTTATGCTTATGCTTCCTAACATGTATAAAATAGCCGGAGAACTTCTTCCAGGCGTATTCCATGTAAGTGCCAGAGCACTTGCTTCAAATGCACTTTCAATTTTCGGCGATCATCAGGACGTTATGACATGCCGTAACACAGGTTTTACACTCCTTGCAGGAAGCTCTGTTCAGCAGGCATTCCACATGGGATGTATAGCTCATCTTTCAGCTATTAAGAGCAGAATCCCTGTACTTCATTTCTTCGATGGTTTCAGAACAAGCCATGAATACCAGAAAATAGAGCTTATTGATTATGATGACCTTAAAGAACTTGTTGACTGGGATGCTTTAAAAGCTTTCAGAGACAACGCTCTTAACCCAGACCATCCAAAGAGCAGAGGTTCAGCTGAAAACCCAGACGTATTCTTCCAGGCAAGAGAGTCTGTTAACAAATTCTATACAGCTATTCCAGGCGTTGTTCAGAAATATATGGACAAGATTAATGAAATTGCTGGAACAGACTATAAACTTTTCAACTACTATGGCGATCCACAGGCTGAAGATGTAATCGTCTCTATGGGTTCATCATGTGGTGTTATCAGAGAAACAATTGAGTACTGGAACGCAAGAGGCAAAAAACTTGGTCTTGTTGAAGTTCACCTTTACAGACCATTTGTAGCTGATGCACTCCTTGAGGCTGTTCCTGTTACAGCTAAGAGAATTGCTGTTCTTGACAGAACAAAAGAGCCTGGTTCACTTGGCGAGCCGCTTTACCTTGATGTTAAGAACGTATTTGCTGACAGCGACAGAAAACCTCTTATCGTTGGCGGACGTTACGGTCTTGGTTCTAAAGACTTTACACCTATGGACGTTATGGCTGTATACCAGAACCTTTGGCAGGCAGAGCCAAAGAACGGCTTTACAGTTTCTATCGTTGATGACGTTACAAACCTTTCACTTCCTGACTTTGCAGAGACATTTGACTCAACACCAGAAGGCAACTTCTCATGTAAGTTCTGGGGTCTTGGTTCAGACTGTACAGTAGGTGCTAACAAACAGGCTGTTAAGATTATCGGTGACCACACTGATTACGACGCACAGGCTTATTTC
>CALWHR010000162.1 GCA_944380455.1 uncultured Clostridia bacterium
TTTCAGGCATGGGGGATTTAATTGTAACATGCACAAGCATGCATTCAAGAAACCGCCGTGCAGGTATTCTTCTTGGTGAAGGCAAAAAGCTTGATGAAACACTTAACGAGGTTCATATGGTAGTTGAGGGAGTAAACACAGCAAAAGCGGCTTACGACCTTTCTAAAAAATATAATGTAGAAATGCCTATTACAGAAGCCATAAATCAAGTCCTTTTTGACGGCAAAGATGCCAAAGAAGCAGTTGTTGAGCTTATGATGAGAGTAGGCAAAGGCGAATTTGATTTTGAGTTTTAAATAAATACAAAACAGCATGAAATTCCTTAAAATCAGGATTTCATGCTGTTTTTTCTATTTTACATTATTATATAAGTTTTGCATGGTGGAAAACTTTTTTGCCTTTTTGTATTTTGGCTTTGCCGCCTTCAAAATCCTTTTCTGTTACAACATAGTCAAAAGCTGTAACTTTTTCTTCGTTAAGCTTTAAGCCGTTTTGCTGAACAAGGCGTCTGCCTTCGCTCTTTGAAGATATAAGACCGCATTTTACAAGAAGTGTAAGTATATCCATACCGCCTGCAAGCTCGTCTTTTGTAATTTCTGTAGTAGGTATTGAGCCGCCTTCTGCGCCGCCTGCAAAAAGTGCCCTTGCGGCTTCCTGTGCTTTTTTGGCTTCTTCTTCACCATGAATAATTTTTGTAACTTCAAAAGCAAGAATTTCTTTTGCTTTGTTAATTTCACTGCCTTCAAGAGCACCAAGTCTGCGTACTTCGTCCATAGGAAGGAATGTAAGAAGGGCAAGGCATTTTTCAACATCTTTGTCGCCTACATTTCTCCAGTACTGGTAAAACTCGTATGGAGTTGTTTTTTCAGCGTCAAGCCATACAGCACCGCCTTCTGTTTTGCCCATTTTTTTGCCTTCGCTTGTAGTAAGAAGCTTAAAAGTCATTCCGTATGCTGGTTTGCGCTCTTTACGGCGGATAAGGTCTACACCGCCAAGTATGTTTGCCCACTGGTCACTGCCGCCAAGCTGCATTACACAGCCGTACTTTTTGTTTAACTCAAGGAAGTCATTTGCCTGCATAGGCATGTAGTTAAACTCAAGGAATGAAAGACCTTTTTCAAGTCTTGTTTTGTAGCATTCAGCAGTAAGCATCTGGTTTACAGAAAAATGAATACCGATATTGCGGAGAAAATCAATGTAATTAAGATTTCTTATCCAATCAGCGTTGTTAACAATAAGTGCCTTTCCGTCTGAAAAATCAATAAGTTTTGAAAGCTGCTTTTTGAAACATTCAACATTGTGGTCTATCTGCTCTACAGTAAGCATTTTGCGCATATCAGTTTTTCCTGTAGGGTCACCAATCATACCTGTGCCGCCGCCCATAAGAGCTATAGGACGATGTCCTGCTCTTTGCATATGTGCCATAGCCATTATAGTAAGAAAGTGACCTACATGAAGGCTGTCGGCAGTAGGGTCAAAGCCGATGTAAAAAGTGATTTTTTCTTTGCCTAAAAGCTCTCTTGTTTCTTCCTCGTGTGTAAGCTGCTCAATAAATCCTCTTTCCTGCAATACATCCAATACGTTTTCCATTCTTATACCTCCTAAATTTATATGGGCGGACCAAACAAAAAAGGTCTTTCAGTCCAAAAGGACGGAAAGACCGTGGTACCACCTTAATTACCTGTTTTACAGGCACTCTTATGCGCTGTAACGTGCGCTAATCCGCCGAAGCTTACTGTTATTTCTTCTTCGGAGCTCATGAGGCGTAATTTACGACATACCGTACTGCAATGCTTTCAGCAACCGCACTGCTCTCTGATATTGTAACCGGCGCCGCCCATATAACTCAATCACAGCTTTTAAAATTTTTGCTTATAATAACACATTAAAATTTACATGTCAAGACATGTTTTTTATTTTATTCCCTTTGCCATAGTGCATATATTAATTATTACATCTCTGGCTTTTTCCATTGAATTTATAGGAATAAACTCATATACTCCATGGAAATTATGGCCGCCGGCGAATATATTAGGGCAGGCAAGGCCCATATATGAAAGTCTTGCGCCGTCTGTTCCACCGCGGATAGGCTGTTTTATAGGTGTAACTCCGCATTTAAGCATTGCTTTTTCGGCTAAGTCTATTATAAATTTTTTGTCTTTAATCTTTTCGTACATGTTTCTGTATTCGTCACAAATTTCAAGTTCTATAGCATTGTTGTATTTTATGTTAAGATTTTCAACTGTTTCCAAAACAAACTGTTTGCGTCTTTCAAGGCCTTCTGATTTAAAATCCCTTAAAATATAGGTAATGGTACATTCCTCAACAGTTCCGTTAAATGAGCACAAATGGTAAAAGCCTTCATATTTTTCTGTTGCAGAAGGCGTTTCATTCTTAGGGAATAAAGTAACCAAGTGACTGCCTATTAAAGAAGCGTTAATCATTGTATCTTTTGCATATCCTGGATGTACGTTTCTGCCATTGATTATTATTTTAACCCTGGCGGCATTAAAGTTTTCAAACTCCAATTCTCCAATTTTTCCGCCATCCATGGTATAGGCAAAATCCGCACCAAATGATTTTATATCAAATTTATCAGCGCCTCGGCCAATTTCTTCATCAGGAGTAAAAGCAATTGCAATTTCTCCGTGCGGTATATGGCTGTTTTCTTTTAAATACTCAACTGCACTCATTATTTCGGCAATACCAGCTTTGTCATCAGCACCTAAAAGAGTTGTGCCGTCAGTTGTTATAATATCCTCACCGACATATAATTTTAAATCTGGAAAGTCCTGCGGCGAAAGTTCTTTGCCATTGGAAAGCTTTATAACAGAGCCATCATAGTTTTTAACTATGTTTGGTTTTATATCTTTGCCTGATACGTCTGGGCTTGTGTCCATATGGGCAATAAAGCCTATTTTAGGATAGTTTTCGGCTGTTTTTTCTAAAAAAGCCATAACATAGCCTTCTTTTTGGGTTATGTTCTTTAACCCTAATTTTTTACATTCATCAACCAGCAGATTGCTTAAATCCAACTGGTTCTCTGAGCTGGGTGTTGTTTGGCTGTCTTCGTTTGATGTTGTTTCGTAAGATATATATCTTAAAAACTTATCTGTTACACTTTCCATTATTACTCATTCCTTTCCGTTTCAAGTCCGCTTAAATCAAAAACTGGAGTATAAGCGCTTGTGGCTGAATTTCTCTCCTGCATATAACCGTATTTTAGCCCAATATCGAAAAAATAATCAATTACACTGTTGTATTCAAATGTGGTCACTCGACGGTTAAGCTCTTTAATTTCTTTGGCTTTATACATAGGGGTATATTGATTAAGAATAGAAACATATACATTATCCCCAAAAGTTTCTTTTATAAAATTCAAAACCTTAAAAGAGTCTTTACGGCAGTTTGGCAGGACAAGATGACGTATTATAACGCCTTTTTGCATTATTCCTTCTGAATCAAATTCATTTTTTCCTACCTGACGATACATTTCTTTTACAGCAGATGAAGCAAATTTAAAATAATCAGACGCGCCGCTGTATTTGGCGGATATTTCCGGTGAAAAGTATTTAATATCAGGCAAATAAATGTCAATTAATCCTTCAAGCAGTTTAAGAGCTTCAACTTTTTCATATCCTGATGAATTGTAAACAACTGGTATTTTAAGCCCCATATTTTTAGCTTTTATTAAAGCTTCCTGCACTTTTGGTAAAAAATGCCCGGCAGAAACAAGGTTTAAGTTATGAACATTTTTGTTCTGCTGGTTTATAAAAATCTCTGCAAGCTCGTTGGCTGAAAGCTCTTTTCCCTTGTTAAGCTGGCTTATTTCGTAGTTCTGACAGAAAACGCATTTAAGATTACAGCCGGAAAAAAACACTGTACCAGAACCCCTTGTGCCGCTTATAGGCGGTTCTTCAAATCTGTGTATTGATGCAAGGGCGGCTTTTGGGTATTCAGATGACTTACAGAAGCCAAAAATATTTTTTGTTCTGTCAGCTTTGCAGTTTCTTGGACACAGACAGCAGAAAGACATATCAGTTATATCTAATTTGTCACTAATCATGTTAATCTATCCTTTCCAGAATATTTTAACATCTGCGGAAGTAATTTAATATATATTTTTAATAAAAAATATGTTAAAATTTTTTTGTCGGAAGACCGAAAAACAACTAATAAAAAGGCGGTGGGGGAGTGTGCTTAAAAAAGAAGAAAGAATGGTTAAAGAGCTGTACACTGCCGAGGTAATCTGCAATAAGTGCGGCAGAAGTTTTAACCCTGAAACCGAGGATTACCTTCATATCGAAAAAAAGTGGGGATATTTTTCCAAGTCCGACGGCAGGTATCAGGAAATTGATTTGTGTCAGGACTGCTGGAATGAATTTTGTTCATCACTTATAATTAAGCCATAACAATGTTGTATAAATTTAAATAACTTTTTTTATAACTGCTTTACTTTACAGCATTAAAATGTTAAAATATATATCATAGTGACAGACGGAAAAATATTATAATGCTGTGAAGGTGATTTGATTGAACAACAAAATTAAAAGCGATTTTGCGGATAAACTTTTTGAATATATCCTCACAATGAACACTGTTGATGAGTGTTATCAGCTTTTTGAGGATTTATGTACTGTCCACGAAATTAACGCTATTGCTCAAAGAATGGCTGTTGCCGAAATGCTCGACAGAAAATGCACATATATCGAAATTGCGGAAAAAACCGGAGCATCAACAGCAACAATAAGCCGTGTAAACAGGGCACTTATATATGGTACAGACGGGTATAAGCTTGCTATTGACAGGCTTAACGAAAAGAATAAAAATAAAGATAAGTAATTTTGTGTTGGGAAGTTATTAATTATAGCTTCCTAATTTTATGCTTTAAACGAAATGGAGAATGATGGATATGATTAGTTTTGACAGCTTAAATCCTATGCAGAAAAAAGCAGTGCTTAAAACCGAAGGTCCAGTGCTTGTTCTTGCAGGTGCCGGCTCAGGAAAAACTGGCGCTTTAACAATAAGAATAGCTAACCTTGTTGAAAACGGTGTTAAACCATGGAATATACTTGCTATTACATTTACAAACAAAGCTGCAAGGGAAATGCGTGAAAGAGTAACGGCAGTTGTTGGTGAAGCTGCAAAGGATATTT
>CALWHR010000163.1 GCA_944380455.1 uncultured Clostridia bacterium
GCTCAAAGACTTGTTAAATGCACAACTCTTCCTGTTGTTATAAAGGCTAATGCCGGACTTCCTGACCCGCTTACTAATAAATATGATATTACACCGGAGCAGTTTGGTGAGTACATGAAAATGTATGCCGGGATAGGTGTAAGAATAGCCGGTGGCTGCTGCGGAACTACACCGGATTATATAAAAGAAATTGTAAAACAAATGCCTTTAAATAAGGATGAAAGAGAAAATATTAAAACTATTTCCAAATTATGCTCACCTCAAAAAATGGTTGAGGTAACAGGTGTTAGGGTAATTGGCGAGAGAATTAACCCTACAGGCAAAAAGCGTTTTCAGCAGGCGTTAAGGGAGTGCGACTTAAACTATATAGCCGAAAGAGCTATTGAGCAGGCGGAAGCCGGTGCTGATATACTTGATGTTAATGTTGGCCTTCCCGGAATAGACGAAGCTGATATGATGGTAAAGGTTGTTAAAACAATACAGTCAGTTGTGAACTTGCCTTTACAGATAGACTCATCAGACCCAAAGGCTATAGAAGCCGGATTGCGTGTATTTAACGGTAAAGCCATTGTTAACTCTGTAAACGGTGAACAGGAAGTAATGGACAAAATACTTCCTATAGTTAAAAAATACGGCGCAAGTGTTGTTGGCCTTGCTATGGACTCAACGGGTATACCTAAGTCGGCAGAAGAAAGAATAAATATTGCAGAAAGAATACTTGATAATGCTTTAAAACATGGAATTAAAAAAGAAGATGTATTTATAGACTGTCTTACACTTACTGTTTCAGCTCAGCAGGAGCAGGCAGTGGAAACACTTAAAGCTGTTAGATATGTAAAGGAAGAAATGGGACTTCATACTTTTTTAGGTGTTTCAAATATTTCGTTTGGTCTGCCAGCAAGGGAGTTTATAACATGTAATTTCCTTATACAGGCAATGGCAAACGGTCTTGATTTGCCTATAATTAACCCTAACCAGCAGGCTGTAATGGACGCAGTTTATTCTTTTAAGGTATTAAGCGGAGAGGACAAAGACAGCGAAAAATTTATTGAGCGTTTTGCAGGAAGAATACCAGTGCAGGAAACAGCATCTCAAAATACAGGTACTAAAAAATCCGATGACGAGAAAAAAGGTGATTTGGACATAGCCTATGCCGTATCAAAAGGCTTAAAAGAAGAAGCCGCAAGAATAACAGCTGAGCTTTTAAAAACAATGAGTGAAATGGATATTATAAACAACCTGCTTATACCTGCTCTTGACAAAGTAGGTGAAAGGTACGAAAAACAGGAAATATTCCTTCCTCAGCTTATAAACTCGGCTTCGGCTTCATGCGAGGCATTTGAGGTGCTTAAAAAGAGCATACTTTCAAAGGGCACAGGTTCTGTTTCAAAGGGCAAAATAATACTTGCTACTGTTAAAGGCGACATACACGATATAGGCAAAAATATAGTAAAGGTAATACTTGAAAACTACGGTTATCAAGTTATTGACTTAGGCCGTGACGTACCTATAGAAACAGTTGTTGAAACGGCAATTAAAGAAGATGTTAAGCTGGTTGGATTAAGCGCACTTATGACAACTACACTTAAAAGCATGAGCGATACCATTGAGGCATTAAGAAAAAGCGGACATGAGTGCAAAATAGTTGTTGGCGGTGCTGTGCTTACAGAGGATTATGCTAAAAAAATAGGTGCTGATTGCTATGCTAAAGACGCTAAGCAGACAGTTGATTTCGCTAAAGAGATATTGGGATAATAAAAATTTCACAAAGAGGTAAGGTATGAATATAAGAGAATATTTAAATGATAATGTGCTTGTTTTTGATGGCGGTATGGGTACATATTTTGCCGCTAAAAGCCGTACACCTTTTGAAAGATGCGAAACGGCAAATATTGTAAATCTTAACCAGATTTACGATATACACACTGAATATATCAACGCAGGCTGCAAAGCTATTAAAACGAATACTTTTGCGGCTAATCTTGATAATTTTGACGGGGACTACGATTATTTAAAGAAAATAATAGAAAATGGCTGGAATATTGCAAATAAAGCCGCTGAAGGCAGAGATGTTTTTGTTTTTGCAGACATGGGGCCTGTTCAAAGCTCTGGAGAAAAGGAAACTTCTGAAAAATATATAGAAACTGCTGATATTTTTATTTCTTTAGGTGCCGAAAACTTTCTTTTTGAAACACTTTACAACGATGAAGGCATATACGAAACAGCAAAACATATTAAAGAATGTGTGCCTAATGCCTTTATAATTACATCTTATGCTGTTCAGCCTGACGGTTATACAAAAGACGGTTGTTTGGGTTATGATGTTTTGAAAAAATCTGCACAGTGTGAATATATTGATTTTGTTGGCCTTAACTGTGTTTCAGGTCCGCACCATACAAGGCAGTATTTTAAAACACTTAAAAAGCTTAAAGCAAATTTCAGTGTAATGCCTAATGCCGGATACCCTACAGTTATTGACAACAGAACGTATTTCGGCAGCAGTCCTTCGTATTTTGCAGCTAACATAAAAGATGTAGTAAAAGAAGGTGCTAAAATTGTAGGCGGCTGCTGCGGTACAACGCCGGAATACATAAAAGCAACTGTTCAGGAGCTTAAAACGGGATTTAATGAAAGTGAAAATGAAAACTCATCAAGCACTGCAACAGAGGAAGAAAGAGGACCTAAAAGAACAAACAGGTTTTATGAAAAGCTTTTTGGCGGTAAAAAAGTTGTTGCAGTTGAGCTTGACCCTCCTGCTGACGCTGATATAACAAAATTTGTAAAAGGCGCTAAAATGCTTAAAGACGCCGGAATAGATATACTTACAATAGCTGACTGCCCTATAGCAAAGGCGAGGGTAGACAGCAGTATACTTGCCTGCAAAATAAAAAAAGAACTGGATTTGGATACACTTCCGCATATTACATGCCGTGACAGAAATATTAACGCCACAAAAGCGCTCCTTTTAGGCCTTAATATTGAAGGTGTGCATAATGTTCTTATAGTAACAGGTGACCCTATACCTTCGGCTATGAGAGATGAGGTAAAAAGTGTATTTAACTTTAACTCAAGAATGTTGGCAAAATATATTTCTACACTAAACGAAACCGTTTTTGAGCAGGAGTTTTTAATCTGCGGCGCACTTAATGTTAATGCCCTTAATTTTGATGTTCAGCTAAAAATGGCTAAGGAAAAAGAAGAAAACGGCATTAAAGTTTTTCTTACCCAGCCGGTAATGACTGAAAAAGGATTTAATAATCTTATTAGGGCAAAAAAAGAGCTTAAAGGCAAAATACTATCAGGAATTATGCCGGTTGTTAGCTACAGAAACGCATGTTTTATGGAAAGCGAAATTTCAGGCATAAATGTAAGTGAGAAAATTATAAATCTTTTTAAAGACAAGGGAAAAGAAGAAAGTATAGAGCTGGGAATTAAAATAGCCGGTGAAATTATAAAGCATGTAGAGCCTTACTGCGATGGTTTTTATCTTATGACGCCTTTTGGCAAAGCGGAAATAATTTGCAGAATAATAGAAAACATGAATAAATAACTTTTAATAACAAAAAGCACGGAATATTAGAGTATATTTCGTGCTTTTATAATATTTTATTTGCCTTTTTTAAACTGTATGTACTCAAAAGGCTCAAAGCCAAGTCTTTTGTAAAGAGCAATAGCTCTTGTATTATCCGGCTCTGTTTCAAGGCGGAAACGAGAAGCGGTTTTGTAGTGCTCATTTAAAAAGTCGAAAAACTCAGCTCCAAGGCCATGGCTTCTATATTCTGGTTTAATAAAAAGCTCCTCAATCCAAACAACTATACCGCCGGACTCCTGAGAAAATGTTTTGGCAAGAAGTCCAAAGCCTGCTGTTTTGCCTTCCGACTCTATAAAAAATCCGTCTACATATCTGTCGGAAGAAATCATTTCGTTAAACGTAGCTTCGATATTTTCTATTCCAACGGGAGCTATAACTGCGCCTGAGTGATAGAAGTCGGTAGCCATTTGTAAATACTCATTTTTGTCTTTTGCTTCTATTTTTCGTATCATAATTAAACCTCCGATAAAGTAGTACTTGATTAATTATACAGTATAGGTTATGCTCTTTCAATAGCGGGTAATTTAACATTTAATAAGAATTTATTGGATGCCTTTTTCTTGTACTTTTACTTTAATTAAAGTATAATGAAAAAAGAGTTTTTTACAGAGGTGTTTTTTATGGATAGCCAGCTTGAAAAATTAAAAGGCTGCAAAAGCTTTGCTATACTTGGCGGGACATTTGACCCTGTTCATAAGGGGCATGTTGAAATTGCCAAATCAGTGCTTAAACAAACAGGCGCTGAAAAAATACTTTTTATTCCATCAGGAAATCCGCCGCACAAAGACGAAAGAATGGTAACAGATAAATTTCATAGGCTTAATATGCTTAATATGGCAGTTGAAGGCGAGAAAGATTTTGTTGTTTCAACTATTGAAATAGATAGAGAAGGAAAAACATATACAATAGATACTATACGTGAACTTAGAGAAATTTTTGGAAGCGATGTTAAGTTCTTTTTTATAATGGGAGCTGATGCGCTGCATTATATTTATATGTGGAAGGACTTTAAAGAGCTTTTAAGCATATGCTCATTTGCCGCAGTTACAAGGCCAGGTTACAGAACGGCAGAGCTTCAGCAGGATGTAGACATATTAACTAACAAATACGGCGGTGACATACATATTATAGAAATTCCGCCTGTTAATGTTTCATCATCTGAGATACGTGATAATTTTAAAAACGGTATTTCCATTAAAAACATGGTAGACAGTGAAGTTTATGATTATATAATTAAAAATGGACTGTATATATAAAAATCAGTTGTATAAGTAAGGAGATTTTTGAATTGCTTGGTTTTTTAACATCAGAAAGAAAGCTTCAGTCGGCTTTGTCTTTGGAAAGATACATACACACCATGGGCGTTGTTAAAGAGGCGAAAAAGCTTGCCCAAAAGTATAACGCCGATATTGAAAAGGCGTCTTATGCGGCGCTTCTGCACGACTGTGCCAAAGACTATCCTAAGGATATGAAACTGCGTTTCTGCAAGGAATACCATATACCGGTAGATGATATAATGGCGCAGAATATAGACCTTGTACACCAGTTTTTAGGTGCCGAGGTTGCAAAAAGAGAGTATCTGGTTGAGGACGAGGAGATACTTAATGCAATAAAATATCATACAACAGGCAAGCCGGACATGACTCTTTTGGAGAAAATAGTTTTTACAGCAGATTATATAGAAGAAGGTCGAAAAAAGTTCGATACCCTTGATGAAGCAAGGAAGCTGGCATACGAAGATATAGATAAAGCCATGGCTTTTATACTTAAAAACACAATTGAATATGTTAAAGAAAAAAATAGGGCTCTGCACCCGTTAAGTGTACAGGCTTTTGAATATTATAAAAAATATCTGGAGGAGTAATATGGATTATATTGATGCCGGAAGAATAGCAAAAGAGGCGTTGGAAGATAAGAAAGCAGAAAATATAAGAGTTCTTGATTTAAGAAGTTTAAGCTCTGTTGCGGAGTGTTTTGTTATAGCAAGCGGGAATAACATAAACCAGCTTAAAGCAATGGCGGATAACGTGGAAGAGAAGCTTTATTTAAACGGTATCAGGCTTCACCACACAGAAGGATATCAAAGCGGTTCATGGGTTCTGTTGGACTTTAACGGTCTTGTAGTACATCTGTTTTTAAAAGACCAAAGAGAGTTTTACGACTTAGACAGAGTTTGGGCTGATGCTTCAAATATAGAATAAAAAAGCGTGCCTTTTAAGGCACGCATATTTATATTTTTAATGGCAGGCTTACTGTCTTTTGTTGGCACGTTTATTAAGTCCGGCCTGTTTCTCGTTGGACTGTTTAAGGAATTCCTTCATTTTTTCCTCAAAGTCTGAAAGTGGATTTGGTGCTGACTGTCCGTGTATTTCACGGTTTTTGTTTTCATAATTTGGTTTTGAATCGCGCTGTTTATAGTTATTCTGACGCTGAGGCGTTTCAGGCTTTGGAAGAGCGGCACGGATTGAAAGAGAAATCCTTTTTGTCTGCTCATCTATTGAAAGAACCTTTACCTTTACAACATCATTTACTTTAAGGTGCTCGTTAATATCTTTTACATAAGAATTAGCTACTTCTGAAATATGGACAAGACCTTGTTTTCCGTCACTTAACGCTACAATAGCGCCGAAATCTTTAATGCGTACTACTTTACCTTCTACAATGCTGCCAACAGTTATTTGCTCTAATTGCTCTGACATTAATTGCTACACTCCTAATTAAAAATTTTAATACAAAAGAAATTATAGCATAACAGAATTTAAAATACAATAAAATTACTGTTTAATAATTCAGCATATTATTAAAATTAAGAAAGGAACTTTATAATGCCTAAAAAAAATGACATAATAGAAGTTAAAATAGATTTTCTCGATTTTCCTAATAAAGGCAAGGGTGACTTTGAAGATTACAAAGTAATGATAAAAGACACTTTGCCAGGTCAAAAGGTTTTGGCTAAAATAGCTAAAAAGAAGAACGGCGTAATAGAGGCAAGGCTTAATGAGGTAGTACAAAAGGCTGATTATGAGATTGAAAGCAAGTGTCCGCATTTTGAAATTTGTGGCGGATGTTCATACCAGAATATACCAATTGAAAACGAAAATAAAATTAAAGAAACTCAGGTTTTAAACCTCCTTGAAAAAGCCGGCATAAGTGGATTTGAATACGAAGGCCTTGTTACTGCGCCATGTATAGAAGGCTACAGGAATAAGTGCGAGTTCTCTTTTGGCGATACTGAAAAAGGCGGTCTTCTTGCCCTTGGCATGAGAAAAAGACACAGTTATTACGAGGTTGTAAACCTTACAGACTGTAATATTATAGACAGCGACTATTTATGTATTATAAAAAATACTGTAGAATTTTTCAGGAACAGAAATGTTTCGTTTTATCACAAAGCTCGTCACGACGGCTGTTTAAGGCATTTGGTAATAAGAAAAGGCGCATATACAGGTGAAATACTTATTAATTTAATAACTGCAAATACTTTGGAATTTGATTTAAATGAGTTTAAGGACATGCTTTTAAACCTTAAACTGGAAGGAAGTATCTGCTCAATACTTCATACACAAAATGATTCAGTAGCTGATGTTGTTAAAAGTGATGAAACAAATGTAATCTACGGACAGGATTATTTTACAGACAGGCTTTTTAATTTGGAATTTAAAATAACAGCTTTTTCGTTTTTCCAGACAAACACAAAAGGTGCCGAAACTTTGTATTCCATAGTTAAGGAATATGCAGGAGATGCAAGTGACAAAACCGTATTTGACCTTTACTGCGGAACAGGTACAATAGGTCAGATAATGGCAGAAAAAAGCAGAAAAGTTATGGGAATTGAGCTTGTAGAAGAAGCTGTAAAAGCGGCAAACGAAAACGCTGAAAGAAACGGTATAACAAACTGCGAGTTTATTGCAGGAGACGTTCTTAAAAAAGTAGACGAGCTAACTGAAAAGCCGGATATTATTATTGTTGACCCTCCAAGAGAAGGTATTCACCCTAAAGCAATAGATAAAATAATTAATTTCGGGGCTGAAAGAATAGTTTATGTTTCGTGCAAGCCTTCATCACTTGCAAGGGATTTGGCTGTTTTTGAAGAAAAGGGATATAAAACAGTTAAAGTAAAGTTATGCAATCAGTTTGCAAGAACGGTGCACGTGGAGACAATCGTGTTGCTACAAAGAGAAACCTTGTAGAAATCCTTAGATTTAGGCACTTTTCCCGC
>CALWHR010000164.1 GCA_944380455.1 uncultured Clostridia bacterium
CATAGGCATAAGCATGATTTATTTTAGTTTCGCCGTGGTCTGGAATATAAACATAAGTATCTCTTGCTATACTTATTAATTTTATTTTCCCGTTTTTAGGATTAACTGATGCTACAATTATAGTATCAGACCGGCCTGCATCTACATTTTCTCTTGAGTCTGTTCCAAAAAGAGCTATATTCTTGATTTTCATATCTTTATATTCGTCAGATATTTCGTTAACACCAAGGTTTTCTGTTGAAAGCTGTTCCTTATTTAAACTTCCCAAGGTGAACATAAATACAGCAAAAGCCAGAACAAAAAATATAATTACAATAGAAAGTGTTATTACAATAAACTCAAGAAATAGGTTTCTTCTTTTTTTTGTTCTTCTGTTTTGTTTTCTGACATTTTTAGTCATATGTTATTATCCTCCCCCAAAAATACAACTTTTAACAGTATATCATAAATTCAGTCCTAAGCAAGAATTTTATCAAAAAATTAATATTTATTAACAGTAATATCGTACATTAACAGTTTTTGTAAAAAGGCAAATATACCGTTTCTGTATAAAACATGTTTCTTATGGGAAAAATTAAAAAAGCAGAAGAGGGAGGTATATTTATGGCTTTTAATAAGGTAGAAATATGCGGAGTGAATACCTCAAAGCTCCCTATATTAAGTGCAAAAGAAAAAGCTGAGCTTTTTGAGGAAATTAAAAAGGGTAATGAGGAAGCAAAACAAAAATATATATACGGCAATTTAAGACTGGTTTTAAGTGTTATTCAACGGTTTTCAAACAGAGGAGAGGTAATGGACGATTTGTTTCAGGTTGGGTGTATAGGCCTTATTAAGGCTATTAATAATTTCGACACAGAGCAGAATGTCCAGTTTTCTACCTATGCTGTCCCTATGATAATAGGCGAAGTTAGAAGATATCTGAGAGATAACAATTCTATAAGAGTAAGCAGAAGTTTAAGAGATACAGCATATAAAGCTCTTCAGGCAAAAGAGAGGCTTACAAATAAACTTTCAAGAGAGCCTAAAATAGAAGAAATAGCAAAAGAACTTGAAATGGATAAGGCTGATGTACTTATAGCACTTGATGCTATTCAAGAACCAATGTCACTATATGAGCCGGTTTTTCACGACGGAGGGGACACGCTCTATGTTATGGATCAGATAAGTGATGAAAAGAATAAGGATATGAAATGGCTTGATAATATTTCAATTTCCCAGGCAATGACACATCTGACACCAAGGGAGAAACATATTTTAAATTTAAGATTTTTCGAGGGAAAAACCCAAATGGAAGTAAGCAGTGAAGTTGGAATAAGCCAGGCTCAGGTTTCACGTCTTGAAAAAAGCGCCCTTAAACATATGAGAAAATTTATGTAATTAAATATAAGCAAAATAGACAACGCCTCAGTTTGGTTGTATAATTATATAGTCAGTATACAATTATACATTTCAACGGAGGTGTTTTTATGTCCGAAAGACTTGACCCTGACAGCTTAAACATGAAAGGCTACAGTATAGATGAGCTTTATATTGGTAAAAAAGCAAGCTTTACAAAAACAATAACAGAACATGATGTTTATACTTTTGCCGGACTCTGCTGTGACTTTAATCCACTGCATGTAAATGCGGAGTATGCCAAAAACTCAAGGTTTGGTGAGAGAATAGCACATGGAATGCTTACAGCGTCTCTTTATTCCACAATGATAGGTATGTGTATACCGGGAGCTGACGCTATATTCCTTGGCCAAAGCTGCCGGTTTGTGCGTCCTGTTAAGTTTGGGGATACTGTTACCATTACAGGTGAAGTAATAGGAATTAGAAAGGAAAAAAGAATAGTTACTCTTAAAATGACTATTGTTAACCAAAGAGGCGAAGTTGTTATAGAAGGCGATGCCACAGCAATGGCAAATAAAGGTATGGAACAGGTATAAATATAATTCTGAAAGGAGAATACTTATGAAATTATTTCCGGCAGATACGGCTGCTCTTGTTATAGATTATCAGGAAAAGCTTATACCGGCTATTAATAATAATGAAGAAATTGTTGCTAAAACATCAATACTTATTAAAGGCTTAAAAGAGCTTGAAGTTCCTGTTATAGTTTCTCAGCAATATACAAAAGGCTTGGGGAACACTATAGCACCTATTGCAGAAGCTTTAGGTGAGTTTGAGCCTTTTGACAAAAAAAGCTTCAGTCTTATGGGTGATGAAAACATAAACCGTGCCATAAAGCTTACAGGAAGAAGAAATATAGTTATATGCGGTGTTGAAGCACATATTTGTGTTTTGCAGACACTTTTAGACCTTATAGAAGAAGGATATAATGTATATCTTGTTGAGGACTGCATAGGCTCAAGAAAAGAAAACGATAAAGTTATGGCATGCCGCAGGGCTGAAAACGAAGGCGGTTTTATAACCACATATGAAGCTGTTTTGTACGAGCTTACAGGGGGAGCGGCAAATCCTCATTTTAAGGTTATTTCCAAACTTACCAAATAAAAAGTAAAAAACTGGTATATATTTTATAAAAGACAGGCAAAATAATAATGCCTGTCTTTTTTTGTACTAATTTTGGGTACGATTGTTAAAGGAAGAAATATTCATTAAAAGAAAAAGTTATATATACGATTAATTATGCCGTTAGAAAGGGGAATAAAGAATAATGGGTGTTAGCTTCAGAAATGTAAACGACTGCCTTGTGGTAGAGATTGATGGTGAGATAGACCATCATTTTGTTGATGAGGTAAAAAAAACAATTGACACACATCTTATGAGTGAAGGCGTAAGAAACATAGTATTTGACTTAAAAAATGTTGAGTTTATGGATAGTGCCGGAATAGGCATGATTATAGGACGTTATAAACAGACTGTAAAACGCGGCGGAATTACATCGGTTGCTTGTTTAAGTGATAATTTAAAGCGGATTATGATGGTGTCAGGTTTGTACAGGATTATAAAAATATATAATTCCGTAGAAGAAGCCGCAAAGGTTTTATAAGGAGGACAAGCTTTATGTTGTATGATAACGAAATGACTTTAACTTTCAGAGCGGTAAGCGCCAACGAATCTTTTGCAAGGGTATCTGTAGCAGCATTTGCCTTGCAGCTTGACCCGGCTGTTTCTGAAATTACAGAAATTAAAACTTCTGTTTCAGAAGCAGTTACAAATTCCATAATACACGCTTACGACAACAGCAGCGGAGTTGTGCATATTTGGTGCGGTTGCTCTAATAACCGCCTTTACATAGAAATTACAGATAACGGAAAAGGAATAGAAAATGTAAGCGAGGCTATGGAGCCGCTTTATACATCAAAGCCGGAGCAGGAAAGAAGCGGACTTGGATTTACTATTATGGAAAGTTTTATGGATAAAATGGAGGTTTTTTCAGAAGTCGGCAAGGGCACAAAAGTGATTATGGAAAAGAATATAGGGCAGTGTGCGGATAACGGGTGATATGTATGGACGAGACTGCTCTTTTAATTCAAAAAGCGCAAAACGGTGATTTAGAAGCTAAGTCACGCCTGGTAAGCCAGAACTCGGCTCTTATTTGGAGTATAGTGAAAAAATTTGCAGGACGGGGATATGATTTGGAGGATTTGTTCCAAACAGGAGCTATTGGCCTTATTAAAAGTATAGACAGATTTGACTTATCTTATAATGTAAAGTTTTCAACCTATGCTGTTCCTATGATTTTAGGCGAAATAAAGCGTTTCCTGCGCGATGACGGCATAGTTAAGGTCAGCCGTTCAACTAAAGCCCTTGCTCTTAAAGCAAAACTTTTTAGTCAGTCGTATTATGTAAAAAACGGATGTGAGCCCACAATAAGTGAAATTGCCAAAGAATTTGAAGTTGAAGAAGATGAAATAATGATTGCTCTTGAATCCACAACAGAAGTAGAGTCGCTTTACAGGAAGGTTACCTCACCTGATTACGGAAAAGAAACTTTTTTAATAGATAAATTTAACAGCGCTTCTGATGACGGCGATGAGATTATGGTTTTAAGAAGTGCCCTTAATGATTTAACAAAGGAAGAAAAGCAAATTATACTGATGCGGTATTTTGATGACAAGACACAAAGTGAAATAGGCCGTATACTTAACCGTTCTCAGGTACAGGTTTCGCGTATGGAGAAAAAGATATTGTGCAAAATTAAAGAAAAACTTGTCTAAAACAAACTTTGATACTGTTTAAATTATTTCTTATATGCTATAATTAAGAACAATAATCTAAAATGGATTTAATTTTGAGTAATTTCGGAAAGGATGTTTTTATGGCATATAAGAATATGGTTTCTGTAAAAGTTTGCGGAAGAACCATGACTCTTACAGGCAATGAATCAGTTGAGTATATAACAAGGGTAGCTAATTATATAGAGGAAAAAGCGGCTATGCTCAGAGCCAGTGATAATTCCAAAAATTTAAGTGCTACAATGGTTTCGGTTCTTACTTCTATTAACATAGCAGACGATTACTTTAAGGCTGTTGAAGAGATTAATAAACTTAAAAGCCAGATGCCTGTGGCATTAGATGCCGAAGAAGGCGTGGATAAAGCATATATTACAAAAGCGGCTTTTGATGAGCTTAAAAGCTTAAAAGAAGAAAATGAAAAGCTTAAAGCTCAGGCGCAGCAGCATAAAAAAGATATGGAAACACGTGAGTTGGATGTTTCAGACTTGGAAAAAGAAAACAAACTGCTTAAAGAGCAGCTGGAAGGTCTTGAAAGCCAGTACAGTCAGCTAAAAGCAAAGGCTCAGGCTATTGAAGAAGATAATATTAAAAAAATTGCACAGATAAACCATCTTAAATCTATGGAAAGCCGTTTTTTAGAGTATGAAAAAAAAGCGGCTGCCGAAAAAGCGGCATTAGAAAACAAAGAAATCATTGACGAGCAAGTCAACACTGTATCAAATGCGCAAAAAGATGTTGCTGAAACACAGGGAAAAGAACAGGTACAGGAAACTCCTAAACAGCCTTTTCATATGAACAGCAATGCAAAGCTGAAAAAGACCAGAACAAACAACAGCTATTACAGACAGATATAAAGGAAGGAGAATATTAAATGACTGTTTTTTCAAAACCGGAACTTTTATCTCCTGCCGGTAATTATGATTGTGTAAGGGCTGCTGTTAATAACGGCTGTAACGCTGTTTATATTGGCGGAAAGAATTTCAGCGCCAGACAGTATGCCGGTAATTTTGATTTGGCCGAGATTGAAAAAGTCTGTGATTACTGCCATTTGAGAAATGTTAAGGTTTATGTGGCTGTTAATACAATTTATAAAGAAGCGGAGCTGAAAGGCCTTTTAAGCTATATTGCAAGCCTTGAAAGAATAGGCGTTGATGCTTTGATTATGCAGGACTTGGGAGCGGCAAAGCTTATTAAGGAGCGTTTTGAAATACAATTAAACGCTAGTACGCAGCTTACAACAAATTCTCTTAAAGAGGCACAGTCACTTATAGATTACGGTTTTTCAAGGGTTATTTTAAGCCGTGAGCTTTCTGTTAACGAAATTAAATATATTGCCGAAAACTGCACCGGAGAGATAGAAACTTTTATCCACGGTGCTCTTTGCGTGTCTTATTCCGGTCAGTGTATCATGAGCAGTATGCTTGGTGGAAGAAGCGGTAACCGCGGCCGCTGTGCTCAGACATGCCGCCTGCCATATACGCTTTATAATGGATATAATAAAATAACGGATGGATACCTTTTAAGCACCAAAGACATACAAACCATTGATATTCTTCCGCAGTTAATGTCAGCTAATATTGCTTCCCTTAAAATAGAAGGCAGAATGAAAACAGCAGAGTATGTAGCTGGCGTTACAGGCATTTACAGAAAATATATAGATATGTGCTTTGAAGACCCGGTCAATTACAATGTAGACCAAAAGGATATAAAAACACTTTTACAGCTTTTTAACCGAGGCGGATTTTCAAACGGATACTACAATACTCATTCCGGTATCAGCATGATGAGTGTTGAAAGACCAAAAAGCTGGGGTTTAAAAGCCGGTTTAGTAGACAGGTATGATAAAAAGCGCGAAAGAGTTTTTATAAGAACCAGAGAGAGTCTTGTTCCTGGAGACGGTATTGAAATTTGGACACAAAACGAACCGCATTGCGGAAGTAATATAAACAAAGCTTCAAGGGCAGGGGAAATAATAGATTTGGCTGTTAAAGGCGACATATCTAAAAATGATGCGGTGTATAAAACCCGTGATAAACACCTTGAGGACGAGCTTAAAAAGACATTTGAAAAAGACACCAGAGTAAAGGATATATACGCTCAGGCCGTTATTAAAGAAGGAAAGGAAGCTTCCCTTAAACTTTACGATAACGAAGGAAATTCGGCTTTTGTAAAGGGCGATATAATTATGAAAGCTGAAAAACAGCCTTTAAGTGCTGAAAAAATTCAGCAGCAGCTGGAAAAAACCGGCGGAACGCCTTTTAAAATATGTGATTTTAAGCTTGATATGGATGATAATATTTATACTTCCGTTTCTTCTCTTAACAAATTACGGCGTGACGCAGTTGAAGAGCTTGAGAAGAAAATAATTTTATCGTCTAAAAGAAAAAGCCATGACTTTAAACAGCTTCCTCTGCCGGTTAGAAAAAGCATTGTAAAAAGCAAACAGCTTAATGTTCAGGTTAATAATATCCTTCAGTTTGAAGCATCTGTTATATTCGAGAATATAAATATTATTTATTTTGAACTGTGCAAAGACCTGATTGAAAATCTGGATTATTGCATTAAAAAATGCAGAAACAGTAATATTAAGCTTTATGCTGTTTTACCGAGAGTTTTAAGACTTTATACTGAAAAAATGTTTTCTAATGCGGTAGAAAATATTATTAAAAGTGATATAGACGGAATATTAGTACGCTCCTATGGTCAGTTTAAAGAATTTAAAAACTGCGGGAAAGAAATTGCAGTTGATTACAGCACAAACATATTTAACAGTGCAGATTTGGAATTCTGGCGCAGTGAAGGTGCAGAAAATTTATGCCTTTCTCCGGAACTTAACTTACAGGAATTAAAGTCATTTGCAGATAACAAAACAGAAATAATAGTTTATGGACATCTGCCGCTGATGACAACTAACCAGTGTCCTGTTGGTAATTTTGACGGTGGAAAAAACAACAAAATTTACTGCTCAAAAAAGGGAAATACAGATGAGTACTATTTAAAAGACCGTAAAGGTGAAGTTTTTCCGCTTCTTAGGGACTGTGAACAGTGTGTGTGCTATATACTTAATGGAAAACCGCTGTTTTTGCTTAAATTCTTTGACGAGATAATAAATACACCTTCAGCACAAATGCGTTTAATATTTACTAACGAAGAGGCATCTGATGTTGGCAGAATAATTAAGGCGCATACAGACATGATAAATGAACCTGAAAATCCTTCAATACATGCGAGACGCCTTATAACAGAAATGACAGAAAAAGGCAGTACGCGCGGACATTATTTCAGGGGCATAGAATAGAAGTGATAGTATGTTTGATTTATTGGTTTTAGTAAGCAGATATCTTTTTATAATATATATTGTGGTTTTTATTTATAACGGTACGGCTTATTTGCTTGACGAAGCAGGGCTTACAAGGCACAGTCACAGACGTTCTATTTTTACCTGCCGGACAATGACGGCACTTATGCACATTACGGCATTTTTAATTGTGTCATACAATAAAGAAGCTATAACATATTCTGTACCTATTTTGCTGGTTGGGGCGGCAGGATTGGCATTTATTATTATGGGCAATTCCATAGCAGAAAAAGTGTTTAAAGGCGGATGTCCGTTAATATGGAACTGTGTTATATTTTTGCTGGATATAAGCGTTATAATGCTTGTAAGGCTTAACTTCACTCTGGCTGTTAAGCAGCTTATATGGATATGTGTTGGCTTTTTTGCTACTATGTGGCTTCCGTTTTGTGTTAAAATGGTGCCAAAATTTGAAAAGCTGGAAAATGTATATATTATACTCAGCTTTCTGCTTATAATATCTACACTGCTTTTAGGCTCTAAGGAATATGGCTCAATAAACTGGATTTATATAGGCTCTTTCAGTTTCCAGCCATCAGAAATAGTTAAATTTCTTTATATTTTCTATCTGGCAAGTGTATTCAGAAAAAAGGTGGAGCTTAAACAGTTTATAATAACGGCGTTTTTAAGCGGTCTTTTGGTTATACTGCTTGTTTTCCAAAAAGACCTTGGAAGTGCACTTATTTTTTATATGACATACCTTGTTATGCTTTATATTGCCACTTCAAACGAAGCACTGTTTCTTTCTGGAATAGGTGCTTTAATGCTTGGCTCTGCGGTTGCTTATAGCCTGTTTTCACATGTACGGGTAAGAGTTGCTGCATGGAGAAATCCTTGGGCGGATATTGATTCAGGGGGTTATCAAATTTGCCAGTCGCTTTTTGCAATCGGTACAGGCGGTCTTTTGGGAAGCGGACTTACAAGAGGTATGCCTTTAAGTATACCTGTTGTGTCTAAAGACTTTATTTTTGCTGCAATTTGCGAGGAGTTTGGAACAATATTCGCCATTTGCCTGATTGGTATTTTTATGCTGCTTTTTATAAGAGGCATGATGATAGCTTTTAAATGCCAAAGAAGGTATTACAGCATAATAGCCGCAGGTTTTACGGCGATGATGGCTTTTCAGACATTCCTTATAATAGGTGGTGTAATTAAGCTTATACCTTTAACGGGTGTAACGCTTCCTTTTGTCAGCTATGGCGGTACCTCAATTTTAGTAAGTATACTTTCTGTAAGCTTTATTCAGTGGGTTAACGGATATCAAAAAGCGGCTGAAAGAAATGAGGTGCGTGAAAGATGAAAGGAAGCAAAAAAAGTATTAAACGTGTCAGTATAATGCTTGTGATTATGTTTGCCTTGTGTGCCGGATATTTAATTAAAATAATATCTTTCGACCGCAATGCTATGATAATTAATTCGTATAACCCAAGAATCAACTCCTCTGATAATACTGTTAAAAGAGGAGATATACGTGATATAGACGGGTATGTTTTGGCTTACAGCGAATATACCCCGGAAGGATATGTGCGCAAGTATAATGACGCAGTAACGTCATGTCAGGTAGTGGGGTACACAGGTGCTGGAAAATATGGAATAGAAGCTGCTGAAAATTTTACACTGCAAAATATTGACAGCGAACTGTTCCAAAGGCTTAGAAGATTCATAAAAGGTACGGAAGTTCAGGGGGATAATGTTTATCTTACAATAGATAAAGATTTGCAGGATATAGCATCTAATCTTATGGGAACTAATAAAGGCGCAGTTGTAGTTGAGGAAGTTT
The DNA here is from genome assembly GCA_944380455.1 of uncultured Clostridia bacterium. Classification (GTDB taxonomy): domain Bacteria; phylum Bacillota; class Clostridia; order Lachnospirales; family Anaerotignaceae; genus Neoanaerotignum_A. The sequence goes on from CALWHR010000164.1 coordinate 9,323, forward strand.
CAACAGGGCGAGTGCTTTGTATGGTTTCCAAACCACAGTTTGACCCTCAGACCGTTGCTGATGACTGGGACAGACTTAAAGATGATGAAAACAGCCAGCTGCTTAACAGAGCAAGCCAGGGATTATATACTCCTGGCTCTGTATTTAAAATAGTTACAACTGTTTCGGCACTTAGAAATATGACTGATGTTTATGATTTTTCAGTTGACTGTGCTGGTGAAGAAGAGTTTAACAACAAAGTAATACACTGTTTTAATAACAAAGTACATGGAACTGAAAATATAATTGACGCTTTTGCCAACAGCTGCAATGTATTTTTCTCTGAAATCAGTACGCAGATAGGAGCAGAGGCACTAAGGTATACGGCAGATGAAATGCTATTTAATACAGGTGTGCCATTTGATTTAAGTGTGAGTGTTCCCTCTGTTCAGCTTAATTCATCTTCTACAGAAAGCGAGCTTGTAGAAACATCTATAGGCCAGGGAAAAACAATGGTTACACCGCTTTTTATGGCAAGCATTGCTCAGGCGATTGCTAATAACGGTGTTATGATGAAGCCGTATATTATAGACCATGTAGAAAATTATGATGGTGTTGCAGTTGACACTACAATACCGGAAGCTTATGCAAATATATTAACTCCTGACGAATGTGATAAGCTTAAAGAAATGATGATAGAAGTTGTAAACAGGGGTACAGGATATAATGCAGACTCCGATTACTTTCAGGTTGCAGGCAAAACAGGCACTGCCGAAAACCCGTCGGGAAATGACCATCTTTGGTTTGTAGGCTTTGCTCCGGCGGATAATCCGCAGTATGCTGTTTCTGTTGTTCTTGAAAACGGTGACGGAAGCGCCAATGCTTCTGTTATAGCAAGAAAAATGCTGTATAATGCCATAAACAGAGATGAACTAAATTAAGTAGATAAAAGCTGCTCTTTTAAAGAGCAGCTTTTTAATGCAAAAAATACCTCAGACAATATCTGTCTGAGGTGATTTTAGATTTTCTTTATACTTCTCTGTGTTTTTTATATAATCCGAATAATATAACCGGTGTAGCTATAAGTCCTAAAATAAGGCCTATATAGCCGTTGCCTGTAAAGCCGCCTACTAAATAGCATACAAATGATATTCCGGCTACAAGTAAAGCGTAAGGCATCTGTGTGTTTACATGTTCAATATGATTGCACTGAGCGCCTGTTGATGACAGTATTGTTGTATCTGAAATAGGTGAAATATGGTCACCGCAAACAGCGCCTGCCATAACTGATGACATTGATAAAATCATGATATTTGTTGCTTCTGAATTAAATATAGCACATACTATAGGAAGGAGTATAGCGAATGTTCCCCATGATGTACCTGTTGAAAAACCAAGGAATAAAGATACAAGGAAGAAAATTCCCGGTATAATTGCATGAGGAAGACTGCTGTTGTTTATAACGCCTTTTACATAAGTGCCGATTTGCAGGTATTCATCACCGCATACACCACTTAAAGTCCAGGCAAATGTAAGTATAAGTATAGCAGGAACCATTGCCTTAAATCCTTCAGGAAGTGACTCGGCAAACTGTTTAAATGTTATAACTTTTCTTGGAAGGTATAAAAGAGCTATAACAATCATTGTAAAGAATGAACCTATAACAAGCGAGAATGAAGAATCACAGTTTGCAAAAGAATTGATTATTCCATTTCCATCGAGTATACCGCCAGTATAAAGCATAGCACCTATACAGAATACAACGAGAGCGGCAATAGGAATTATAAGGTCGCATACTTTACCATTTTCGCCGGACACCATTTCTTCTTCTGTATCTGCTTTAGAACCTGTAATACTGCTGCCGTATTTAAGTTCGTATTCTTTCATTCTTGAAAAGTCAAAGTTAAGAATAATAAGCATAAGGAGCATCACTATTGTAAAAATAGCATAATAATTAAAAGGTATCGCTTTTAAGAACATAACAAAACCGTCAAGAGTAGTATCCTCAGGCAATGATGAGCTTACTGCTGCTGCCCAGCTTGAAACAGGTGAAATAATACATACTGGTGCTGCTGTAGCGTCTATAATATACGCTAATTTAGCTCTTGAGATTTTCTGTTTGTCCGTAATAGGACTCATAATTGTTCCTACAGTAAGGCAGTTGAAATAATCGTCAACAAATATAAGCACGCCTAAAGCAACTGTTGCTAAAAGAGTTCCGCGTTTTGTTTTTATATTGTTAGACGCCCATTTACCATATGCCTTTGACGCTCCGGATTTTGACATAAGTGCGACCATCATACCAAGGAGCACAAGGAAAATTATAATACAGATATTTCCTCCAACTTTACTGCTCATTATATCCACAGTTGTAGATATAGCTCCGCTTACTGAGAAGTTGGAGTAAAAGAGTGCGCCGGCACAAATTCCGGCAAAGAGTGAGAAGTAAACTTCTTTTGAAATAAGTGCCAGAGTAATAGCTAATATAGGCGGCACTAATGTCCAAATTGTTCCTTCCATTTTATAACCCCCTAAAAGTATTAAAATAATATTACAATAAACATTACTCTAACATATTATTAACATATAAACAACAAAAAATTTCTATATTATATTTTTTTTGCCATATTTGAATATAATTTGTGGTTTGATATAATTATTATGCAATACTTGACTAAGGAGTGGTATTTTGAAGTTTATACATATTTCTGATATACATATAGGTAAAAAAGTAAATGAGTTTTCAATGCTTGATGATCAGGTATATATTTTAAACCAAGTTATAGACACAGCTGTTGAAGAAAAAGCCGATGCTGTGATAATTGCCGGCGATATTTATGATAAAAGTGTTCCGCCGTCAGAAGCAGTTGAGGTATTTGACAAGTTTATTACTGGACTTTCTCAAAATGGCATTAAAATATACGCTGTAAGCGGAAACCATGACTCTCCTCAAAGAATTGCTTTCGGTTCAAATATTATGTCAAAAAGTGGTGTCTGTTTTTCCGGAGTTTATAACGGAGCGGCAGAAAAATATGTTTTTGAAGATGAATACGGAGCTGTTAATATATATCTTCTTCCTTTTATAAAACCTGCAAATGTAAAAAGATTTTATGAGGACGAAGAAATTTCGGACTATAATTCAGCATTAAAAACTGTTTTGGAAAGCACGCATGTCAATGAAAAAGAAAGAAATATAATTGTTGCTCATCAGTTTGTTACAGGCGCTCAAAGAAGTGATTCAGAAGAGATATCCGTTGGTGGAATAGATAATGTAGATGCTTCTCTTTTTGAAAAGTTCGACTATATCGCTTTAGGACATATACACGGCCCACAGAGCATGGGAAGAAATATTGTTTACAGCGGCTCTCCTTTAAAATATTCTTTTTCCGAGGTAAAGCATAAAAAAGCTATGGTTATTGTTGATTTAAATGAAAAAGGCAGTATACAGATAAGTAAAAAGCTGTTTATTCCTCTTCATGACATGCGTGAAATCAAAGGTTTTTATAATGATATTACAAACAGGGAAAATTACATTAATACAAAAACCGATGATTATATTCGTGTTGTGCTCAAAGATGACGAAGAGATAATTGATGCTATAGGCAGGCTTAGAAGCATATATCCTAACATAATGAGTATAGATTACGATAACGTCAGAAGCAGAAATAATGCTGAATTATTTTTAAATAAAGCAGATACGGATAAAAGTCCGGAAGAACTGTTTTGCCAGCTTTTTGAACTTCAAAATAACATTTCTGTAACTGACGAGCAGATGAAAGAAATAAAGCGAGTGTTTGAAAGCGTTGAGGAGGAATTAAGTTGAGGCCTTTAAACTTGATAATATCGGCCTTTGGGCCATACGATTCAAAAACTGAAATTAAAATGTCCGATTTGGGAAGCAAAGGCCTTTTCCTTATAACTGGCGATACGGGTGCTGGCAAGACAAGTATTTTTGACGCTATTACATTTGCACTTTTCGGAACTGCCAGCGGAAAGGTAAGAGAGCCTTCAATGCTCAGGTGTAAATATTCCTCTGATGACAGGGAAACATATGTTGAACTGGAGTTTATGCACAGGGATAACATATATAAAATAAAAAGAAATCCTGAGTATACAAGGAAATCAAAAAGAGGCGATAAGCTGATTAAACAGAAAGCCGAAGCCGAATTAATTATGCCGGATAAAAGTGTTGTAACAGGTTATAAGGCTGTTAGTGAGCAGATAGAAAATTTATTGGGAGTAAATATTTCACAGTTTTCTCAAATTTCAATGATAGCCCAAGGGGATTTTATGCGTTTTATAACGGAACAGACAAAAGAGCGCAACAAAGTACTCAGGGAAGTGTTTTCTACACACAAGTTTGAAATCTGTCAGGAAAAATTAAAAAGTGAAGCATTGGATTTAAAAAATAAATATGACAGTGTTAAAGCTGAAATTGAAAACCTTGTGCTTTCTGCTGAACTAAAGGAAGAAACAATTCAGGCTGATTACTCAAACAACTATAATGATACTGCAGAAGAAATATTTAAAGCAGTAGAAAATGACAAATCCTGGCTTTTTAGGCTTAATGAAGAATATAAATCAGAAGAAAAAAATATAGAAAACCTGAATATAATTATAGGCAAGGCAGAGAACGTATTGAATGTTCAAAAATCACTTGACGAAGCTTTAAATTTTGATAAGCAGTACAGGCCTATGCTTGAAAAAAGCAGAGAAGATGTGCAGAAATCTCTTGAGTTAAATAAAAACAT
>CALWHR010000165.1 GCA_944380455.1 uncultured Clostridia bacterium
CAAGTGGTAAGGCAAAGGTCTGCAACACCTCTATCCGCCGGTTCAAATCCGGCCGACGCCTTTTAAGGTCTATCAATAGTTTGATAGACCTTTTTTCTGTTTTGCTGTAGTATAAATTATTTGATTGTTTTAATAATGTGGTTTGTAATGCAAATTTAAATAGTGATACAGAACTTTTAATTATGAGATTTTTATTTTATAATTAGACTTATAATTTATATAAATAAATTAAAATATAAGGGGGCACTTAAATGCGTCTTAAAGTTCTTGTAGATAATAATACATATATTGACCACAATTATTTTATGGGTGAACCAGCATTAAGTTTTTATATTGAAAATGAAAACGACAAAATACTTTTTGACACTGGCTATACAGATATATTCATGCGTAATGCGGAAAAAATGAATATTGATTTATCTAAAGTAAATAAAATTGTATTTTCACACGGCCATAACGACCATACAAATGGTTTTGAATTTTTGATTAAAAAATATGATTTATCAAATACTGAGCTTTTTTGTTCTAAAGGCTGCTTTAGAGAAAAATATGAAAGCGGTGATTATATTGGTGCTCCTTTTTCTGAACTTGAATTTGAAAAGATGTGTAATCTTAGTTTATGCAATGAGCCTGTTGAAATCAGCAGTAATTTGATTTTTCTTGGTCAGATACCTGAATATTTTGATTTTGAAAAACGCAAAGCCATAGGTACTTTAGACTCACATACCGGTCCGAGTGATTTTTGCTGTGAGGATAGTGCTATGGTTTATAAATTACATGATGGTATTTTTGTAATAACAGGATGCTCCCACAGTGGAATATGCAATATTATTGAGCATGCAGTTGAAGTCACAGGTGAGAGCAATGTATTAGGGGTTATCGGCGGATTTCATATTTTTGAAAAAGATGAAAGACTTGATAAAACTATTGAATATTTTATTAAAAGGAAGATAGAAAACATATATCCGTGTCATTGTGTATCATTTAAAGCAAAAGCGGAAATAAATAGATTTATACCTATTTATGAAGTAGCCACAGGCTTTGAACTTAACATATAACTTTTCTTAGACCGTTTTTAAACCGCGCAAATGTTCAGATTTGTTATAGGGACAGCTTATATAGTCAAAATAACTGTAAAAAGAACTAATACTTTTATTTTTGCAAATGCCGTTTTTATTAAAACGGCATTTTTTAATACACCGTTTAATCATTTTATCACCTCAAATTAATTATTCTCATTTACAGATAAATAATTCATTGCAATTTAACAGCCGAATTACAAATGTTAATTTTTTGTTTCTTTTTCCCGCAATTTCAACACAAACCGTCTTTTTTTTGATATAATCTTCATGTTTTTAAGGAGGTTATTGAAATCATGCGGTTTTCTTTTAAAAAATTTATTTCAGCTTGCATTACAGCGTCAATAATTGTTGGCTCTGTAAGTAATATATACGGTGCTGTTGTAAATATGGACTTGGTTTATGACGGTGTAAGCCATAAATACAGTGCTGAGGAAGTACACATTACAATTGACGGCAATGCCATAACCGGCCTGGATGTACCGCCTGTTATTATTAACGAGCGTACCATGGTTCCGGCAAGAGCAGTATTTGAGAATATGGGCTGTGACATAGCTTGGAATGAGGCCACACAGGAAGTTTATATAATGCATAACACAGACCTTATTGTGCTTAAAATAGACAGTAATGAAGGAACAAAAAACGGTACGCCGTTTTCTATGGATACACCAGCTAAAATAGTTAATGACAGAACTCTTATACCGGTAAGGGCCGTTTCTGAGGCTATAGGCTGTCAGGTTGGATGGGATGACGCTTCAAGGACGGTTATTATTTCTACATCTGCAGAAGAAGTGCCGGAAGAAAATACTGATAACAATTCAAGCGGCTCTTCAGAAAATACCGGCAATTCTGCCGATGGTGATGGTACTATTATAAATCCTATAGAACCCGGAGATAACAACAGTTCAGGTTCATCAAGCGGAAATCAGTCAACAGGCGGAAATACATCAGCTTCTGCCGAAACAATTAATATAACAGGTATAACCGTGCCTGAATCTGAAAAAGCAGAACAGAAGTTTATAATTAATGCCAGTGGTTCTATTGGTTCATACAACAGTTTTGTGTTGGAGAACAACCGTCTTGTTATAGACATAAACAATGCCAATATGAATGTTGCCAACACAAATATTACTGCAACAAATTCAACTATTGTTTCGGCAGTAAGAAGCGCTCAAAATCAAACCGAGCCTGCTAAAATAACAAGGGTTGTGTTTGACCTTAATTCACTTGCTGATTACAGTGTAAATCTTTCCAGTGATAAAAAAAGCATAGAAATATCTTTTAAAGTAAGTCAGGTTTCAAATATAGCTTTAACTTCAAGCGGCGGGGCAGATTATATAAATATATACGGCGATACAGACCTTTCTGTTGAAACATATATGCTTACAAATCCTGATAGGGTTGTAATTAATGTATTTAATGCTGTTTCAGTTTTAGATGAAACATATCCGGGAGATGACTGTAATTATATAAATGATGTAAGGACTACTCAGTATGACTCAAAAACAGTACAGATAGTTGCCGATGTAAACAGGCTTGTAGAAGCTGAAGTTACAAATAAAAACGGATATACATCTGTTTGCATAACTAAATCTTCACTGGATAATTTATCATACAATTCGTCAAACCATACTCTTACATTGCTTAATGCTTCGGATATAAGCAGTTCTGATATAAAGCATGCAGACAATTATTTAGGCGGAAAATATACCCTTACATTAGACGGGGATTACAGTGAGCATTTTGGCACAGGTAC
>CALWHR010000166.1 GCA_944380455.1 uncultured Clostridia bacterium
ATTTGTAATTAATTTGTAAATTAGTATTAGGTACATATCTGCACAAATTAATATATTTTTGTATACATGCTGTTATTTATTAGGAGTATCAAACATATACATATAAAAAACCTGAGGAAATGATAAACATGAAACAAAAACTGGTGCCTGTATTTTGTGCGGCGGCGGCAATGATGCTTTTAATTTGTGTAACTATATTTGGAGAGGCTCCGACTATAACAAGAGATGATTTAAACAACACAACTGATATGGAAACAATGGAAAAAGTAGCCGGTGTTATGTTAAATGATGCTGAAAGAACAGAAGATATAACTCCGGAAGAAATTGTTAAGTTAGACGTTTTATATGGTGATTTCAAAGGCAAAGGCCAAAAAGACGCAGTTATAATAGCAGATTTTGGCCCAAGGTATACTCTTTTGTCGGCATATGAGCAGGACGGAGATAAGTATAAGTTTATAGACGAAGTTGGTGTTTTTACCAATATTCAAGACCCAAGAGTGGTGTATCTGCAGAATAAAAACAGAGATACGATATTTATAAATGAAATTTTAAACGAGAAAATAGGTGCTTTTGAACGCTTGGAATATGATAAGGGTTATATTTGGGATGACAAAAGCCAGAGTTTTGTTAATATATATAATTATCCTGTTAAAATACAGGCCGACTGGAATACAAACTGGGATACTGGTGAGACTCAAATGCCAAAAGGCTGGCAGAGAGTTACGCAAAGCACAAAAAGTTTGCTTGAAAATGGTGATAATCCGGTTATTAAAAGTACCTATACTCAGGAGTATCTTGTTTCAGATGAGCAAAATGCACTTAATATTCCTTTAGACAATACATATTCATTAGAAAACAGTCGAGTTATTGAACAAAGATTTTATTGGAGTGATGAGTGGAATTCTTTTATAATAGGTGAAAAGATAGAAAAGGCTACCGGTCAGAAAGTTGCAGAGCTAATATTGTGGAGTGATTTGCCGTATTCCTTGGCAGAATATACTCAAAATGAAGAAAACCAGACACCGGGATATAATAATCTTGTAAGAATAAAAAGAAAAGATGGTACAACAGCTGTTGTCAATATAGATTCTTTAACTGATGTGAAAACAAATTCAACAGCTACAAGAAGCGTAGCGTAATTTGATAATAATAATTTTTTATTTTAAAATACTCCGGCTTGAATTTCAGGCCGGGTTTTTATTTTTATGCAGAAACACACAGTAATAAGTAAATATATACCGCAGCTATTAAATTGACGGTTGATTTTAACTTGACTTAAAGTTTATGATGTATAATATATCCGGTTAAATATAAAACTGTAATGCTATAATTCAGAGAGAAGTGATTTTTATGAGGTTATTGCTTGCTGAAGACGAAAAAGCTCTTTCAAAGGCGCTTGTTGCTATTTTAGAGAGGAATAACTATTCGGTTGACCCGGTATTTGACGGCAAAACTGCTTTAGATTATATTGAAACAGGCAATTATGACGGTGTGGTGCTTGACATTATGATGCCGGTTATGGATGGAATTAGTGTACTTAAAGAAATACGAAAAAAAGGCAATTTAACGCCTGTATTGATGCTTACTGCCAAATCTGAAATAGATGATAAAGTACTTGGACTGGACTCTGGAGCCAATGACTATTTGACAAAACCTTTTAATACACGTGAATTACTTGCCAGAATAAGAGCTGTAACGAGAATTCAGGCTTCACAAAGCAGCTCAAAGCTGAGTCTGGGAAATGTAACTTTAGACCGTGCCACATTTGAGCTTTCAACTCCGTCAGGAAGATTTCGCCTGGCGAATAAAGAATTTCAGATGATAGAGCTGTTAATGAGTAATCCCAGGGTTTTGATTTCTTCAGAAAAATTTATGGAAAAAATATGGGGCTTCGACAGTGAGGCTGAAATAAATGTAGTATGGGTATATATATCATATTTAAGAAAAAAGCTGTCTGCTCTTAATGCCGATATTCAAATAAAAGCAGTCAGAAATGCAGGCTATTCTTTGGAGGATGCGAAATGATAAAAAAACTGCGAATTAAATTTATAATAGCTTCCGCAGTGTCGCTTTTTGTAGTTTTGGTTATTATTATGAGCTCTATAAGTGTTTTAAGTTACAATGAAGTAAAGAATAATGCAGACAGTATATTGCATATTTTAGCGGCAAATGACGGTAAGTTTCCCGATATGCCTATAAAGCATAAAGATAAATTTTTTCCAGGCGGTTTTCAAAGCCAGGAAAACTTAATGTCACCGGAACTTCCATATGAAACACGGTATTTTTCGGTTTTCTTAAATAGTAATGGTAATGTGTCTATGGTTAATACAGGGAAAATAGCAGCTGTAGATACGCAAACTGCTATTGAATATGCCCAGATTGTAATGGAAAAAGGCAACAGCAAGGGATTTATTGATGATTACAGATATATTGTATATACAGCAAATGACCAAACGCATTTAATTTTTTTGGACTGCGGAAGAAGTCTGGATAATTTCCGCTCATATGTATTTATAGGAATTGCTGTTTCGTTGGTTGGCTTGCTCTCGGTTACTTTACTTATGATTTTTTTATCAAGCCGTATTGTAAAACCGTTTATAGAAAATTATGATAAACAGAAAAGATTTATAACCGATGCAGGGCATGAGCTAAAAACACCTTTAACCATAATAGATGCTGATGCGGAAGTACTTGAAATGGATTATGGAGAAAATGAATGGCTTAAAGATATTAAGATTCAGACGAAAAGGCTTTCTGAGCTTACTAATTCACTTATACTTCTTTCAAGAATGGAAGAAGAACAGGTACAGATTCAGATGATAGATTTTCCGCTTTCTGATATAGCGGAAGAAACAGCAGAAACATTTAAATCTTTGGCAAAAACACAAAACAAAACACTTAAAATAGATATTGAGCCTTTGGTTTCAATGCGGGGTGATGAAAAAGCTCTTCGGCAGCTGATTAATATTTTATTGGACAATGCTGTTAAATACTCACAATCAGGAGGCGAAATTTCCTTTAAACTTGAAAGCGAGAAAAACAGTATTAAGCTTTGTGTATTTAATACAACGGATTATATGCCAAAGGAACACTTAGGCAGTTTATTTGACAGGTTTTTCAGAGCCGACCAGTCAAGAAATTCTCAGACAGGCGGCTACGGACTTGGTCTATCAATTGCTTTGGCTATTGTTCAGGCGCATAAAGGGAAAATAACTGCTGCTACTAAAGATGAAAAGTCATTGCAGATAACGGCTGTATTTCCAAAATAAATAATGAATTAACCTACACCGGTTCATATTTATGAGCCGGTATTTTTTTGTGAAGGTAATGTGAAATTTTGATTTTTAAGTTTAGTTAAGGCTGAATTTTAAGTTAAGTTAAGGAAAAGAATTTATACTTTGACCATAAAAATTAGTGTTTAATTTAAACAATACGAAAGGAATAATCGATATGGATAAATACAGCGATTTTTCAAATGAAGTTATCAGTACAAATGAAAACAGAAATTATACCAAATCCAGAAAAAGACGCAGGAAAAAGAGTATGTTTAAAAAATTAGTATCATTAAGTTTTTGCGCTGCTCTTTTCGGCGGTGTATCGGGAGGAACATTTTACGGAATAAACAAAGTGCTCTGGGGCAGAGAAGCTTTTGCAGAAAGCCGGACATCCGAGGCATTTCAAACAGCGGAGTATACTTTTTCAGAAGGCGGATTAATAAATACTTCCTATTCGTCAGGACACTACAGTTTGAGTTTGGATGTTTCGGACATAGCCGCTGAAGGTTTGCCGTCGGTAGTATCTGTTACAAATATATCGGTTCAGGAGGTTGAAAACTTTTTCGGCAGATTTGGCAGAAACAGCCGCGTTCCGCTTACACAGGAAACAATGAGCTGCGGTTCAGGAATAATTATTGATAAAGATGATACAAATTTGTACATGGTTACAAATTACCATGTTGTTCAAGGAGCTGCAACTCTTTCGGTAACATTTGCCGATAATGAAACTTATAAAGCGCAGTTATGCGGTTATGACAGTGAAAAGATATAGCAGTTATAAAAGTACCTGTTGAGGATTTAACTGATAATACATTATCGCAAATTTCTGTTGCTGCTATAGGCGATTCTGAAGGTTTAGTTGTTGGCGAGCAGGTAGTTGCAATTGGCAATGCTCTTGGATACGGTCAGTCTGTTACTACAGGCATTGTAAGTGCAATGAACCGCAGCATAACAAGCAGCAGCAACTCTTCGGGAACTTATATACAAACAGATGCTGCTATTAATCCTGGCAACAGCGGCGGAGCTTTACTGAATATGCAGGGAGAATTGGTGGGGATTAATACTGCAAAGATATCTTCTTCTGATGTTGAGGGTATGGGTTATGCCATACCAATATCCCAGGTCATGGATTTAATACAATCTTTTATAGGATAAAGCAGTAAGTCTGAAAGGAGGTTTTGCAAATGGATTATCAATCTACATTTAAAAGATATGAACTGAAATATATACTTACAAAACAGCAAAAGGAAAAAATACTGCAAACCATGGAAAACTATATGAAGCTGGATAATTACGGCCGGACAACTATAAGAAACATTTATTTTGACACTAAGGACTTTTATCTGGCAAGACATTCTTTGGAAAAACCGATTTATAAAGAAAAACTTCGTTTACGCAGTTACAAAGCGGCAGAGCCTAATGAGATAGTATTTGTGGAGCTTAAAAAGAAGTATGATTCTGTAGTTTATAAACGCAGGCTTGTTTTGCCTGAAAAACAGGCAAAGGACATATTTATAAATAATCTTCCTATTCCCATTAAATCGCAGATAGCTGACGAGATTAACTATTTTCGCAAGTTTTATAAAACTCTGCAACCGGCGGTTTTTCTTTCATACGAGAGGGAGGCTTATTACTCTTTAGACGGAAGCGATTTTCGAGTTACATTTGATGAAAATATACTTTACCGTGAAAAAGAGTTTGATTTGGGAAGCGGTACGTATGGCACACCGCTGATTAATAATACTCAGACGCTAATGGAGATTAAAACATCAGGCGGTTATCCGCTTTGGATGTGCCGTATTCTTACGGACTTAAATATATATAAGGCTTCATTTACAAAATATGGTTCTGCCTATATAGATATTATGAACAACAAAAGGAAAGGAATGATTTTATATGCTTAACGGCTTATTCAGAGGGATATTTGATACGGAGATGACAGGGGTTATTGCCGTATCTGATTTTTTAGCGTGTGTTGCATGCTCTATTATTATAGGTTTGATTTTGGCTGTATGCTATATGTATAAAACTAAATATACAAAAAGCTTTGTAGCAACATTAGCTCTTTTGCCGTCTATAGTGTGTGTTGTTATTATGATGGTAAACGGAAATATTGGAGCAGGTGTGGCAGTTGCCGGTGCTTTCAGTCTTGTCAGATTCCGCTCAGTACCAGGCTCGGCAAAAGAAATTGGTGCTATATTTTTGGCAATGGGTACAGGCCTTATAGTTGGAATGGGTTATTTGGGATACGGAATACTTTTTGCTGTTTTGCTTGGCACAGTAAGCGTTCTTTACAGTTATTTTGATTTTGGAGCTAAGAAACACAATAATTTATATAAAACTCTGCACATAACAATTCCTGAGGATTTGGATTATACAAGTGTTTTTAACGATATTCTCAGCGAATATGCTTCTGATTACGAAGTGGTTCAGGTTAAAACTACAAATATGGGAAGTCTTTTCAAACTGACGTATAATATTACACTTAAAAGTGCAAACAGGGAAAAAGAGTTAATAGATAAGCTTAGGTGCAGAAACGGAAATTTAGAAATTTCAGTATCAAGACAGGAAACGGTTATTGGCGAATTATAATTGAGGTGACAATATGAAAAAACACATAATTTTATCTTTTGTGCTGGTATTTGCTGTATTTTCTGCTGGATGTAGTGTACAGAATACAGCACAGACAGGTACAGGAAGCGTATCTGCTTCATCACAAGAAAATAATGTTCAAGCATCGGCTTTGGCAGAAGGTATGTTTACAGACCGAGATTGGGAAATAGGTTATGATGAGGAAAGTGCGGCAAAAATTTCTCTTTCACTAAACAGTGCTTCGAGCACTTCAGATGCCGTGGATATTTCCGGCAGTACGGTTACCATTACCGATGAAGGAACTTATATTTTATCGGGTACATTAGATGACGGAATGATAATTGTTAATGCAGACGAAACTGACAAAATCCAGATAGTTCTTAATGGAGTTGATATAACATGTTCTTCATCAGCGGCCATTTATGTTTTGCAGGCTGATAAGGTGTTTATAACAACAGCGGAAAATACTGAGAACACACTTTCAAACGGCGGTGAATATGTGGCTATTGATGACAGCAATATTGATTCGGTTATCTTTGCAAAGTCTGATTTAACATTAAACGGAGCCGGCATATTAAATATAAACGCTGCCGCAGGACATGGAATAGTTTCTAAAGATGATTTGGCTTTTACAAGCGGAATTTACAGCATTATATCCGCAAGTCATGGAATTTCAGGAAAAGACAGTGTAAGGATAGCCGGCGTAACATTTGATATTGCGTCAGGTAAAGACGGTATACATTCAGAAAATGCCGATGATACATCACTTGGATTTGTGTATATAGCTGACGGAAATTTTAATATTGTATCAGAAGGCGACGGTATAAGTGCAAAAGCATATTAACAGCTGACGGAGGAACATATGAAATTCAATCCGGCGGCGGCAGTGAAAATGGTGAAGATAAGGCACAAAATGACAGAGATTTTGGAGGAAAAGTACCTGGCGGCAATATGCCTAAAGCCGGTGCGCTGGGAGAAGTTCCGCCTGAAATGGGTACAGAAGGAGAAAATCCGCGCCAGCGTGGTGAACAAAAAGAAAATCCGCCTGAGCAGTCTGCACCTGAAAAGATTTCTGACAGTCAGACTCGTAATCCGGACATTACTGCAAATGATAATACGGAAGAGCAGAATGATAATACAACCGATACAGAAGATTCAACAACAAGTACTAAAGGTATAAAAGCCGGAGGAGATTTAGTAATAAACAGCGGAACATACAGCATTAATTCTGCCGATGATGCATTGCACAGCAATTCAAGTTTAACAATAAACGGCGGTTCGTTTGAGATATCCACAGGGGATGACGGAATACACGCAGATTCAGCAACAACTATAACAGACGGAAATATAAATATTTCCCGAAGCTATGAAGGAATAGAAGGTTTGTCTGTAGACATAACAGGCGGAAATATATCTTTAACTGCAAGTGATGACGGAATAAATGCTGCAGGAGGCAATGACAGCAGCGGTTTTGGCGGAAGAGGGGGAGATGCGTTTGCCGCAACTGAAGGAGCGTATATAAATATTTCGGGCGGAAAGATTTATGTAAATGCTTCCGGTGACGGCATAGATTCCAATGGTGATATAACGGTTGCAGGAGGAGAAATTTATGTTTCAGGACCTGTAAGCGGCGGAGACAGTGCCTTGGATTATAACGGAAATGCAGTTATTAATGACGGAATATTTATTGCAGCTGGTTCATCAGGTATGGCACAGAATTTTGGTTCTTCATCAGAACAAGGAGTTATTATGGTTACGGTAGATTATGCTCCGGCAGGCAGTGCAATTACACTTAACGACAGCACTGGAAAAGAGCTTTTATCGTGGCAGGCTGATAAAGAATTTTCATCTGTTATTGTAAGCTGCCCTGAAATTACCGAAGGTTCATCTTATACATTAACAGCAGGTGATTTTACAACTGAAATTACTATGGACAGTTTGGTTTATGGTTCTGCTTCAATGGCAGGCGGAAGAGGCGGCATGGGCGGAGGAAAAGAAGCCCGTGGTCAAATTCAGTAAATAAGAATTCCTGTTCAATATTATTTGAACAGGATTTTTTATTTCTATTTTATATAATCAAATTAGCTTGACTGTATATTAACAAAATGAAATAATATGGATTATAGGGAGTGATGAAATGAATAAGGTTAAAATTACAGTTTTAAAAACTACGTTAGACAAAGAACTGGCACAAGAGTATGGAGCTGAAGGCCTGACAGCTTGCCCTATGATGAAAAAAGGTCAAGTGTTTTATGCCGATTATTCAAAACCTGAGGGATTTTGTGATGAAGCCTGGAAAGCTATTTATCAGTATGTATTTGCTCTTGCTCATGGCTCAGGCAAAGACTTATTCTATTATGGCGATTGGATTAGAAAACCTGGTGTTGCTATTTGCAGCTGCAACGATGGTTTAAGACCAGTTATTTTTAAGTTAGAGGCTACAGAAGAAAAGTCGCAGATAGACTATGTACCAGTACGATAAAATTTAATAGATAAATATAAAAAAGCCTTCAAACTTTATTAAAGTTAATGAAGGCTTTTTGTATTAAGTAAATGCTCTAATAATTAATTTAGTTTAAAGTATGGGTTTACATGAACCATACAATGCTTAACGTCAGGCATGCCGGATTCTATTTTATCATGTACTTCCTGTGCTATTTGATGGCCTTCATAAACTGTTAAACTTCCTTCTACAGATATTTCAACATCAACAAATATACGTGGACCGTGAATTCTTGTTTTAATATCATCTATACAATATACGCCTTTAACAGAGGATATTATTTCTTTAATTTTGTTTAAATCTTCCTGGCTGGCGGCTTTGTCTATCAGCTGATTATATGCCTGAATATAAATTTCCACACTAACTCTGATTATCATTACACATACTGCTATAGAAGCTATAGGGTCAAGAATTTCAATTCCTGCTATAGCTCCGCCTATACCAATTAATGTACCAATTGATGAAAAAGCGTCACTTCTGTGATGCCATGCATCGGCTTTTAAAGATGGACTGTCTATTTTTTTTGCGGCTCTGATTGTGTAGTGGTACATCCACTCTTTAACTGCGATTGATATTACTGCTGCTATTAAAGCCAGCATGCCAGGGCGGACAAATTGGCTGTGTATAATATTTTTAATGCCGCTGTAGCCTATGCCGATAGCTGTAATGGCAAGGAGTATGGCAAGGAGTTTGGATACAACTGCTTCGATTTTTTCATGACCATACGGGTGGTCGTTATCATCTGGTTTTGATGAAAGTTTCATTCCTACCATAACAGCAACTGTAGTAATTACATCAGACAGAGTATGTATGCCGTCTGCTACCATCGCACCGCTTCGGGCGATTAAGCCAGATGCTATTTTAAATACAGAAAGCACTACATTTGCTATAATTGTTGTTTTGCCAACACGGTTTACAATTAATAACCGTTCGTCACTGTCCATAAAAAGACCTCCTGATGAAATTATAATTAAGTTTTCTCTATATAATATGTTTAAATTTCATTGGAGTCAACACAAATTATAGTTATTTATGTTTAATTAACATTAATTATTAAAAAATTGAATATTTAAGAAGGATTTTTGAATGATTTGCAGAATAATATAAATATAAAAGTGTATCGCTTTTCTGGTTGAGCAAAAAACTTTTATGTTGTATAATCAAATAAACATATCCAGATAAGGGGGAGTTTTTTATGATACAGATACTTGCGGGCGAAAAAGGTGAAGGTAAAACAAAAAGACTTTTAGAAATGGCAAATGATGCCGGAAAAACATCAAAAGGACATGTTGTTTTTATTGATGATGATAACAGACACATGTATGATTTGCATTATAACATACGTTTTGTTAGAACAAACTTTGTTATGACGGATCAAAAAATTTTCTTCGGCTTTATTTGCGGTATTCTTTCTCAGGACAGTGACATTGAACAGATTTATATTGATGGTCTCCACAATATAGTTAAAGACTTGTCAAATGATGATATTAAAGACTTTATTAGCGAAATTGAAAATCTTTCCAAAGAAAACAGCGTGGATTTTGTATTCATAATCAGTTCTAAACCAGAAACTCTTCCTGAAGAGGTTAAAAAATACATTATATAATTATGGATATATACAACAGATACTCTGATTATTTAAAAAATCATTTTGGATGCAGAGTTTATAAACTGCCTGTTAATATTCCAGTTTCATGCCCAAACAGGCAAGGCGGTTTGAAAGGTTGTACTTATTGTGATGAAAAAGGTGCCGGATTTGATAACTTATCCGGCATTTTTTCTGTTAAGGAACAAATCACCAGAAACATGGAATATATTGGAAAGAAATACAACGCTGATAAATTTACCGCTTATTTTCAAAACTTTACAAACACTTATCTGCCTTTAGACATGTTTGAAAAATATATGTATGAAGCATGTCAAGAAGGGATAGTTGAGATTGCATTATCTACAAGACCTGACTGTATTAGAAAAGAATATCTTGATATATTAAAGAATATATCAGATGAAAAAAACATAGAAATTACTATAGAGCTTGGACTTCAAAGTGTTAATTATCATACTCTTAATAAAATAAACAGAGGCCATACATTGGCCGAATTTATAGAAGCCGTATTGGAGATAAAAAAATACGGTTTTAAAACATGCGTTCATATGATACTTAATCTGCCGTGGGATGATATTTCAGACTGTATAGAAGGCGCTAAAATAATTTCCGTTCTTGGAATTGATTTTGTTAAGCTCCATTCTTTATATATTGCAGAAAACACCGTTATGGCTCAGCAGTATAAAAACGGTGAATTTGAGATATGTTCTTTAGACGAATATGCTAAAAGAGCAGCTCTTTTTATAATGTATCTTTCTGAAAAGCAGTTTTTGGAAAGAATAGTATCCAGAGCGCCTAAAGAAAACACGCTTTTTGCCAATTGGGGCAGAAGCAGCTGGTATATACGTGATTATATTGAAAATTATATGCGTGAAAAAGGCTTCCATCAGGCACAGATGTGTTCATATATGGGCGGACGTGCTTTAGACGTATTTTTTAATAATTAATTTTACGCTTAAATTACAGTATTATTAACAAATAATGAACATTATCGAAATGCTTAGGTATGTGTGATAAAATACCTGTAATGCGCTAATAAGGATTTAAGTGGTTTGGCTGCTATAATAGGCAGCTAAAATTTAATAGGTAAGGGGGATACGCAATTAATGAACAAAAAATTTAAATCAGCAGCATTTGCTGCAGCGCTTGTGGCAGCAGCCTTTTCTTTTATGTATACAGTCAGTGCGTCATCAGACAGTGCTGGTTCAAGCGGCGATCCGCTTGTAACAAAAAGCTACGTTGATACAGCAATGGCTAATGTACTTGACATTGTTAATAGCAGCCAAAATTCCGGCAATTTGTCTTTGGAAAGTGAAGCAAGTGACAGTTTTGAACCTGTTTCATTGAGCAAAGGACAGATTTTGCTTGGTAAAGGCGGTTCTGAAATAATACTTAGAAGCGGTTCGGCTTTGTCATATACTGAAAGTTCTGACGGAATTATAGATGTAACATCAGGCCAGGAGTATTATAACGGCCAAAGCCTTACGGCTAATCATCTGCTTATTGTTTCAAGGGATGACGGAAGAGGTGCTGCCGTAACTTCAGATGAAGCTTGGTTTATTGTAAAAGGCGGGTATACTATAAAATAACTTGCCTTAAATAGTTTAAGGGAGGAATTAGCAAATTGAAAAAATTTGTTTCACTGAAAAAACTTTTATTTGCCGGAATTATAGCCGGAGCAGTTTTTTCTTCAATTCCTGTTTTTGCAGCTCAAAGTTTATATGAGCAGGTAACGGAGGAAGTTCTGGCAAAGGGAATAGATTATAAAGTAAGGCACAGGCTTACAAGTGACGGATGGCTTGATATATATGTCCTCACAGCTGATTTAACAAATCCTAATATTGAAGTTGAGCCTATTGACTCTAAAAAGGAATTAGGTTTAAGAGAAACTGTTGATAAAATAGTGTCGGATAATTCTGCTGTGGCAGGTGTTAATTCGGCTTATTTTGGAATGACAAGTACATACTCAGCATCTTTTGGCCCTGAAATATCAAGAGGCGATATAATATCTATTGATACAGATAAAAACATTAATTCAAATCAGTTTGGCACATATTTTGTTGACAATAATGGAAATGCTATGTTCGATTATTTTAAAACAACTATGATGTTCAATGTTGAAGGCAAGGATTATTTTGAATTCGCCAGCATTAACAAAATAACACAGATGGTCTATCCGGTATATTTAGATAAAAATGCCTGCGAAAACACAGCAGCACTGGATGCAAGATTTTCTAATCTTGTTAAGATAAAAGTAGAAAATGACCATATTACATATATATCTCAAAAAGGTGAAACAGTAAATGTACCTGATGACGGATATCTGGTTGTTTTAAGCTCGGAGTACGCGGATGCTTATTTGCCGTATCTTGCAGTAGGACAAAGTGTAAAAGTAAACATAACTTCTACATTTGATTTAAACAATATTCAAACAGCTATATCAGGCGGCGGTGTTATACTCAAAAATGGAGTTAAACCGGCAGATATAGGCGAAATGGCTTCCGGGCGTCAGCCAAGAACACTCCTTGGCCTTTCTCAGGATCAAAATACATTAAAGCTTATTGTTATAGACGGCAAGAGAAGCAATGGAAACAATGTAAGCATTGGTGTTGATGTAGATGAGTCTATACAGATTTTATTAGATGAAGGCTGCTATTACGGCCTTAATCTTGACGGCGGCGGTTCTTCAACAATGGCCGTTAAAAATGCTGATACAGGCAGCATAGAAATAGTTAATTCACCGGCAGAGGGAACAGCCAGAGCTGTTATGACAGCTGTGGGAATATTTGACAACAGTCCTGTTGGAAATGTAACAACACTTAAAGTTACGCCTTCAACAGATGTAGCAGTTCCAGGCGGACAGGTAACATTTTCTGTTGAAGGATATGATGAAAATTTACACAAAATATCTATACCAACAGAACAGATACAGTTTGTTTCAGATGATAACTCCGGTGTGTTTAATGGAAATGTGTATACATATGGTGCCGCAGACAATACAAATATTACAATTACTTATAACGGCATTACCCAGACATGCCAGTTAAGTCTTGATTATGTAACAAGCATTT
>CALWHR010000167.1 GCA_944380455.1 uncultured Clostridia bacterium
AAATACGAATTAGCTGTTGTACTCAGACCTGACCTTGACGAGGAGGCTAAAGCTGCTGAAATGCAGAAAATTCAGGACCTTATCGCAAGATTTGAAGGTACAGTAACAAAGGTTGATGACTGGGGCAAAAAAAGACTTGCTTATCCTATCCAGAAATTAAACGAAGGCTTCTATGCTTTCATTGATTTCGATGCAGAAGGAACTACTCCAGCTGAGATTGAAAGCCGTGTACGTATTATGGAAAACGTAATCCGTTACCTTATCGTTCGTAAAGAGGCCTAATTTTTAGGAGGTAGTTTTTATGAACAAAGTAATATTAATGGGGCGTCTTGCAAGAGACCCGGAGGTTAGGTATTCTCAGGGTGCAGCGCCGGTAGCAGTAGCACGGTATACTCTTGCCGTAAGCCGCCGTTTTAGACGGGAAGGCGAGCCGGAAGCTGACTTTATTAACTGTGTAGCATTCGGTAAAAGCGGAGAGTTTGTAGAGAGGTTCTTTAAAAAAGGACAGATGGTAAGCGTAGTCGGAAGGCTTCAAGTTCGTTCATGGGATGATAAAGATGGAACAAAACGCTGGAGCACTGAAGTGGTTACAGAGGAGCATTATTTTGCTGAGAGCAAGTCTTCTTTTGAGGGCAGAATGGCTTCACAGCCATTTTCACAGCCAAATGATTTTTCACAGCCGCATCAGCAGGCAGCACCAAAAAGCGCGCCTGACGCATCAGACGGGTTCTATCCTATTGAAGAAGGCATTGACGACGATGATTTACCCTTTTAATTAATAAAAGGAGGTTAACAGCATGATTCAGAAGAAACGTGGCCGCAGAAAAAAACGCGTATGCCAGTCTTGTGTAGATAAAGTAACAGTTATCGATTACAAGGACATTAATAAATTAAGAAGATACGTTTCTGAAAGAGGCAAAATTCTTCCAAGAAGAATTACAGGTAACTGTGCAAAGCATCAGAGAGCTTTAACAACAGCTATCAAGAGAGCAAGACATATTGCTTTAATGCCATATTCTCAGGACTGATAAACATTTAAAGCCATTGCATTATGCAGTGGCTTTTTTGCTGTTTAAAATTAATTAATATAATACTTAAACTATTTTTTGTTTTAAGAATAATATTTTTGTGGTATAGTAACTTTACATAATGCTAAGTAGTACATATATTTTAAAGAGGAATGATATAATTTGAAAATAACACAAAAATATATTTCTGATTTGCTGGATACACAAAAAATATATTTTAAAAAAGGCGGAACTCTTTCTGTTAAGTACCGTATTGAACAACTGGATAAGCTTTATAATGCAGTGGCTAAATATGAACATGAAATAGAAGACGCCCTTTATGCGGATTTAGGCAAAAACAGGTTTGAAGCCTATACAAGTGAAATAGGTATTATATTAAACAGTATTACAAATGCCAAAAAGAATCTGCCTAAATGGACAAAGCCAGTTAAGGCTAAAACGTCTGTTTATTTAATGCCGTCATCAAGCTCTGTGCAGTATACACCCTATGGCAGTGTTTTAATTATAGGACCTTATAACTATCCTTTTCAGCTTGTTATAGAACCGCTCATAGGAGCAATATGCGCCGGAAACTGCGCCGTTATTTGCCCGTCAGAACTTACGCCTAATGTATCTGATATAATTGATAAAATAATAAAAGAAACATTCCATATACAGTATATAAGCTGTGTTGAAGGCGGCATTGAAAATACTACAATGCTTATAAACAGCCCCTTTGATTATATATTCTTTACGGGCAGTCCGCAGGTTGGTAAGATTGTTATGAAAGCCGCCGCCGAAAATCTTGTGCCTGTTACTTTGGAGCTGGGCGGAAAAAGCCCCGTTGTTATAGACCGCTCGGCAAAGCTTAAAACGGCTTGTCAAAGAATAGTCTGGGGCAAGTTTATGAATGTTGGTCAAACTTGTGTAGCACCGGACTATGTGCTTGTAGACAACAAAATAAAAGCCCAGTTTATTAATGAAATTGAAAAAACAATACGCCGTTTTTATGGAAATGACGTTATAAACAATAAAGATTACGGGCGAATAGTAAATGAAAGGCATATAGAAAGGCTTAAAAATATTATAGAAAAAGACTTTAGGTATGTTGCTTTTGGCGGAAAGTTTGACGAGGAAAAACGGTATATTGCTCCTACAATTATTTGTCCGCCTGACGGCTCAGCAGCGTGTATGCAGGAAGAAATATTCGGCCCAATACTGCCTGTTATAGGCTGCGATAACCTTGATGAGGCCATTGATTTTATTAATAAACGGCCTAAGCCTTTAGCGCTTTATATTTTTAGCGAAAACAAAAAAGCCATTAACAAAACAATAATGAGTACATCTTCCGGCGGTGTATGTGTAAATGATGTAGTAAGCCATATTATTAATCCTCAGCTGCCTTTTGGCGGAATAGGTCAGTCTGGAATGGGAGCGTACCATGGCAAAGAAAGCTTTTTAACATTCTCACACAAAAGAAGCGTTCTCAAAAAATCAACAGCCGTTAATCCGTCTTTGATATTCCCGCCG
This sequence comes from uncultured Clostridia bacterium, assembly GCA_944380455.1. Classification (GTDB taxonomy): domain Bacteria; phylum Bacillota; class Clostridia; order Lachnospirales; family Anaerotignaceae; genus Neoanaerotignum_A. Next base: position 2,538 of record CALWHR010000167.1, read on the forward strand.
TTTAATGATATTAAGCTTAAAGCTGTAAAAAAAATATTCAAATAAAAATAAAAAACCGGTGAAA
>CALWHR010000168.1 GCA_944380455.1 uncultured Clostridia bacterium
ATACATCTCAAAAATGATTTATTGTAAATAAATGAATTATATACCCCCCTAAGGAATAAGATATGGTACAACCTATCTTTTCTTTGGGGGTATTTTTATGAAAGTTAAAATTAGGAAACAGGAAAAAAGTACAATGACTGCATTTGTAATCGGTATTATTGTAGCTGCCATAGCAGAAATTGTAATTTTAATGATTTTTGCCGCAGCTACGTCAAAAGAAATGATACCGGAAAGTAATATAAAGATGTTTGCAACGATTTGCGCGCTTATTTGTTCTTTTTCAGGGGCTATGGTTGCGGCAAAAAAAGCATCTGAATTTAAATTTCCGGTAGCAGTTAGCATAGGAGTAAGCATGTTTATTTTAAATTTTGCTCTCGGAAAAGCTTTGCCACTGTCCGCAGAAAAATTTGAGTTTCAAATACCATTAGCGTTTTGCATAGGGGCTGTGCTTGGTGGTCTTTTATCAATAAAAAAGAAAAAAATAAAAAGATGAAAATATAGCTGAGGATAAGGCAAAGATAAGTTTACATAAATAAAATCATTAGAATATATATAAAACATTCAAATATAGGAAAATTAAAAAAGTGTTTTAGTAAATAACCGCCTGCTCGGACACGTTAAGGTTAAGGCTATGATAAATTGTGTGTTTGCAGGCGGAAAATATTTTATTTATAGGCATATTAAAGGAAAGGGTTAATTAATAAGAAATATATTTAGAAATTTTAGCTAAGTGAAAAAATGTCAAAAGAGTCATAAAATTTAACAAATTTTGTCAAACCGCATTGCATTTACATAATATGGTTTACATAATATATTGTTAAAGTATACAAAATTTATTATGTTATGTTAATTCTCTTGCTTTAATGGCGAAACTGTATTATATTTTTACGCACTTAAGTAAGTTATTATTTCTGCCTGTCCATCATATTCTTTTTTTGAATGATGAAAGGAGGATAGGCATGAAAAAACTTGTAAAACGAAATGTATCAGCTGAAAATCAAGGCGGTTATGCGGCTTTTGCCGCTTGTTCGCTATTTTTAATGGTTGGGGCCTTAGCCGGCTGTTTTTCCGGTTCGTACACGCATATATTAACAGCGTCAACTGTTCTTAGCGGTGGAAACAGCACGGGATTTTTTGAGTATCTTTTAAAGAATGTACTTGTGCTCTTATCTGTTTTATTGCTTGGCAGTTCGTGCATTGGTTTTGTATTTGTGCCGGTATTAACGTTAATAGCAGGTTTTTTATCCGGTTTTGTTTTGACTGCGATGGTAGAAAATGGAGGTTGGGCAAGTGCTTTTTTGAGTGTAGGCTGGTATATTACAGTTGCCTTGCCGCTTTTTATGCTGTTATGCACCTGTGCTATGCAGGCTTCAGCGGCTGAGTTTAAATTGCTTGCCTTCGGGATAAGACCTGAGCCGGGAGTAATTACGTTTTTCTTGAAAATGATTGCGATATGTACGGCTGCCACCTTTATAATTTCTGCGGTACAGGCTACAATATTGTGATATAATTAGGAAGTTTGGTGAAAATATTGAGCGATAATGATCTGCTCGACTGTTTTGCTGCTTATTTAAAAGGACAGAAAAAGGTTTCAGAAAATACATTTTTATCTTATGTCAGGGACATTAGACATCTATTGGAATATGTACAATGCAATGATTGTGTTTCACTTGAAAAACTGACTAAAAAAGATATAGAAGGATATATGGCTTCTATGCATGCAGACGGTCGGTCTTACGCTACTGTTTCAAGGACAATAGCTTCCGTTAAATGTTTTTATGAGTACCTAATTTTGAAGGGCTTAATTAAAGACAATCCAACAAAGGGAATATCGATTACTAAACAACAGCGTAAGCTTCCTCAGATTTTGACAAGCAGGGAAGTAGAGCTGTTTTTAGAGCAGCCTGACATAAGCGATATGAAAGGAATAAGAGATAAAGCAATGCTTGAACTTTTATATGCAACCGGTATAAGAGTAAGCGAGCTTATAGCTTTAGATATTGGAGATGTAAATTTGTCAGTTGGTATTGTTAGGTGCAGGGGAAACGGTAAAGAACGCATAATTCCGATGTATTCCTTGGCTGTCAAAGCTCTTGCTAATTACATAAATACTGTGCGGAAAAATATGATAGCAGATGAAGACGAGGAAGCGCTTTTTGTAAACATGAACGGTGGTCGTATGTCAAGACAGGGGTTTTGGAAAATTGTTAAACTGTACCAAAAAAGGGCTGGCATAGATAAAGATATAACGCCACATACCTTAAGACATTCATTTGCAACTCATTTGCTTGAAAATGGTGCAGATTTGCGTTCTATTCAGGAAATGCTGGGGCATTCAGATATATCCACAACGCAGATTTATGCCAAAATAGTAAAAAATAAACTTAAAGATGTATATAAAAAAACACATCCGAGAGCCTAAATTGGGGGAAAGATAGAGAGATATGAGTTTATTCAGACCTTATAACTATAAGCCAAAGCCGGATTTGCTCAGTGATAGACCTGTTAAGCATGGATTTTTTCTTTTCTTTGAACTGTTTTTCAGGAAGTTTTGGAGGTTTGTTACTTTAAATATTTATTATTTTCTGGTAACGCTTCCAATGCTTATATTGGTATATTTCACCATTAATGGATATTTTGCCGAAATATTAATTACGGAAACCGGCGAATTTCAAGATATGATGGCAGGAATAGGAATTTTTGCTTCGATAGTATCCTATATACCGAGTTTCTTGTACTTGCCGCTTGTAATATTGTCAATGATACTTTATGGACCGGCTACGATGGGGATGACTTATATCTTTCGAAATTTTGCCCGCGAGGAACATGCGTGGATGTCTGATTTTGTTTCAAGAGGTTGGGCGAATTTTAAGCAGGGCATATTTTTCGGACTGCTTGATATTGTAGTTATTTACTTACTTACCAATGGTATCGTGGCGGACCTTATAACTGGCACGAGTACTGCCGCAGCGGTGATGGCTATAATGCTGAAAACTTTGTCAATTATAGCCCTTATAGTGTACTTTTTTATGCGTCATTATTTTTATATGATGGCTGTTTCCGTAAATTTAAGCTGTTTTTCGATAATAAAAAACGCGTGGCTTTTTGTAGTTCTTGGATTTTGGCGTAATGTTGTATCTGCTGTTGTTTGCTTTGCTTTAACAGCGGTGTGCTTCTTTACATTACCTATTATAAGCGTCATAGCAGTTCCTTTCCTATATTATTCCTTGACGGGATTTGTGGTAGTGTTTACATGCTATCCTGTGGTAAAAAGGTATATTATTGTTCCTGCCCTTGAAATGGCAGAGGGAAAAAGTAATACTGAGCCGGAGAGTAAAAACGGACAAGGTGATACTGGTGAAGGGGACGTTACTTCCAATGACAAAAATCCGAATTTAAATGAAGATAAATCAGAATAATAAAAAATTAACCGACAGCTTTGTGTCAACATCGCTGTCGGTTTGTGTATTGGTGAAAAATTAAATTTTATTGCCATATCTTTTGAAGCATGATACAATAATAAATATATGTACAATTTTAAGGATACTGCTATAAGTGTTTAGCGGGTACGGTGATTTAATGATAATTATGGGGCTTGACCCGGGAATTGCAACTGTAGGTTTCGGATTAATAGAAGCGGAAAAAGGAAAAGAGGAAGCCATAAGTTTTGGAGCTATCACCACACCGGCAAAACATCCCTTATC
>CALWHR010000169.1 GCA_944380455.1 uncultured Clostridia bacterium
TTCCGGTAAATATTAAAAATCCTGACCCGAAATTAGCCAAAATTATGCTTGAACAGTATGGCGGAAGCGACGGGGAATTAGGTGCAAGCGTTAGATATTTAAGTCAGAGATTTGCAATGGTTACACCACAGGCGAAGGCAACTCTTAATGATATTGGTACAGAAGAAATAGCTCATACTGAAATAATGGGTACAATTGTACGCCAGCTTTTAAAAGGCGCTACCCAGCAGCAGATAATGGATTCCGGCTTTGAGCAGTATTTTGTTGCACACGGCTTAGGTGTTTATCCTTGCAGTGCGGCAGGCGACCCATGGTCAGCCGCAGGTATTCAGTCCAAAGGTGACCCTATAACAGATTTATATGAGGATATGGCAGCAGAAAAAAAGGCACTCCAGACTTATGACTATTTGATAGCCTTAACCAGCGACCCTGATGTGCTTAAACCTCTTAGATTTTTAAGAGAAAGGGAAATAGTGCACTTCCAGCGTTTCGGCGAAGCACTTGATATTGTAAGGGAGCATTTGAACCAAACTCATGTTTTTGATATGCCATGTATTAATATAAAAAAGACAGATAAATAAGTTGGAAAAAATTTGAAAACAGAAAAAGCCGTTCTTTTGAACGGCTTATTTTGTATAATCGAGGTGACAAGACTCGAACTTGCGGCCTCTGCGTCCCGAACGCAGCGCTCTACCACCTGAGCCACACCTCGACAATAATAATATTTTAAATAATTAATTTTTAAAAGTCAATAGAAATGTAAATTTTATGAAAATTAAAACCGTAGGACACAAATTTATCTTGCGCCCCACGGTTTTTATTTGTTAAAAAATTGTCTTTTACTTATTATTCAAACTCCAGCTTTCCTAAATAGCTGTCCATATCAATGCCATATTCATTGCAGATAGTACGCATTTCTTTAATTGTATTTTCGTTTACAGGTATACCTTCTTTAAGCATTCTGCTGTAAGCTTCAACTTCTTTTTCGCCGTGAGTGTAAATTCTCTGCTGGCCCTCGGCTTTTGGAGACTCTCTCAACTCTTGAAGAAAAGCTGAAAAATGCTTTTTAATTTCTTCAGGGTCACCGAAAAGGTTAGGGTTAATAGCTGCAAAACCATGGCATGTGCCGCCTGTTGAGCCAATATGTGTATGGTTTGATGTAAGACCCATTGAAAGAACAGATGAGAATATCTCGGCAATCATGCCGTAGCCGTAGCCCTTGTGTCCGCCGAATTTTTCTGTAGCGCCGCCTAAAGGAAGTATGCCGCCGCCGTTTTTCTCGTTTATGTTTTTAAGTATATCCGGTGCGTCTGTGCTTGGATAGCCTTTGGAGTTAAGTGTCCAGCCGTCCGGAAGTTCTTCGCCTTTTTTGTTGTAAACTTCAACTTTTCCTCTTGTAACAACTGTTGTTGAAGCATCAAAGAAAAAGTCATAAGGCTCTGCCGGCATAGCTATAGCTATTGGATTTGAGCCCAGCATAGCCATTCTGCCGTAAGTAGGCACCATAATAGCCTCGCTGTTTGTAACTGAAAAGCCTATAAGACCTTCTTTGCATGCCATTTTAGCATAGTATCCGGCTATGCCGTAGTGGTTTGAGTTTCTTACTGTAACAATGCCTATGCCGCTTGTTTTGGCTTTTTCGATAGCTTTGTTCATGGCAAAGTGTCCAACAAGCTGGCCTACGCCGAAATGGTTGTCTATAACGGCACTGATAGGTGTTTCGTGAATAATTTCCCATTTTGAGTCCATGTGTATACGGCCGTTTTTAATTGTTTTATAGTAAAGAACCATTCTTTGAACGCCGTGTGACTCAATTCCGTACATATCGCTTGTAAGAAGAACGTCTGTTATAATAGATGCTTCATCTGGTGTAAATCCCATTTTCTGAAAAACTGCGTTAGAAAATGTTTTCATTGTTTCATACTGAATTCTAACGTAACCCATAAATACCTCCTGAAATATATAGAACTTTAATTAAATTTTAACAAACTTATTGACTCATTATGTCAATTATACTACAATGTATACCGTGTGCAAAGGTTTTTTGTGTTTTTTATTTATTGTGTGTGTTTATGGGGGTAAATGAATATGGAGAACTCTAAACTGAGGGGCTACAAGTGGATATATCTTGTTATAGCCCTTATAGCTTTGTCTGGCATTATACTGGGAGATTACAGGACTATTCCAGCTGGATTAAAAACTATATATTTTCATCCGGCTCTGCTTATTACGGATTATATAGCCCTTGTAGGCCCGGCGGCGGCGTTTTTGAATGTAGCACTTGTTACATTTTTTTCAGCGCTTTTAATGCAGATTAACAAGTTTCCGGTAAACGGAAAGTATTTTCATGTACTGGGTCTTATGGCGGGATTCGCATTTTTCGGTAAAAATATATACACCATGTGGTATATACTTTTAGGTACATGGATACTTAGCAAGGTTAAAAAAGAAAAGTTCTCCAAATACCTTACAAGCGGACTTTTGGCAGATTCCCTTGGCCCTATGGTTGCTGTTGCTTATTTGTGGCACGGCGGTACATACTGGCCGGACTATCTGGTAGCAATACTTGTGGGTATAGCTATAGGTTTTGTTGTGCCGCTTGTAGCCGAGCATACATTCGTTGTATTAAAGGGTTTAAGCCTTTATAACGTAGGCTGTACGGTTGGTTTTGTTGCAATAGCCTTTGTGCCTATTGAGCAGGCTTTTAATATTCCTTTTGAAAGTGAAGGCTGCTGGGCAGAAGGCAGACCTTTAGGCTTTATAATACTTATGTACGCCATTGCAGCAGGATTTGTAATTGCCGGATATCTTAAAGACAGGGAACATTCTTTTAAAAATTACAGAAATCTTTTAAAACGCCCGGGAAACGGCAAGTATAACTTTGCTGAGCTTGACGGCATGGGTGCCGTTTTAATTAATATGGGTGTAAATACTTTTATTTGTACTACATATTTGCTTTTAATAGGCGGCGATTTAGCCGGCGGAACTATAGGACCTATATTCACAGTTATAGGCTTTTCCGCACAGGGCAAACATGCAAAGAATATAGTGCCTATTATTTTAGGCTGTTTTATAGGCTCTGTTTTAAGTCCAACAGCTTCACCTGTAACTCACGGCGTGCAGATGGGTACTTTCCTTGGCACAACCCTTGCGCCAATGGCAGGAACCTACGGCCCTGTAGCCGGTATTATAACGGGTGCTCTGCACTGCTATGCAGTACTTAAAACAGGTAACTGCTATGCCGCAGCCAACCTTTACAACAACGGTTTCTGCGGAGCTGTTGTAATGACTGTTTTATATCCAGTTTTCAGGCATTTCTTTAAAGAAAACATTTACGATGCACCTTCTCCAAGTATGGCACAAAGAAGTGACAGCACAGGCGGAAGAGGAGAAACAGTGCTCAAATAAGAATAAAATAGTATAAAAATTTCTTAAGTAAATTTTGAATTTTGCTATTGACATAGAAAATTTTGTATGCTAACATCATTAGCAACAA
>CALWHR010000170.1 GCA_944380455.1 uncultured Clostridia bacterium
TTATATTCTTCATGGTATCAGCCCCTTGCCATTTAAAAAATCTTCATAGTCTTTTTTATATTTATGGAAGTAAGGCAGCATGTCTTTTAAATAATGTTCTTTTGAATTAATTAACATATCTTTTAATCCATTTTCACCAGTATAAGGTCCATAATTATAAGTTCCCATATCTTCTGATGCAGTTTCTTCATTTAACAACTTATTATCATAAGAATATATAGCTTCAAAATAACCCTCAAAAGAAACATATTTTCTATTTGGTTCTTTTATACTTGCTGTATTTTGGCGCATCATTGATGTTATAAATCCCATTTGTTCCCAGCAGTAACCCTCTGGAAGCCTTTGGTTTAGCTTTTCAAAATCATTCCACTCATACTTTTTTAAATAACTCTATTTTATTTATATCATTTTTCGTTATGCGATATTATCAGTCAAATACCAATCATATACATTCTACATAATATTAATGTAAGCCTTCGAGACATATTGCCATTTTCCAGAATAGATAGTTCTTTTTGAAATTGTTTAATATGCTTTTCTTCATTTAATTTCTTGTTTTTTGCTTCAAATTCTTTATTTTCAACCAGATATATAGTTTTACACTTTTTTAATGCAACAAAACAAAGTCCATCATTTGATAATGTCAAATACTTTCTGCCACCTGGCTCAATCTCAATGGTATAGTATATTCTGCCTTTTTGATATGGAAGACAGTCGTTCTCAATTTTGTTGATATCTCTTAATATACTTCTTCTTATTTTATAATCACATATTATGAATTTATTGTCAATAACTAATATTTTTTGCCAATGTTCCTGAAGCAATAACAACTGCCACAAGAACATTAACAACAAAACATATAATTTGTGTTGCCGTATCCTGTGTTACAGGTGGCAAAATGTCGAGCATACCTAAAATCTGGTAAACAAATGCAAAAACTGCCGGTAAAAACATCACAAACCAAGTTTTATTTTTAAATCTTGTATTCCAGTTTGTTCTTATAATGTATTTCCCCTTTATCCATACACTTGTCATGATATTCTATTAATTGAATACACAAAAGAAGCATATTTCCTTTACTGTTAACGTCACAGTCGCTTTTCTGCTTTTTTGAATCAATACTATATACTCTGAAATAACAGGTATTGCGGCAATATATATTATAAATAACTGTTACGCGCTACACTCCTTGATTAATTAAAAAAATTGAAAGGAGCGGTTTCCCGCCCCTTTTATGTATTACATGCACGCTTTGTATAACTCTGCCAGTGCCGGTATAGGTGCTATAGGTTCTGCCTCTGTATCAAGTTTCATTTCTTCCGGACTGTAAACTATCACTCCCACACCCTCATCATTTAAAGGAAACCCATATTCTGCTGTAATTTCGGTTTCTACAAATTTTCCATTTGTAGAATACTCTTTTGCTGTATCTGCGCTTTCTACAACGTGCATAATGCCACCTTTATCAATATAAGCATATTTTTTCATAAACAATTCCTCCAAAAATTAAATTCTAAAAAATATTATTAATATAAAAGACTCTATCCGGAAGTCTTGTAATCTAAATTTTATTCAAAATCAATACCTGTAATTTCTTTGTATTCATCAGCTGTTATTTTGCCGCTTATTACAAACTTTTTAACGTCGTCTGCACTGTATATGTTTCTATCATAAAATCTTTTAACTATATCAAACATTTATAATCCTCTCCTTAAACTGTCTGCTGTCCCAAAAGAATAGCTGCTAAAACTTCGTCATGCTCATTTTGCTTTATAATTATTTCCTGCTGATTTAATAAAAGCTCTGCCTGTATAAGCTCTGTTTCTGTAGGCGTATATTCAGATGTTGTTTCAACTCTTTCCCATACACCGTTATTATATTTCTTGCCTAAAACAGACATATCATAACTATCTGTTAAAATCCTTTTGGGATTGTCTGTAATTTCTACAGGTGTGTCCAAAACAGAAACACAGATGTTATTTTCATCTATTTGCGCATAATAAAAATGTATTTCTTCCATAGTTTGAACCTCCTTAATAAAATTCAATAACCTGATATGGAATAATTGTGCTTCCATTTGTAGCAAGCTCGGCTCTTCTTGCTGTAATTGTTGTTGAATCTGTTAATGTCAATTGTGGATAATATTCTAAATTATCCACGGATGTTGCCATTCCCGTATATATAACTATGGCTTTTGCAGTATTAACAGGTGATATAGTTGCCGTCCTTGTATTTGTTTGTGAATTTAAGGTTATTGAAATAGAACCTCTTTGTATGCTTTTAATCACACTTACACCCCCTGACTGTAAAGCTGACTGAACCATTTCAGTTAAATTTTTGTCTGTTATCACTCTTAACCAATCATTATCGGCACCTGTCTTTATTGCGACCTCATTTGTGTAATCCTGTGTTGCCAATTTGCATTCGTATGCCCCCGAATAAAAACAATTAACAACAACTCTCGCCAAGTTGGAAAAAAATTCAGGAATATTTGTAGGAGTTGTTGTTGTCCTAAGCATTCCCATAAGATTAAATCCGTTTACATCACTTTCATCTATTCCATCATATTTAGCGGTGCGCTGTATAAAGATAGTATCGCCGCCTATATTTCGTATTGCTCTTTCTGGGTCGGAATTACCCGTCCCCCCATTATCCACAGGAATAACATTTTGTCCTTTAAACAAATCCGCGTCAAGGCCGCTGTTTGCCCCGTCTACCGTTTTAAGCTTATTAAGTATATCTGCTGCCGTATAGCTTTCTGCCGGAAGAGCAGATGTTGCTTTGTCTGATATAACCTTTAACTGATTGTCTATAATATCAGCATTATTATTAAAATCATCAATATTGTAAAAATCTTCTTGGTCTGGCTTTATCAAGTTATAATTTTTCGTATTTGTACTCAATTAAAAACTCCTTTCTATTTTATTTGAATAATGTACATTACCAATATTTAGAATTAATTCAGTTTGGATTATATAATAAAAGTACGTCCCTTGGATGACCCTTTTTACCTTTATTAATAGATAAACTAATATAATTAATAATTTTTATTTTGGCACATGACTTTTCAATCAAAATACACTTATGTCCCTCAACACACTGTACATACAATCTTTTAAATATCTATGGGTAAATGCTTTAAAGCGAATGTTGGTCATACCTAAGCTAATTTATAGAATTAAGTTAGCCGATATCATTATCTTACAGTGTTTTCTACATCATCAAAAAGCTTTTTAACTGTCAGCTCCAAAATTATTCTCGAACTATATTCATTTAGGACACCATGTATATAGGACATGTATTCATTAAACCTGGACTTTATTCTAAAACGCCTTACCTCAAGAATATCTGTGCTTATTAGTCAAATGCTTAAAATCTTTTCTCATCTTACATCCGATTCATTACTGTTTTTATTTTATTATCTTCTATATACTTCGCTATACGCAAACCACTATAATCTATCATTCTCAAATAAAAAATTTTCTTTATGATTTCTGCTTCTTCAGGATGGATCTATATTAAAAAAGTGGACACATAAAGTAACTATCTATTACAATAAAGTAGACACCAAAAGGAGGTAATTATATGTCCACAAACAACAAAGGTATTCGCTATGACGAAGACTTCAAAAGAA
>CALWHR010000171.1 GCA_944380455.1 uncultured Clostridia bacterium
CAGGCCTCGGCGACGGCATCGAAAAATACGGCAAACTCCCCTTTGCACACACAGACTTCATCTTTGAGAACCAGGTCTTTTATATTAGATACAGGTATAACTACTCCCTGTCGTCCTGTAAGGCCCCTTCTGTTGCGAAGGTCAAAATAGCCTTCTATCTTATAGGTAACTCCTCCGATGGCCTGTATCTCGCCGCACTGGTTAACAGAACCGGTTACGGCCAGTGACTGGTCAACGGGTATTCCGGAAAGGCTGGAAAGTATGCAGTAAAGCTCCGTACTTGATGCGCTGTCACCGTCTATGCCGCCGTAGTTCTGTTCAAAACATACACGGCAGGAAAGAGAAATAGGGAAATCCTGTGCATACTTTCCGCCAATATATCCTTCAATAATATTCATGCCTTTTGTATGGGTATTTCCGCTCATTTCTGCTTCTTTTTCAATGTTTATAATACCGCTTTTACCCATATAGGATACAGCTGTAATGCGGCTGACATTTCCAAAAGCATATCCGCCCATATCTATAACCGAAAGGCCGTTTATCTGCCCTACCCTTGCACCTGCAGTATCTATCATAATTACGCCGCTGTCCACCATTTCTGTAAGCTTTTCTTCATAAAGCATAAGCCTGTTTTTCCGCTCCTGCATTGCCTGTTTAACATGTTTTCCTTCTACAGTTTCTTTTTCGTCTATCTGCGCCCAGGCACTGGACTCGCATAATATTTCGCCTATTTTGTTAAATTTTGTGGAAAGCTTTGTCTGTTTATCCGCCATTCTTGATGAGTACTCAATAACTCTGGCTACAGCATCGGCACTAAAAGGAAGAAGATTTTCTTTAATTGAATATGCCTTTATAAATTTTGCCGTATTAATTATATTTTCATCGCTTCTGTCCATTTCATAATCAAAATCAGCCAGAACTTTAAAGTATTTATCAAAATCCTCTTCATACTCGCTTAAAATTTCGTAATAATAACTGCTTCCTACCAGTATTATTTTAAAGTCAGCCTCTATAGGCTCCGGATTAAGGGTAGCAACCGGCACTGTTTGGAACTGATCTCTTAAACCGTCTATTTTTATTTTGCCTGTACGCATAACACGCCTTATAGCTTCCCATGCCTGATAGTTTGAAAGTACATCTCTTGCCTGCAAAATAAGATATCCGCCGTTAGCCTTGTGGAAAAGACCGGGTTTTATTTTCATAAAATCCGTAGTAAAGTTTCCAAATTCATTGTCATATTCCATCTCACCGGCAAGGTTAGCGCCTGTAGGATTAAAATCCACAACTACCGGCGCACCTATCTCTTTTGAATTATCAATAACAAGATTTACCTTGTATTTAGAAAGTGTATCATCCGGATTTTTTTTCCCTAAAAACGGTATTAAACCGCCTGAATTTTCATCTTCTTCTGAAATTGTAGGAGTAAATTTTGATATATTGTCCAGCAAATCCTCCTGTACATCTCTTAAATACTTTATAGCATCCTCGTTATCTCCGTATTTTTCCTGAAGTGAATTTATATTGTACCCAACAGCAAACATACCTATTTTGTAATCCAAATCGTTTACTTCGCTCCGGCAGTCCTTTTCCAGTTCGTGAATATCACGCATTACCGTTGAAGCTTCTCTTGTTAAATCAGATGTAGCAGTGTTTATTCTGTCCTTTTCATCGTCACTAAGCTCATCATATTTTTCTTCGCTTATTTCCTCTCCGTCCATTACAGGCATGAAAAACACGCCTGTATTGGAGCTTTTAACAGTAAAACCGTATTTATCTGCAATCCGGCTTATCTGACGCATAAGCTTATTCCGCTTTTCGTCATAACCGCGCACTATATCATTTTTCTGCTCTTCATATTCATCTGAGGCAAAAACCCTGCTTAATTCAGAACTGAAAAATTCGGAAAGCTCGTTCATATCATCTCTGAACTGTCTGCCAAACCCAGCTTTAAATCTTAAAGCCCTTGGACATTTCGGTTCATCAAAATTATAAACATAACAATAGTCATCGGGACGTTTTTCGTTTTTCGCCGCATTTTCCGCACACATTTTGGCGTAAGATGTTTTGCCTAATCCCGAAGAACCGCACATATAAATATTATATCCCGATGCTTTTATTTTAAGTCCCAGCTTCATGGCCTTTTCTGCCCTTGGCTGTCCTACAATACCGTCTATTTTCTCTAAATCGTCGGTGGTTTTAAAATTAAAAACGCTTTCGGAACATTTGTTGTTAAGTTCATAATATTTAAGCTCTTTTATACTCAATTTATTCCCTCCTTTATGTTTAAATTACTTGTGTATTTTAAAGGGTTTTATCGTAATCCTCATAATTTTCAAAATATTTCCACATCACAACTGCATCTTCATTGGTATCTTTGTAGTAATTTTTTCTAAAGCCTTCCGGCTTAAAACCGTACTTTGAATAAAGCTTCTGAGCGGTATAATTGCTTATTTTAACTTCTAATGTTATGCCTATCATTTCTTTTTCTTCAGCTGTTTTAATAAGCGCTTCCATAAGAAGAGAACCTACTTTTTGTCCTCTGTATTCCTCCAAAACAGCTACATTTGTAATCTGGCCTTCTGTTACAACATGCCACATACCGGCATAACCGACTATTTTTTCGTCATCTTTTGCTACAAAATATATAGCAAGCTTATTTTCATTTATTTCACGCTCAAAATCAGCACGAGTCCATGCAATAGCAAAGCAAGATTCTTCAACAAAAAGTACACCGTCTATATCTTCAGCCGTCATAGGCATTATTTTTATCATTTATCAGCGCCCTCCATTGCCTTTTTCTCCTCAAGTTCTCTTTCAGCCTGAGATTTTCTAAGATAAAATGGCGCAAACTCGCTGTATTTAACTGCCTTGCCTTCTTTAGCATAAACAAATGCCAAAGCCGCTACAGTTGCCGCCCTTTGAATATTGCAGTGCTGCGGTGCTAAAACAGCATTATTCAGACTTAATATTTTTTCCTTGTAGACAGGCACTGCATCGCCTAAGAATATAACTTTACGTTCAAATTTCGAAGCTTTTTCAATAACATCATCAACGCTTCTGGCTTCCTGAGAATAAATTTCTTTAAGACAGCCGTTTTCAAATTCATAAAAAGCGTTATATACCTGTGAACGTCTGGCGTCCATAATTGGACATATTACTTTATCTGTTTCAAACATATTGTATGCTAACGCCTCAAGTGTTGGCACACCTATAATCTCAGTTCCCAAGCCGTGGGCAAGGCCCTTTGCCGCAGCCGCACCTATTCTCAGCCCAGTAAATGAACCCGGCCCTGAAGTGCATGCAATATAATCAAGCTCTTTAATATCAAAAGCAGTTGCTCCTACTATTTCATCTATCGACGGCATAAGTGTCTGGGAATGTGTCATTTTAAAATTAAGGGAATATTCCGCTATTATTTTATCGTCATCAGCTATAGCCGCCGAAACAGCCGTGCCTGACGAATCAATGGCAAGTATTTTCAATTTATTTACCTCCATAAGTAATTCTTCTGTAGTCAAAACCTTTATCCAAATCTTTTTCTATTTTAATCCAAACGGCTTGCGGCGGTATAATTTCTTCAATCATCTCTGCCCACTCAATAAGACATACTCCGTCTGAGAAAAAGTAATCCTCGTACCCTGTATCATCCATTTCCTCTATGCTTCCTATTCTGTAAACATCAAAATGATACAGATTAAGCCTTCCGGTGTATTCGTTTATAATTGTAAATGTAGGACTTGTGATATACTCTTCATCCACACCAAGACCTTTGGCAAAGCCCCTTGTAAATACAGTTTTGCCCACTCCCAAATCTCCGCTTAAACAATATACATCACCTGCTTTGGCATTTTTGCCAAATTCGAAGCCTATGCTTTCTGTCTGCTCTGGGCTGAATGATTCTTTTATCATTTAGGGACTCCTTTCAATATTTGCAAAATCTTTCTATATTAAAATCAGTTTCTGTTACATTGCTGCTGTTTATTAAATACAGCTTTCCTGTTCTTATCATTCTGTTATAATCCTTAATAACAGCTGTGTTGTTTGAACCTGAATAACAAAAATCCTCTACTCCCTCATCCAGTTTCTTTTCCTCTCCCACATAAAAACTGTAAAATTCACCGTTGTTTTTCAGATAATAAACAGACATTACATCATAGCCTGTTTCAAACTTTTTAACATCTTCCGCTTCTAAAAATGTATATCCGCCTGAAGAATAATAAAAATCACCGCTTGCGTCTAAAAATGCAAAGTCATTTTTAAGCCCTGTGAATGAAGCTTTAATAACGCTTTTGCCAATCTCCAAAGCTTCTGCCGTATTGCCTTCCGCTACATTTAAGCTGTAAATGTATATTTTTCTTTCTCCGTTAGAAACTATCATCATTTTTCTGTCATCGGCTGAAACAGATACTGTGTCCAAATCCCCGCTTCCCATGCCAAGCTCAAAAGGAGTATCTTTAAAGTTGTAAAACATTGTCGTTTCAGCCTGTCCATCAGAATAAGCATTATAAATGAAGTAATCGCTTTTGTCAGTTCCAACGGCCATAGCATCTGTACATAAATCGAACATTTTCTCTATTTTATTTCCGCTGAAAAAATAGGTTGTATACGTTCCATTTCCATCTGATTCAAAAAGCACAGCATCTTTTCCGTTTTGCGCAAAACGCATGGCACATATATTTTCTGCTATAAAGTTCCATTTAACACCGTTAAAAAAGTATACATCATAAGCATCACCGTTTTTTTCAGTTTTGTAATATGTTTCGGAGTCAAAATGTGCTTTTAACTCTCTTGCACCTGTTTTATTAAAATCAATAAATCCACTGTAAAAGCTTACATATGTATCGTCAATAACAGAATTATTTTTAATGCTGTAAATTATGTTTTTACCATTGCTGAAAAAAATTACAGGTCTTATACTTTTGCCCATATCCAAAAATACATTCAATATAAACAAAACAAAAAGTACAAAAATACATCCCAGCACAACTACAGCACGGATTTTTTTATCCGTTTTATTAAGAACAGCCGTATCCTTTTTAAAAAACCCCACAAAAAGCACTTCCTTTAAACAACACACATATTTCTTTAACCTATATATTTGAGTATAACATTATTCACCGCTCTTATCAACAAAACCAATAAACAGGCAATAAAAAAACGTGTCAGAGCTTTGACACGTTTCTTATCTGATATTATAAAACTCAAGGTGAAATTAACATTCTTCTGTCGGAACTGCCTTTCTTTTCCATAATAATTCCGTGGTCTTTATAATTTTTAAGCACAAAATGAGTTCCAGTGCCTATAACCGCGTCTATAGGTGAAAGCTTATCCGATACAAAAAATGCTATTTCTTTAAGGCTTTTTTCTTCAAGAATTACAGTAAAATCAAAACCGCCGCTCATTAAATAACAGGCCTTTACTTCTTCAAACTGGCATATTCTTTCTGCAATTTTATCAAATCCATTGCCTCTCTGCGGTGTAACCTTTACCTCAATAAGAGCTGTTACAACCTCTCTGTCTGTTTTCTCCCAGTTGATTAAAGTGTTGTAGCCGCATATTATCTGCTCGTTTTCCATTTTCTTTATTTCCTCGGCTACTTTTTCTTTGTCTAAATTAAGCTCTTTTGCTATCTCGTCGCATGTAAGCTTGCTGTTTTTGCTTATAAGTTTAAGAATTTCATCTCTCATTGCAGTACTCCTTTCGGTGTTAAAATACTTGTTTAATTTGAAAACAGTGTTCCGTCGCCCTGCGCCGTTTCCTGCTGGTTTTCATTTGTTTGAGCAGTTGGTAATGTTTCTTCAGTAATTTCTTTTGTTCCTACAGTAACTTCATCCGGTGTTGCCCTGTAGGTTGAAGAAGAAAAATACTCTCTGCTTATCTGATTTCCGTTTTCATATACCATTTTATATGTTGAAACCTTTTTACCCTGCTTGCCGTAGTATGTTACTTCTCTATAGTCTTTAGGCTTTTCAGGGTCTTCTGTTATTTTTTCAGCCGGTTTTTCTATTACAGCATCAACTATATTTTCAAACTTAACTTCCCTTGAAGGCGAGTGTATTTCATAGCCATAAACATTTGTTATAAGTTTATTTCCGGAAAGGTATGCTTCTATATATACAGGATAATCAGTATCATTCTGGAATTTTAAGTCTTTATAATCCCCGGCTATAGCGGCATCCTGGCCTAAAGGAACATATGACACAGCCAAAGAATGGTTTGAGCGCTCCACAATTTTAAGCTCTGCCAATATAACAGCATTATAAAGAGTAGATGTTATCTGACACACTCCTCCGGCAAGACCATCCTCTATTTTTCCGTCAACAATTACCGCCGCGTCTCTGTATCCGTTTTCATATGTCTGCGGACCAAGAGCTACATTCATTGAGAATATCTCACCCGGAGCAAGCTCTGTTCCGTTAATATTGGCACAGCCAACTCTAAGATTTTCATTTCTGCCATAGTCATTGCCGGAAAATGTGGTATAGTAAGTGCCGATTAGAGATGTTGCCTTTTCATTCTCTTCCCGCGTTATTTCCGGCTTAACTTCGATTTTCTTAATCTCAACGCTGCCGCTTTCCATATTTTCAACAACAGCTTTTACCTCAGCATATGTAGAGTCAAAGTCCATTTCATAACCAATTTTTTCATCAGTTATTACAAAACTTCCGTTTTGGCGTGTCATGGTTGAGTTTTCAGGTTCTATCTTTATTTGTTGGGCAATCTCATTTAACTTAGTTTTAAGCAGTTCTTCATTATAAGTAAACTGCGCCTCGAAATTCTTTGGATTTTCCTCTAAATCAGTTACCTGTTTATATCGGTCTTTCAGCTCACCATTTCTTCCGTAATTATAAGCGACTAAAAGAGTATCATCTATGTTATACTTAGTATCAATATCAGAAAATTTAATTTCGTAAGTATTTTCGCCATCTGTAAGACTTATAATTCTTTCCTTTATTACATCGTTAACATCTGTACTGAGTTTTTCCTTTGCCTGCTCCTGAGTAAGTCCGCTTAAATCTACATTATTAACAGAAATTCCAGCATAAAATGTTTCTATATCAACAGCTTCTTTCATTTTACTTAAAGAAACTTTATTATATCCGTAAGCTCCAGCTCCTACAGCTAAAAGTACAATTACGGCTATAACTGCTATTTTAATTATATTTTTATTCTTCTCCATTTTAATCCTCATAACTAATAGTCTTAATACGATTTATTATATTATTTTACACTCTGTTAAGCAAGTAAAATCACTTAACATTGTTTAAGCCAAGAAAGGTGCTATTATACTGAGTATCATTAAAAACGCAATAAATATTGCTATTATAGAAACCATTGTTCTTCTGCCTTTTTTGTTATTATTCATCATTATAATCAAAACTCCTCCTATCAGCACTAAAATGAACATATGAATAAATAATTATAATTTATTATACTCTAAAATTGTTAAATTTTTAAGATATAATTATGAATATTTTACAACTTAATTAATACTTTTATATACATTCACTTTATCTTGCTAAAATATAAAAATTGTATTAAAATTACTTGTAATAAACAGCCGTATAAACAAGTCATACCGAAGGGAGAACACCAATGAATATAGGATTGTTCACAGATACATATTTTCCCCAAATTAACGGAGTAGGCACATCTGTACATATGCTCGCAAAGGAGCTTACATCTTTAGGCCATAATGTTTATATATTTACTCCGTCAGACCCTAAAAGGCATGAATCCGACGAAAATATTATCTCTATGAAAAGCATGCCTTGCTTTATAATAAAATCATTCAGAATAGGCTTATTATATTCGCCTCACGAGCTTTTAAAAATAAAGCATCTGAAACTTGATATTATTCATACTCAAACTGAGTTTTCTTTAGGTACATTCGGAAAAATAATAAGCAAAGCTTTCGGCATACCAATGATACACACATACCATACAATGTATGAAGATTATGTACACTATATCGCCCACGGCGTAATCATAACTCCATCTATGAGTCATACTTTAAGCCGTATATTCTGCAACTCAGCTGATGCCGTTATAGCACCAACTCAAAAGGTTTATGATTCTTTGCGTTCATACGGCGTGTGCAAAAACATGTTTGTTATACCTACAGGCATAAATACACAGAGATTTTCTAAATCAAACTTTACTAAAGAAGAAATATCAAATCTCAGGCAAAGCTACGGGTTTACAGAAAGCACACCTGTTATACTTATTCTTGGAAGAATAGCCAAAGAAAAAAGTATAGATTATATATTTAAATCAGCTCCGGAAATTTTTCGCCGGATACCGGAAGCAAGAATACTTGTAGTTGGTGACGGGCCATACAAGAACACTCTTGAGGCATTGGCAAATGAATTGGATATAAGTGATAAAATAGTTTTTGCCGGTGCTAAGCCATGGAGCGAAATAGCCGCATATTACCAGATAGGCGACGTATTTGTAAGCGCTTCTACTTCAGAAACTCAGGGCCTTACATTTGCTGAAGCAATGTCCGCCGGCCTGCTTGTAATAGCTAAAAATGATAAATGTATAGAAGGCCTTATATCCGACGGCAAAACAGGTTTTTTATATAACACAGAAGAAGAATTTATCGAAAAAACAATATATGCCATTAAAAACCGTGGCTCATTAACCAGTCTGCTTGATTCAGCTTATGAATCCGCACAGCAGTTTTCATCTGCAACATTTGGCAAAAGAGTGGAATCCTTATATAAAACAGTACTGGAATATCCTGAATGTTTCAGACCAAAATACAGCGATTACGAGGACATACTTACTTCCTTTCCAAAAAAACTGCGTGTTATAAAAGGCACATCAACACATATAACAAGCATGGCTGCAAAGCAGGCTGCTATTGTTAAAAGATACATTAAACTTCATAAATAAGCTAAATTTAATTTAAGAGGTGATAGATTTGGTTTCAGAAAAAATGAAAACTTTCATGAGCGGAAACTCCGCCATAAGAGCAATGTTTGAAGAAGGCAAAAAAATGGCTAAAGTTTTTGGTCCTGAAAACGTGTACGACTTCAGCCTTGGCAATCCAAGTGTTGAACCGCCAAAAGAAGTAAATGAAGCGGCAATTAAAATATTGCAGAGTACAGCACCAAACGCACTGCACGGATACCCTAATAACTCCGGTTTTGAAGATGTGCGTCTTTTCCTTGCCCAGCGCTCCAACAAACTTCACGGCACTGATTACAGCGAAAGCAATTATGTAATTACTACCGGCGCTGCTGCCGCTTTAAATATCACACTTAAAGTTATACTTGATCCAGGCGACGAAGTTATTGTTTTTGCTCCGTATTTCGGCGAATACAACAATTATGTAAGAAATTACGACGGTGTTGTTGTTCCGGTTTTATCCGATACATCTACATTCCAGCCGGATATAGCTGCTTTTGAGCAGAAAATTACAGACAAAACAAAAGCCGTAATTATTAATACACCAAACAATCCTACAGGCGTTGTATATTCCGGAGAAACTTTAAAGGCAATTGCTGAAATTCTTAATAAAAAATCAGCCAAAACAGGCAGACCTATATACATAATAAGTGATGAGCCTTACCGTGAGCTTGTTTATGACGGAATTAAAGTTCCTTTTGTACCGGATTACTATGATAACACATTTATAGCATATTCCTACAGCAAATCTCTTTCACTTCCTGGTGAAAGAATTGGCTATGTGTGTGTTAACTCTGCCGCTGATGGCTTTAACGACATTGTTGCCTGCTTAAATGTAGCAAACCGTATCTGCGGTTTTGTAAATGCCCCTACTTTGTGGCAGAAAGTTATACCATACTGCGCAGATTTAAAAGTTGACATTTCTGTTTATGAACAGAACAGAAAAGACCTTTACAACATGCTTACAGAACTTGGATATGAGTGTGTTAAACCGGAAGGCGCTTTTTATATGTTCCCTAAAACACTTATAGCCGATGATAAAGAATTTTGTAATGCCGCTAAAGAGTTCAGACTTCTTATAGTTCCAGGTTCATCATTTGGCTGCCCTGGCTTTACACGTATTTCATACTGTGTATCTCATGATACGGTTATTAACTCATATAACAGCTTTAAAGCGCTTAAAGAAAAATTTTCAAAATAATACGAGGTATAATTATGACAAAGCCATGGTTAGATAAATTACGCAAAGTTGACCCTTATGTACCGGGTGAACAGTCAAAAAACAAAAATATAATAAAGCTTAATGCCAACGAAAACCCTTATCCGCCTTCACCAAAGGCAATGGAAGCATTAAAAAAAATTACAGAAAAACAGCTTTCCCTTTATCCTAATTCAAGTGCCGCGCCTTTAATTGAAGCTTTGGCAGAATATTATAAAGTAAGTCCGGAGCAGGTTTTTGCCGGAAACGGAAGCGATGATGTTTTGGCACTTTGCTTTATGGCATTTTTTAACTCTCCAAAACCTATACTTTTTCCGGATATTACATATTCTTTTTATCCTGTCTGGTGCAGGCTTTTTAACATTCCTTATGAAAATCCGGCTATTGATAATAATTTCAAAATTAACCCGCAGGATTATTACAAAGAAAACGGCGGAGTTATATTGCCTAACCCTAATGCACCTACAGGCATAAGCGAAGGCAAAGGGTTTATAACAGATATACTTGAACACAACAAAGACTGTATTGTTATTATAGATGAAGCCTATGTTGATTTCGGCGGCTACAGCTGCGTTGAGCTTATAAATAAATATGATAACCTTGTTGTTGTGCAGACATTTTCCAAATCCCGCTCTTTGGCTGGTATGAGAATTGGAACGGCAGTAGCAAACAAAGAGCTTATAGCCGTATTAAACGCAGTTAAAAACTGCTACAACTCTTATACCCTCGATTCCGTATCTATTGCCTGCGGAGCAGCAGCCGTTAAAGATGATAAATATTTCAGAAGTGTGCTTTCAAAAATAATATCAACAAGAGAGCGTATTTCGGAAGAATTTAAAGAGCTTGGCTTTACCGTATATCCGTCACATTCAAACTTTATATTTGTTACAAAAGAAGGTATTTCGGCAAAAGAGCTTTTTGAATATTTAAAGGCTAACAATATATTTATCAGATATTTTAACCTTCCAAGGATAGACAATCATTTACGTATTACCATAGGCACCGACGAACAAATGGACATACTTATGGAATATGTAAAAAAATACTTAAATATATAATAAAATAAACAAACAAAAAGACTCATGGGTTAACTCAATGAGTCTTTTTTAACCACATATTTTTAATAGGAGAATAAAATGGAACAAAGCATTATATTCAACACAGAAATTTTTATGTCGGAATTCATATCAGCCGTAAAAAATACTTTTAAAAACAGAATAGTATTTATTGGCTTGCAGGGGAGCAGAGCCAGAAATGAAGAAACCCAAGACAGCGATATAGACACAGTAGTAATACTTGATAATCTTTCATTTGATGATTTAATTTCTTATAAAAAAGCAATTAAAAATCTACCCTTTCGGGATAAAATATGCGGCTTTATATCTGGAAAAAACGAGCTTATAAACTGGGAAAAAGGCGAATTATTTCAGTTTTATAACGATACTTTGCCATACATTGGAAATTTGGATTTTTTAAAAGAGCTTATAACACCTAATGATATAAAACATTCAATAAAAGCCGGCGGATGCGGAATTTATCATGCCTGCTGCCACAACACACTGCACGAAAACAGCAACGATATTTTAAAAGAACTTTTAAAATCAGCCGTAATTATAATTCAGGCCATCGTATTTTTAAGAACCAGAAAATACATAAAGGAAAAAAACGAATTGCTTCTTTATTCTGAAAACATAGAAAAAGAAATTATAACATTTTATCTGATAAGCCGAAAAGCCACAAAAAACAGTATAGATTTTGATACTGTGTCAAAAGTTCTGTTGGAATTTTCTGAAAACATTATAAACAGCTAAAAACCGGCGGAATTAATTCCGCCGGTTTTATTTCTTTTCTCAATTAAGCTTCTGTTTTCCAAAGGCCGTGAAGATTGCAGTACTCATAAGCCGCTACTACCTTTTCGCCTTCTGCCACATAAAATACAGCTTCAGGTTTTTCATTAGGTGTAAGAGATTTTTTATACATAGCCTTATCTGTTTCAAGCCAGATATTTGTGATGTAGTGTGTATCCATCATCGGATGCTCAACTGTACTTACAGTAACTGTTACCTTCTGTCCGTCAGCATTTATTACAGGCAAATGCTTTTCAACAGCTGCCTCAGTTGAGTTTGCAGTTATTTCAATCATTTTCTGACCACAGCAAATTAAAGGCACTGGTGTATCGTTAACAACTTCTACAATTTTTTTGCAATGCTCACAGTATAATAACTTTAATTCCTTCATAGCAGTTGACCTCCGTAATAATAATTATTCCTCTACTTTAAACATATCCTTGCCAACACCGCAGATTGGACATACCCATGAATCAGGAAGCTGCTCAAATGGTGTTCCTGGAGCTATACCGTTATCTGGGTCACCTACAGCTGGGTCGTAAACATATCCGCAAGGGTCACATACATATTTTTTCATTTTTATATTCCTCCTATAACTAATTATTATTTTTTTAACTTATGGTTTAATTATATATTTAAAACTGCAATATTACTGTTGCATAAGCAACAAATTACAATTAAAATATAAATAATTGTAAAATCAATTTTCAAAAAGGAGATGTTTTAATGTTTGATAATTTTCACTGTTCTCATATGTTTTCAGGCATTTCTCCCGAAAGCTACAGCAGGATGATGGTGTGCTTTAACTCTTCCCCAAAAAAGTATTCAGCCGGCGAAACCATATGCTTTTATGAACCTAAAAAACGTACTGTTGCCATAGTAGAAAAAGGACGTGCTGTTGTTGTTAAAACTTTTTACAGTGGTTCACAGACAATACTTGAACAGCTTTCAGATGGAAGCATATTCGGCGAAGTATTCTATTTTCATTCCAATACAGACGGTATCTCAGTTATAGCCGCAAGTGAATGTACCGTTAGATTTTTAGACTATGAGCATATAATGACCAGCTGCCATAACGCCTGTGAGCATCACTCACAGCTTATACAAAACCTCTTTTCTATTATTTCCTGCAAGGCAGCTGAGCTTAGTGAGCATATAGACGTTTTAAGTCACAGAACGACCCGTGAAAAACTTATGGCATATTTTCAGATACAAAGCTCCAAAAACAACAGTGGAAAATTCAAACTGCCTTTTTCATTGTCAGCACTGGCAGACTATATTTCAGTTGACCGCAGCGCTATGATGCGTGAAATTAAGAAAATTAAAGAAGAAGGCTATATTGACATATCTCAAAGAGAAGTCACCATTTTAAAAGACTACATACAATAATGTTTCCTAATTTTATTTAATTATACTAATCGGCCTATGCAAAAATAAAGGCCGATTTTTAATAATCAAAGCTTAAACAATATCTCTGTATTCTGCTTTACGGCAATAAATCAGTCACAAAGCTTTCTGCCCATAAGCACGCCCATTACAGAAGCCATCATAAGACCTCTTGTCCATCCGCTGGAGTCACCTAAACAGTGCAGATTTTGGATATTTGTGTTTAAAGAGCTGTCCATTTTAACTTTATTGCTGTAAAATTTAAGCTCCGGTGAGTAAAGCAGTGTTTCGGTTGAAGCAAATCCAGGAACTACATGGTCTACAGCCTGAATAAAATTAATTATATTTATCATGGCTCTGTATGGCATTGCTGCTGTTATGTCACCGGCTACCGCGTCTTTAAGTGTAGGTTTTACATTGGAATAAGCTAATTCTTTTTCCCATGTCCTTTTTCCGTCTAATATATCACCGTATCTTTGCACCAGTATATGACCATCACCAAGCATATTTGTAAGCTCGCCTACTTTCCTTGCATATTCTATAGGCTGATTAAATGGCTCAGTAAAATTATGTGAGCAGAGTATAGCCAAGTTTGTATTTTCTGATTTAAACTCTTTATATGAATGACCGTTTACAACAGCCAAATCATTGTCGTAATTTTCCTGACTTACAAAACCTCCTGGATTTTGGCAGAATGTTCTTACTTTATTTTTAAACGGCTTAGGGTAGCCTATAAGCTTGGACTCATAAAGAACATTATTTACTTCCTCCATTATTTCGTTTCTGACTTCCACTCTAACTCCTATATCTACTGTTCCAGGTTTATGGGCTATATCATACTTAGCACAAATTTTTTCAAGCCAGTCAGCTCCGCGTCTTCCGGTAGCTATTATGGTTTTTTTTGCTTTAATTTCTTCCTGACAAGAACCATCATTTTTTTCAATTACAATACCTTCACAAACCGAGCCGTTAAGCATTATATCATGGCACTGGTAGCCAAATCGTATTTCAACTCCGTTTTCTATAAGATATCTTTCTATTGACCGATATATCTCCTGAGCTTTTTCAGTGCCTAAATGGCGTATAGGACAGTCTACAAGCTTTAACCCTGCCTGAATTGCCCTTTTTCTAATATCTTTTACTTCAGCACTATGACCTAAGCCCTCAATATGCTTATCAGCTCCGAATTCAATATAAATACTGTCTGCATAGTTAATAAGCTCCTGAGCCAAAGACGCACCGATTAAATCGGGAAGGTCACCGCCTACCTCATAACTTAAAGAAAGCTTTCCGTCAGAAAAAGCACCAGCTCCCGAAAAACCAGTTGTGATATTGCATGGCTTACAATTTACGCATCTGTTTGTTATGCTTTTAGGGCAGCTTCGTTTTTCAACTGGCTTACCTTTCTCAATCATTAATATACTTTTTTTGCTTTTATTGCGTATCAGCTCCAAAGCCGTAAAAATACCGGCAGGACCAGCGCCAACTATTACTACATCATACATACATATCCCTCCAAAAACAGTTTAATAACAAAAAAACCAACCGGCCGCTTTTTGATATAAGCAGCCTTCTGCGGCAAACTTATAGTCAACTGATACGGCAGTTGGTAGAAACATTCAACCATTACTTGAATTTATATATGTTTGAGCCAATAAGAATTGTATATTATATATATTATTATGTCAATACAAAAATATACTATAAATTTATATAAAACTAACTAATTATCCTTTAACATATTGATATTATGGCTTCGTATTTAAATACATCGATTTGCACACATTAAAACCAAAATTATATGCTTTAAATTTCTCCGGTTATACTTCATAATTACGAGCTTAAACAGCTGTATACAGCTAAATGTCACAAAATAAGCGCGGAGCAAAAGCTCCGCGCTTTAATATTTAATTTTTGGCTTTAAATTCAGCAGCTGAATTTAATTACATCATTTCTACAAATGACTGTACTCTTGTTCTAATCTGCTCAAGTGACTCTGACTGCTGGTCAATCTCGATTTTAAGATTCTTAACACTTGCTTTTTCAAAGTCCTCAAGTAAGATTGGATAGTCATACTCTTCTGGGTCACAGAATTTCATCATACATACGATAACTGCGTCAGCACCATGCTCTTTAACAAGGTCAACAATGAATTTTCCTCTTGGTTTGTCACGGTCGATTGCAAGAGCACAAGCTGTAACATTCTGCCACTGTTTAGCAAGTCTGTATAATGGGTCATTGCCAGCAGGTACATCTGTACGGAACTGTCTTGACTCCTGAGCAAGGTCATCAGCTACTACTGCAATACCAAACTCTTCAAAGATGTTAAGAAGTTCATCCGGCTCAGCCTGAATACCTGTAAGAACAACCTTTTTGCCTTTGAAAGGTACAACTGGCTGCTGCATAAGCTCGCAGATAAGCTCTCTAACCATCTTTGTATGCTCTGCTTTATCCATAAACTGTCTTGCTTTAATAACAGCATGACGCTTAACAGGTGTAATAATCTGTGGATACATGGCTGCAACATCAGAGAATAATCTCATAACTGCGCGGTTTTCATTATAAACCTCAATAGCAGCATTAATAGCATCGTCTGTAATTGTAATGCCTAATATATTTTCAAGTTTTTCCTTAATACATTTATATTCTGCAACCATATAAACATTGGATGCTTCCATATCCCTGTTCTGTGAATGAGCAAACTGAATAACAGGTGATTTGCCTTTCCATTTCTGGCCAAAGCATTTAAGTGTATCACATGGAGATGAAATTATAACTGCTGCAAGGTCATCATATGTACCATTTATTTCAAGCTCCATAATTGACTGCATAATAGAGCATGTAAATGCAGGAAGGTTTGTTGTAGCTTTTAAAATCTGTTTCTTTGTAGCTCCCCAAACTCCGATTGGAAGATAGCCTGTAGCATAAACAATTTCTTCAGGAGCATAAATAGGAAGAATACCTACTGCGCCCTTACCTGTTTTAGCCTTAAAATCTTCCATTGCTTTTCTTGGATTTTTAGAAATAGCATCCAACTGTGATAATATTGTATCTATTTTACTCATTAATAACGCCTCCTCTAAATTTCAAATCAAGCATTCTGATTTTCGGCATTTGCCATGTTCTGCTC
>CALWHR010000172.1 GCA_944380455.1 uncultured Clostridia bacterium
AATAACCGACGGTCAGGAACTTACATATACTGATGATGGTAAAATGCTTATAAGCGGTATACACAGAAGAATTGATAAACTATCATATATAGTAGGTACAGTATCAGACCATATTTTTGGTATTAATGGAAATGAAATAAGTTTGAGAGATTTGTGCGGAAGAAACAGCCCTGTTGTTTTTGAGGTGCGTAATGTAAACAGGTTTTTTGTTTGGAGGAATTACTGTGGAAGACTATTCAGATAAAAACAATGAAAAAAGCGTTAAGGATATGACTCCTGACGAGATATTTACTAATGAAGCCGCTCAAATGGATGCGGTTTTAAAGGAATTTGATAAAGAATCAAACACAAGAATATTTTTGGGTATGCCAAGAAGTCTTGTTAAATATATGCTTGTAGCGTTTTCTTTATATGCTTTGTGGATGAATGTTTTAAGCTCTTTGCCTGAGCAGGTAAGAAGGGCATCTTTTATAGGCATTATTGTTTTTATGGCTTTTATACTTTATCCTGCAAAAAAGACAGCTGCAGATAAGGCTAATTATGTGCCTTGGTATGACTTTGTTCTGGGAATACTGGGTGCAGGCTCATTTTTTTATTTTGTAGTAAATTTTGAGGCTATAGTAAACAAGGCAGGAAGAATTACACCTGTTGATATTGCTATAGGTATTATAGGTATAGTAATACTCTTTGAAATTTGCAGACGTGTAGTAGGCATACCTATACTTGTGGTTGTTGCATGCTTTATAGTATATGCTTTTTATTCAGGCTTTTCACTTAAAAGGATTATAGCACATCTTTTTTATACAACAGAAGGTGTTATAGGTACTCCTATAGGTGTATGCTCCACGTTTATTGTGCTGTTTATACTTTTCGGTTCGTTTTTGGATAAAACGGGTGTAGGCAGGTTCTTTATTGAGATAGCAAACTCAATAGCAGGGGCGGCTACAGGCGGGCCAGCAAAGGTTGCGGTTATTGCCAGCGCCCTTCAGGGAATGATTTCCGGCAGCTCTGTTGCAAATACTGTTGGTTCAGGAAGTTTTACAATACCTATGATGAAAAAAACAGGTTATCCGCCGGAGTTTGCGGCGGCTGTTGAGGCTTCGGCTTCTACAGGAGGACAGATAATGCCGCCTATTATGGGCGCGGCAGCGTTCCTTATGGCTGAAATGACAGGAGTATCTTATTCAAAAATAGTTGTTGCGGCTATTCTGCCAGCATTTTTATACTTTACAGGTATTTTCCTTATGGTGCATTTTGAGGCTAAAAAGCTTGGTCTTAAAGGTCTTAATAAAGATGAAATACCGGGATTTTTTAAATTAATGTTTTCAAGAGGATATCTTCTTCTGCCTCTTGTTGTTCTTGTATACTGTATGATGACAGGCTTTACATCTTCTATGTCGGCTTGCTACGCTATTGTTGCGTCTATTATAGTCAGCATGTTTAGAAAAGATACAAGAATGAATTTAACATCATTCCTTGAGGCACTTGAAAACGGTGCCAAAAACACAATTGGCGTTGCTATTGCCTGCTCTATGGCAGGTATGATAGTTGGTGTTGTTTCACTTACAGGTCTTGGTCTTAAACTTGCTTCCGGACTTTTGGCTCTTTCAGGCGGAGTAACAATACTTGCACTCTTCTTTACTATGATTGCCTGCATTATACTTGGCATGGGCGTGCCTACAACAGCTAATTATGTTATAATGGCTACAATTACAGCCCCTATAGTTATTAAGCTTGGTATACCTCTTATGGCAGCGCATATGTTTGTTTTCTATTTTGGCATTGTGGCAGACATAACGCCGCCTGTTGCGCTGGCAGCTTATGCCGGGTCGGCTATAGCAAAGTGCAATCCTCTGAAAGCAGGCTTTACGGCAACCAGAATAGCTATAACTGCATTTATTATTCCTTATGTATTTGCATTTAATCCGGAAATGCTTCTTGGTCAAGGCGGCGGAATAGCAGAAGCGGCCATTATTACTGTTACAGCTTTTATTGGAATGCTTGGTATATCCACAGGTATGGAAGGTTTTATGAAAACAAAAATGGCAGTTTGGGAAAGGGTGCTTTGTATAGCTGCCGGACTGTTGCTTATTAAACCGGGAACAATAACGGATATTATAGGAATTGTTGTAATAATAGGAATGTATTTATTGCAGAATATTAAATACAAAAAGACTTTAAACGCTTAAATTGCAGGGCGTGAACCTTATAAAAAGGTCCGCGCCTTTTTGTTTGCATTGTTGCTGTTGTTAAACGGTATCATTTGTGCTAAAATTAATTAAAAAGGAACAGGTGATATTTTATGCAGGATATTGATGATATTACAAAATTGATGATAGATGAAGACCTTGTACACAGCAGACAGTTATGGAATGAGTACGGAAATGACGCTAAAAGAATGAGCGGTCTTTTTGATATGCTTATTTTAAGGTATAAGGATATGGTTGATGGCATTGCAGATGGTCTTGATGTAATTTCTTCATTTGATACTTCAGAACAAAAAGCAGATGTTTATAAAAATAATGTTCATAAGCTTATAATACGCCTTGAGGCATTTAAAGACTGCGGTTACAGCAATGAGTCTTTGGCAAGACATTATGTAAATGAAGGCGTGCACGGCACGGTATACGATTTATCGTTTAACGAAACACGTGACATTATTAATAAAATGGAAGACATTTCAAAAGAAGAAAAAGAAGAGATTATCGGGAAGATAGATGAAATAGAATCTATTACAAATTCGGTCAATACTAAAAAGAATAAGTGGTATGCTTTAAGACCGTACCTTATGTGGGTATCAGGCAAAGAAGTAAATATAGCTATGCTTGTACTGCCGCTTATAATGAAAATAAATTGATTTTGACAGAGGTAATTTATGAAAAGTGTAGCAAGTTTTGCTCTTGGATGTAAAGTAAACCAGGCTGAAAGCGAGGCTGTTGCAGAAGCTTTTGCCGACAGAGGATATGAGATTAAAAATATCGACGAGGCTGCAGATATTTATGTTATAAATACATGTGCCGTTACTAATTTTGGAGATAAGAAATCACGTCAGCTTTTAAGAAAAGTAAAACGACTTAATCCCAACGCCATTGTTGTGGCTTCAGGTTGTTATGCCCAGGTTGAAAGCGATGTTGTTTCAGCCATTGATGAAGTTGATATTGTTGTGGGAACTAAAGGAAGGCAGAATATAGTAAATGCTGTAGAAAAATATATTGAGGACAGGCAGAAAATCTGCCTTGTAGGCGATATAATGCATGAGCGGGATTTTGAGCCTATATCAATAAGAAAGCTTGCAGGCCGTACCAGAGCATATATAAAGGTTCAGGATGGATGCAGCCAGTATTGTTCTTACTGTATTATACCTTATGCCAGAGGCCCTATAAGAAGCCGTGACGAAGAGGATATATTAAAAGAAGTTGAAAATCTTGCCTTAAATGGTTTTAAGGAAGTTGTTCTTACGGGTATACATGTGGCTTCTTACGGAAAAGATAATCACAAAACAGATTTATTATCTTTAATTAAGCGTGTAAATCAGATTGAAGGCATTGAAAGAATAAGATTAAGCTCTGTTGAACCTAATATTGTAACGGAGGAATTTGCCCATGATTTAAGCCGGATGCCTAAAGTTTGCAGGCATTTCCATTTATCCCTTCAAAGCGGCTGTAATAAAACTTTAAAAGCTATGAACAGAAGGTATACAACCGAAAAATATTTGGATTCAGTTAATCTTCTTAGAAAATATATGCCTGACTGCGGTATAACAACAGATATCATTGTTGGTTTTCCGGGAGAAACGGAAGAAGATTTTGCCCAAAGCTGTGAATTTGCCAAAAAAGTTAATTTTTCCAAAATACATGTATTCCCGTATTCGCCTAAAAAAGGAACTCCTGCGGCTGAAATGAAAAATCAAATTCCAGCAGAAATTAAAAATAAAAGGGCTAATGAGCTTATTAAAATAAGCAATGAAATGGAAGATGAGTTTATTAAAAAACATATTGGAAATATTGTTGATGTTTTATTTGAAAAAAGTGAAAACGGTTATTTTGAAGGGCATACATCTAACTACATTCATGTTAAAGCTAAAAGTAAAAATAACATTAGAAATATGATATTGCCTGTAAAAATATTAAATAACAGTGATAAAATAGCGTTAGGTGAAATTTGTTGTTAAGAAGCGAATAATGACGTAATTTAGAATTAAATAGTATTTGCATTAATATTAAAATTATATTATCATTATTTTATATCAGGGAGAGTGACGGATATGGACAAAAATATGAATGAAACAATGAAATTCAGTGCTGTTGAAAAAGAAAACGACTCCGAAGCAAGGAAAATTCTTGTTTCTGTATACACTGCCCTGGCAGAAAAAGGCTATAATCCAGTTAATCAAATAGTTGGATATATACTTTCAGGTGACCCTACATATATTACAAGCCATAACAATGCGAGAGTTATTATAAGAAGACTTGAAAGAGATGAGCTTTTAGAAGAACTTGTTGATAATTATATAAAAAATAATTCGTAATATATTTAAAGGGTGATTTTTTGAGAATACTTGGACTTGATTATGGTGACAAAACAGTGGGGGTTGCCGTAAGTGATGTTTTTGGCTGGACGGCTCAGGGAGTTGAAATTATAAGACGAAATAATCCTATGGAGCATAAGCAGTCTTTAGGCAGGATATCACAGCTTATTGAAGAATACGGTGTTGAAAAAATAGTTCTTGGCTATCCTAAAAATATGGATGGTACAGAAGGTGACAGATGCGCTAAAACGCTTGAGTATAAAAATCGTTTGGAAAACAGATTTAAAAATATACCTGTTGTTTTGTGGGACGAGCGTTTAAGCACAGTGGCGGCTCAGAGATTTCTGCATGAGGCGGATTTTGATATAAAGAAAAGCAGAAGTGTTATTGATAAGATGGCTGCGGTTTATATTTTGCAGGGCTATCTTGATTCTATAAGGATTAAGGAGGAAAGAGAATGACAGAAAATAATGATGAATTAATGGAAGAGTTTGAAACAGTTACACTTACAGATGAAGACGGAAGCGAAATAGAGTTTGCTATTATAGATACACTGGAAAATGAAGGAAATACCTATATTTTAGCTGTTGAAGTGGAAATGCTTGATGATGATGAGTCTGAAGCGGCACTTTTTAAAAAGGCAAAAAATGAAGATGGCGAAGAAGTTTATGAAATAATAGAAGATGATGCAGAGTTTGATAAAATTGCAGAGCTTTTTCAGTCATCTGGCAGTGAATATGATGTTGAAGTAGATTAATAACAGAAAATTACTTAAAGGCTGTTAATTACGCGGGGGGATTAGCCGGACGCCAAAAAAAGCTTATCCTTCTGCCTTTATTTTTGTGCCCGTTTTAAAGTAAAGAGTAATTACCTGCCTTAGTGATAAATAAAATATAAATAAATACAAACTGTTCGGAGAACGAATTTTTAAAAGGAGGGTTATTTTTGGCATCAAAAAAACCAAAATTAAAGGTTATATCTCTTGGCGGGCTTCATGAGATCGGAAAAAACATGACTGTTATAGAGTATAATCAGGATATAATAATAATAGACTGCGGTCTGGCATTTCCTGAGGATGATATGCTGGGTATAGATATGGTAATACCGGATATTACTTATCTTCAGAAAAACGCTGAAAAAATTCGCGGTATAGTTCTTACTCATGGGCACGAGGATCATATAGGAGCTTTGCCGTATATTTTAAAAGAACTTAATGTACCTGTTTTTGGAACACTTCTTACAATAGGACTTTTAGATAATAAGCTTAAAGAACATGGAATACTGGACACATCAATAAGACATGTTGTTGTTCCAGGTGAAACAATTAAGCTTGGGCAGTTAAAGGTATAATTTATTCATACAAACCACTCTATAGCAGACGCTGTAGCTTTTGCTATTCACACACCCCTTGGTGTTTTAATCCATACAGGCGATTTTAAAATAGATTATACGCCTATTGGCGGTGAGGTAGCTGATTTACAGAGATTTGCTCAGCTTGGAAAAGAAGGCGTACTGCTTCTTATGAGTGACAGCACTAATGCCTCAAGAAAAGGTTTTACAATGTCTGAAAAATCAGTTGGCCTTGTTTTTGACAGAATATTCGAGGAAACACCTGACAACAGAATAATGATTGCAACTTTTTCATCTAATATACACAGAATACAACAGATAGTGGATTCTGCCGTTAAATACAACAGAAAAGTAGCTATTATAGGCAGAAGTATGCTTAATGCTGTTAAAACATCAATAGAGCTTGAGTATCTTGACATTCCAGAGAACACAATAATAGATATTTCAGAGATTAAAAACTACAGTGATAATGAGCTGGCTATAATCACAACAGGAACTCAGGGCGAACCGATGAGTGCTCTTTCAAGAATTGCTTCATCGGAGCATAAGCAGGTTGCTGTAAAGCCTGATGATAAGATTATAATAAGCGCTTCAAGCATACCGGGAAATGAAAAAATGATTTCCAAGGTTATAAATGAGCTTTTAAAACGCGGCGCAGATGTGGTATATGAAGGTATTGCAGATGTGCACGTTTCAGGCCATGCCTGTCAGGAGGAGCTTAAACTTATGCTTGCTCTTACAAAGCCAAAATATTTTATGCCTGTCCACGGCGAGTTTATGCACCTTTCAAGCCACAAAGAACTGGCGGTTAGCATGGGAATACCGAAAGAAAACATATTCCTTATGCGTATTGGCGATGTACTTGAGATTTCCAAAAACGACGCTAAAATAAACGGCACAGTGCCTTCTGGTCAAGTGCTTATAGATGGTCTTGGTGTTGGAGATGTAGGAAATATTGTACTGCGTGACAGACGCCATTTATCAGAAGACGGCCTTATGGTTGTTGTTGTAACTATGGAAAAAGAATCAGGCGACATACTTGCAGGACCGGATATTATTTCAAGAGGATTTGTATATGTCAGAGAATCTGAAGATTTAATGGACGGTGCTAAGAAGGCTGTAATGGACGCTCTTTATGATTGTGATTACAGAAGCTCTTCCGGCTGGTCTTATATAAAAAATGTAATTAAAGACGCTTTAAAAGATTATGTTTGGCAGGAAACTAAAAGAAGCCCTATGATTCTGCCTATAATTATGGAAGTATAACTGAATAATTATAAAAACGTCTTTATAATGCCTGCTCTGGTGTTTTAAAGGCGTTTTTGTTGTATTTAGGCTAAAAAGACTTAATTAAAATATCATTATATAATAAATATAGACAATGCTTTTTTAATTGTGTATACTAATTAAAGACATAGGGGTGATTTTTTGGCAGAGAGCATATCCGAAATTAAAAATATTTATTCAAAAACAGACATTAAAGATTTGCCGGATTTTATTGAGTCTTTAAAAAATGACAACCGAAAAGGCGTATTAAGCATTGTTAATTCTGCAAATAAAAAATATACTGCTTATTTGGATGAAATGGAGCGGCTTAAAGCAATTACATATTACGAAAGCCAATGCCGCCAAAACGGGTATAAATTGATTGCCGGTATTGATGAAGTTGGCAGAGGGCCTTTGGCAGGGCCTGTAGTGACTGCGGCCGTTATATTAAAAGAAAATGATTTGATAGAAGGTATTAACGACAGCAAAAAGCTAAGTGCCGCAAAAAGAGAAAGCCTTTATGATATAATTACAGACAGGGCAGTATCTTATGCCTTTGGTGTTGTATCCTCGGAAGAAATAGACAGTATCAATATTTTGCAGGCAACATATAAAGCTATGCGTCAGGCTTTAGCTTCTTTAAGTGTAAAACCTGATTTTGTACTGGCTGATGCTGTTACAATACCGGATATTGATATAAAACAGCAGGGAATTATAAAAGGCGATGCCAAAAGTATTTCAATAGGTGCATCAAGCATTATAGCAAAGGTTTACCGTGACAGAGTGATGGACGAGTATGCCAAAATATATCCGGAATATGGTTTTGAGCAGAATAAAGGCTATGGCTCACAAAGCCACATTGAGGCAATTAAAAAGTACGGTCCATGCCCTATACATAGAAAAACTTTTATTAAAAATTTTGTTTGAGGAGTATATGAAAGAACTTAACAAAGCAAAAGGCGGCTACGGCGAGAATTTGGCTTGCAGAGAGCTT
>CALWHR010000173.1 GCA_944380455.1 uncultured Clostridia bacterium
CTCTCGCTTGCGCCTATTGTAACACGTATCTGATGTTCAGGGTCGTAGCTTATTGAGTATTTCTCATTAAGATAGTCAGATATAGCCCTTCTAAGCTCAATCATACCTGTATTTGAAGAATAAGATGTGTGTCCTTTTTCAATGGAGGAAATAGCTGCCTCCCTAACATGCCATGGTGTTTCAAAGTCAGGTTCACCTACACCAAGGGAAATTGCATTTTCCATCATGTTTGCAACATCAAAAAACTTTCTAATGCCG
The DNA here is from genome assembly GCA_944380455.1 of uncultured Clostridia bacterium. Taxonomy (GTDB): domain Bacteria; phylum Bacillota; class Clostridia; order Lachnospirales; family Anaerotignaceae; genus Neoanaerotignum_A. Next base: position 259 of record CALWHR010000173.1, read on the forward strand.
GAACTTGGCATATTTTTTATATTATCAGATAAATATTTACTCATTGTTAAAATCTCCCAATGTTATTTATTAACCTATAAAACCATATGTAATAAAGTATTATTTTAACATTTTAAAATCAATTAATCCAGCTTTTTATACCATTGCAGACAATTATACCACATTTAAACCGCTTTGCAATTAATTTTTTTAAACCAATCGATTAAAATTATTAATCAATATATGTTATTACTGCACATTTTAAATAACAATACATAAAAACGCATGGCTTAAATAAGCCATGCGCCTTATAAAAACAAATTTAAACCTAATTTTAAACCATCTGCTGGGCAAGTCTTATTATCATGCTGTCAGAATATTTATAAAAACTCAAATACAGCATTGTTTCTTCTGCAAAACCGCATTTCTCACGTATAATTTTCTTTGCCTCATCAATACTTAAATCAGTTTTTTCCATTCCGTTATATCCTCCTGATTTTATTATTTTAGGAAAATCGGTATATGAAATGTTCATATCTACATTTCCGTTTATTCCGTCAACTATTCCTGTTGAGCTTTTCTGCCAAATATCAACCCTACCGCTGTATGTGTAAGCTCCATCTCTGTATTCAGCAAGCCAAATACTGTAATCATTAAGTCTTTTGACATCAAGATACTTTGTAAGCCAGTATTTATTAGCATAAACCATAGGATAGAAATTAAACTCCTTCAATCTTGCTAAAAATGCTAAAGTGATATCTGTTATTTTATCCTTTGAAAGATTTGTTAAAGAAGCATCTTCCATATCAACAGCAACAGGATATGAAAACTCATATTTCTTTATTATGCTTATAAAAAAATCTGCTTCTTTAACAGCTTCTTCCTCAGACAGAGCCATACAATAATGATATGCCCCTGTATCCAAGCCTGCTTTTTGAGCATTGGCCACATTTTCATCAAAATACTTGTCTTTTTGGCTTTTGCCATAAGATGCCCTTACCATTGCAAATTTAATTCCTGAGTTTTTTACTTTATCCCAGTTTATACTTCCCTGCCATTTGGAAACATCTATTCCGTTAACAGACATTTTTGTCACCTCCATATTATTTATATAATATATAATATGAAAAAACAGAAAAAACGACACAAAGTATTAAAATTATTATGTATTAGATTATATATACAATAAAACAGCAAAAAACCGAACCATAATCATGATCCGGTTTTTATTATTTAATCAACTCCGTTTAATTTTTCTTTGGTTTTCAAAAGCAGATACAGGCAATTATTCCACGGTGTAGGAACTCCGGTTTTTCTGCCTTCCTCAGTAACTACTCCTGAAAAGCTTTCAACCTCACTTTTTCTTCCTGCTTCCATGTCCTGAAGCATTGATGTTTTGCTCTGAGGCTCAGAACTCATAGCAATTCTAACACATTCATCTACATCGCTTTCGTTAATGTCTATCCCTTTTGCCTGAGCAACATACATTACTTCTCTCATTACCTGCCTTAAAGCTGTATTCAGCTCCGGTATTCCTCCAAACCCCCAATACGGAGAACCGGTAACGGCCGAAAGCTGATTCATGCCTACATTGCGCATAAATTTAACCCATACAGCCCTTATCATGTCTTTGCAAACCTCATTTGGTATTTCAGCCTTATCAAAAAGCTCCTTTACCGCTTTAACTTCACTGCTCATTAAAGTATTATCAGCTTCACCAAACTGAATTACACCTTCCCACGAACAGTTAATGCCTTCGGAAGTTCTTTGCGAGTCTGATTTGCTAAGACCATAAAGCACAGTATTATCAGGAAATACAGCTTTAATTTTATCCCTTGCTGATACACCGTTAAGTATTGTAAGAATTATCGTATCCGGCTTAACTATATTTTTAATATCATTAATGGCACTTTCAAGCTGATAATTCTTAACAGCAAACATTATAAAATCTGCTTTCCATGTGTTGTTTTCAGGCTCAATAACCAGCGGCATAATTTTTTCACCGTTTATTGTCTGTCCTTCATTTCTAAGTCTTTCAGCTCTTCTGCCGCCGGCAATAACGGCAAAATCATTGCCCATTAATTTATAAAGCCTTCTGCCGTATATTGTGCCAATAGCGCCAAATCCAACTATTGCCGCTTTTTTAATCTCCATAATATCATCCTTTTAATTAATGTTTTTTCCAATCCAAAATTCCGCCTGTTGCCGCTGAGGATGCCTGTGCCGCATATCGTGCAAGATACCCTGTTTCAATCTTAGGAGTAAATTTCCATTCTGCTTTTCTCTTTTCAATCTCTTCATCACTTACATGAAGCGTTACTTCTTTTTTGAATACATCTATCGTTATTTTATCACCATCACGAACAAGTGCTATCGGACCGCCTTCTGCTGCCTCTGGAGAAATATGTCCTACAAAACTACCGTTGTTTGTGCCAGTGAATCTTCCATCAGTAATAAGTGCCGTACTTGTAGCAAGTCCCTGACCGTTCATCAGCTTCATCGGTCTGTACATTTCTCTCATACCCGGTCCGCCTTTAGGTCCTTCATACCTTATTACAACAACATGCCCAGGTTTTATTTTAAGCTGTTCCAAAGCTAAAGAACATTCTTCTTCGCTGTTAAAGCATATAGCTTCCCCTGTAAAGCGCCGTACCTCTTCTGCAATAGCCGCAGGTTTAGCAACACCTGTTTCAGGCGCTAAATTTCCGCGCATTATAGCTACTCCGCCTAATGTACTGAAAGGATTATCAAAATGCCTTATAACATTTTCATTGCACGGGCCGTACATATAGTTGGCATTATCAATGTTTTCTTTAAGGGTCTTGCCGGTAACAGTCATTACATCGGTATTAATATGGTCTTTAAGATATTCCATAACTCTTTCAACGCCGCCGGCTCTGTAAAAGTCCTCCATGTCATAATCATTGGAAGCAGGATTTATTTTAGCCATGTGCGGAATAATGTCGCTTATTCTGTCAAACTCCCTCATTGTCCAGTCAGGGTCGATACCAGCTTCATAGCCAATAGCAGTCAGATGAAGAACAGCATTAGTAGAGCCGCCTGTAGCCATAACATATGCAATAGCATTTTGAATTGCTTTTTTGTTTACAATATCTTTAGGTCTGATATTTTTTTCTACCAGCTCAACTATTTTCAGACCTGTTTTTTTTGCACTTCTAAGTCTTTCGTTATAGACTGCAGGTATTGCTCCTCCGCCTGGGAGAACAAGTCCAAGAGCTTCCGCAGTACAGCTCATGGTGTTAGCAGTACCATAAAAATTACATGAACCGCATGTAGGCTGCGTTATTTTCTGTAAATTTAAAACTTCTTCCCATTTGGCAAGGCCTTTTTGATATTTTCCGTATGTTTCGGCAACAGTTGTACTGTCAGCCTTTGTTTTCTCACCATAAGCCGGACCGCTGAGCATAGGTCCGCCCGGCACCATAATCGCAGGTATATTTGCTCTTAAACAGCCCATAAGCATACCCGGAACTATTTTGTCACATGAACCAAGAAGAACAATGCCATCTAATCTATGTGCTTTAGCCATTATCTCAATACTGTCGGCAATTATTTCACGCGAAGGCAGTATGTAATACCCTCCGACAGTACCATTGCCTACACTGTCGCAGCAGCCTATAACACCAAACTCAACAGCATTTGCTCCAGCAAGATGTACTCCTTTTTTAACAAACTCAGCTACCTGCCTGAGATGAAAATGCCCAGGAACAATATCGCTGAATGCGTTTGCTATACCTATAGTATAGCGCTGTAAATCGTCATCGTCAAACCCAACAGCTTTATAAACTCTGCATGGATGAAGCTGCTCTAAATGTTCATTAGTGTTTGTTGAAGAATTACCAGTAACATCTGCCATAAAATCCCCTCCCAAGTAACAAATGACAATAATATATTTCAGTTATATACTAACACAAGTGATATTTTTGTCTACTTCCAATATGTATATACAAACATATAATCAATTGTTATACATAGGTTTTAAGCCGATATTTTCAGCATTAATACTGTTCGTATTATTCTTTTCAAAGTCTGATTAACTTAATTCTGCAAAAATAATTATTGAAAAAAAATTCATTTTTACAGTTATCAAATTAATAACACAAAAAAAACCTTTGGCTTCGCTGCCAAAGGTTTAAAAAACAATATAAATTATTACTTTTCCATATTGTGGTAAACATTCTGTACGTCATCGTCATCATCAAGAAGGTCAAGAAGCTTGTTCATCTTTTTAATGTCGTCTTCGTTTGTAAGTGTTGTGTATGTCTGAGGTATCTTTGTAACCTCTGCTGATGCCATTGGTATGTTGTTTGCCTCAAGCGCTTCCCTTACCGCTGAGAAATCATCAGGTGATGTTGTTATCTCATAGCTGTCTTCTTCTACAGCAAAGTCTTCGGCACCAGCTTCAATAGCCATCATCATAAGCTCGTCCTCGTCCATGCCTTCAACTTCTTCTTTATCAACAACAATTAAACCTTTGTCATCAAACATAAATGATACACAGCCGCTTGTACCCATGTTTCCGCCGCCTTTTGTAAAAGCATTTCTTACATTAGCAGCAGCTCTGTTTCTGTTGTCTGTAAGAACTTCAACAATAATTGCAACACCATTTGGGCCGTAGCCTTCGTATGTTATGTTCTCGTACTCAACGCCGTCTCCAGGGCCGGCAGCTTTTTTAATACTTCTTTCAATAGTATCGTTAGGCATATTATTTGATTTTGCCTTTGCTATAACATCTCTAAGCTTACCATTATTAGCAGGATCCGGTCCGCCTGCTTTTACCGCAACTGCAATTTCTCTGCCAAGCATTGTAAATATTTTTCCTTTTGCGGCATCATTTTTTTCTTTTTTATGTTTAATATTAGCAAATTTTGAATGTCCGGACATTTCGGATAAACCCCCTTAATTAATGTTAACTATAATATTTTATCATCATTTTGAATTCAATACAAGCCTTAATCATATAATTTAAAGCCTTCATTGGTACATGCACCGCGTAAAGTATCTTTTAACTGAGCCTTAACACTTCCTGATGTTATTTCTGTTATAAGTGCTTCAAATAATTCTGCTCTGGAATTTTCAATATAAAGGGTATAAGTAACCTTATCAGTAAACTCTGTATTCTCTGCAAAATACTCCCCTTTAGCAATCTCATACTGTATTTTACCGCTTTGGGTATAGTCGCATTCAACAACATATTTTTTATACAGACCTATCTGGCAAATGCCTGCGTTTTCAAGTCCGGCTTTAGCCGCTGCTGTATATGCCCTCACCAGTCCGCCTGTGCCTAATAATATACCTCCGAAATACCTGGTAACAACTATAGCCGTATTTTTAATATCCTCAGAAGTAAGTACACTTAATACAGGCATGCCAGCTGTTCCCTGAGGCTCACCGTCATCACTGAAACGCTTGAGCTCATTTTTTTCGCCTATCTGATAGGCAAATACATTATGCCTTGCATCATAATATTTTTTCTTAATCTCATCTATAAAAGCCTTAGCTTCCTCATCACTTTTAACAGGCTTTGTATGAGCTATAAATTTAGATTTTTTCTCTGTTATTTCGCCATATCCTGGCTTAACAGTGGTTTTTATTATTTCTTCCAACATATTTAAACAAAACACCGCCTAATTTAAATTGAAAAATATTCTAAAGTACAATCACCCTTTAAACAGTTTGTCATAATATATAATCAGAACAGCAAATGTTCTACACCAAAGGAGGATTTAAAAATGGCAAATATCGATTTATGCAACAATTGTCCGGCTTTCCAGCCTAAACTCGAGTGTGTATCAATTCCTAAAATTTTTGACCAGTGCAGACTTCAGGTATGCCTTACACCAAATGAAATAGGTGCAGCTAAAGTAGACTATAGCCCAATTAACTGCAATATTAATAAAAACACATGCCCAAATCAGTGCGGTCAGCAGGCACAGGGCAAAAGAACATCATGCAGCGGTGAAACAATTATCCCACCTCAGAATGCAGTATCTGTAACTATAGACAATTTCTGTATTAAGAGCATGAATGTATTAAGCAAAACAAAAAGCGGTTTCAGAAAAGGCTTCTTTGATGTAAGCATCCGCTTTATATTCAGCTACACTCTTAAATTCTATAATGCAGACAACATGGAAATAAGCAGAGTACCTGCATGCAGCTCATATACAACAACCGTTTCACTCTATGGCGGAGAAGACATCTGTGTTGCTTCATTTAATGAGCTTTACAACGGCATTACAACTAATGGCCCATTCGTATCAGTAGAAGGCAGTGCTATGAACCTTGCGGCTGCTCTCAGATATCCTTGCAGCTGTGGCTGCGGATGCGGCTGTGGATGTGGATGCGGAAACTGCGGCGGCTGTGGTTGCGGATGCTCTGACAACAGCTGTGATAATGGCTGCTCATGCTTATCACCTACAGGCGTTGATGTAACAATCGGTCTTTTCGCTGTAGTTAAACTTTTAAGACTTTCAAATATGTCAGTTAACTCTTACGGCAACTGCATGCCTTGCGAATGCTCTGACATTTCAGACATCAGCCCATGTGACTTCTTTGATAACCTCAAATTCCCTACAGACCTCTTTGCACCTCAGGCTAATTACAAACCATGCTGCGACACATCTTCAGAAGATACACCAACAAACGGAACATGCTGCGAAACATGCTGATAAATCAGCATAGCTGATTTAAAAAGCCGTGGGGTGTGGGCAGAACCCATGCCTTACGGCATTAAATAAAACAATCTTATAGTTATTTTATAAAATAATATAATCATTATCAATAATTTTTTAGCCTAAAGAATAATAATATTAAGTTTAATTCCCTCTGGACTTAAATATACCATAAAATCCAAAACCGTTTTTTCTTCAACTGCACAGCTTATAACTAATAAAATAATTTTCTGCCCATAATAAATTTAAAGCAGTATTACCTTTAATAGGCAATACTGCTTTATTGTTTATTTCAATACTTTGCTGTAGTAGCTTTCTGAAAGATAAAGCGGCATAACTGCGTTGTGACCAAGGACTCTGTCTTTTGTAAAAAGAACCGTTGTCGGAGCTTCACTGTATTTAATAAAAAGTGAATCATGTCCGACACAAAGACCCATAACTACATTTAAGTCAGTTTTTTCATGGTTTAATACTTTAGCCTGCAATATCGGATTACACATAGGCTCATAACAGTCAGGATGTATTTTATCTTTATTGTCTATACCTATTTCTGTTTTATCTCTGTTTCCTATTTTGCATGCTGCACCAACAACCTCTAAACCATTTTTACGCAATATTTTGGCAAAAGTTCTGGCTTCCCTTATTGTACCTACACATGTGGCAATTCCAACCTTTTTCGCGCCTATTTTTTTAGCAAACAACACAGTTTCTTCAACTCTTGTCAGCTTGCAGTAAAAGTTACCTTCTATCTCCGCCGCAGATTTAGCAATAAGATTGTTTTCCTCACTTTTAAGCAAATCAACTGCTTCATCCACTATTTCCTGATATTTAACTGTTTCGCAAAACTCAGGGTATGGCATGTTCTGATTTTCACATGTTATTTTAAAACAGTCAATACAGCTTAACTCTTCCTTCTCCATTAAAAATATCCCCCTTATTCCACAACTAAATTTTCTAAAACAGCGCCTGTATATTCAACAAGGTCATCAGGCGATAGAATTATCTGACACCCTCTGACCCCGGCACTTACGCCAATTTCATCAAACAGCTGGGCAGTTTCGTCTATATATGTAGGGAATTTCTTTTTCATTCCTATAGGCGAACAGCCGCCTCTTATATACCCTGTTACCGGCAGCAAATCCTTAACATGAAGCATTTCTATCTTTTTATTTTTGGAACACACCGCCGCCTTTTTAAGGTCAAGCTCCTCAGCCACAGGTATGCAGAAAACCAGATATCCAGTTTTGTCACCCTTGGTAACAAGTGTTTTAAAAAGCTGCTCCGGCGGCATATTTAATTTAGCCGCGGCACTTACACCAGATAAATCGCTTTCGTCATATTCATATGTTTTGCAGCGGTATTTTATTTTTTCCGCCTCTAAAAGGCGCATAGCATTTGTTTTAACCAACTGTGAACATCTCCACTTTTTATTAGCTTAATTAATAAATGAATAAATAGTCTGCATAAACCTTATTACCGGCGGAATATAGTAAATAACCGGTACAGCAATTGCCGGAAGCATATTCCCAACTTTGAATTTTTTAATTTCAAGAGTATTAACGCCTATTGCCGCTATCATAATGCCGCCTACTATAGAAATTTCAACAAGCATTTCGTTAGTCAAATACGGCTGTATTAAAGAAGCAAAAACTGTAAGCAGTCCCTGATATATAAAAACAGATACTGCCGAAAGCATCACACCAATGCCAAGTGTTGAGGCAAAAACAAGTGCCATAACACCGTCTATAACAGCCTTTGTAAAAAGTGTTGTATGCACACCCTGAACACCGCTTTCTATAGAACCTATAACAGCCATAGTTCCTACACAAAATGTAAGGCTTCCAGTTACAAATCCCTGTGAAATATTACCGCCTTTGGATTTTGTAGCTGACTCAATTAAATTACCGAAAGATTCCAGCCTGTCCTCAATTTTAAAAAACTCTCCTATCAGCGAGCCAATAACAAGGCTTACAATATAAAGCACCGGCTTTGCTTCATCACTAAGCATACCCTCAAGAGCTGTTGAAATACCTATAAACACTACCGAAAGTCCAAGCACACTCATTAATATTTCTCTGTATCTCGGCTTCAGTCCGCCTTTTATAAAAAGTCCTACAAATGCACCAAATATTATGGCTAAAGAATTAACTATTGTTCCTAACATAGCTTTTATTTACCCGCTTTTTCCTTTTTATTTTCAGAAGTGCCTATCTTAAACTCTCTGGCATAATTAAACAAATACTGCTGTGCAAAGCCTGCATACTCTCCAAACTTATCATATGCTGACTTATGTATTGTTTTAATCGGTGTATCCTCACCATTAAAATAAAAATAACTCATAACCCTTTTTACCCAAACATCTGTAGGAAAAGCATCGCTTCTGCCCATGGAAAAAAGCATAACACAATCTGCAACTTTTGGACCTACACCTTTAATTGTCATAAGTTCTTTTCTTACTTCATCGGTAGGCATTTCTTTAAATTTTTCAAATGAAATTTCACCGGAAAGACATTTTTCCACAGCATCTAATATATATTTAGCCCTGAAACCAGTTTTGCACTCCATTAATTCTTCTTCTGTGGCTTTGGATAATTCTTCTGCTGAAGGAAAAGAATAATAGCTTGTATTGTTAAAATCACCTATAAAACTTCCGTATTTTTGACTTATATTGGATACAACCTTTTTAATCATAGGTATTCTGTTATTTTGAGATATTATAAACGATATAAGACACTCAAAAAAATCTTGATTAAGTATTCTTATTCCTGGAGCATAATTCACAGCATTTTTAACAGTTTCGTCTTTTTCTGAAAGCAAATCCTTAATTTGATTGTAATCTCTTTTAAAATCAAAATAATCCAGCCAGATGTTTTCAAAATCTTTTTCTGCCGTATTTTCAAAAACTATATCATTATCTTTTTTATAGGCATGAAGTACTTTTCCTTTTGCAATAACTATATAGTCTTCTTCGCCAATTTTTTCAAACCGGAAACACTGTCCGCATTCAAGGGTTTGAGAAATAACAAAACTGTCATATTCATTCAAAACCAAGTTTCCGTTTATTAAACTGTATTTCATTTGTTTCTCCTTATTTATCCCAAATAATAAACATCGGCATATTGTTGCCGTAGCCGCTTAATTTTTCCTCTGCGTCGTAGTTACTTGCAACCTGTATATACTCCCAGGTAGTTGAATTATATCTTGCCAAATATTTAACCTGGTTTTTAAGAACAATATAATAATAATTAGATGCGCCGCAGATATATTCTATGTCATTGGAACCTGTAATAAGACCTTTTTGCGACATAAGAATTAAAACGTCATTTTTATAAGTATTAATACTGTCTTTGAAATTATATATTTTCCACTGCGGCAAAAGCGAAAGGTCAAAGTCCGGAATCTGTTTATTTACAGAAACTTCAACTCTTGGTTCTTTTTCAAGTCCTGAACAAACAACTTCCCAAATACCATTAGATTTTTTAAGTATATACTGTCTTATATTTCCGGTGTCACTTGCAGGCGAAAGTGTAGCTACGCAATATTTGTTATTAAGTCTTATATTTCTTACAAAATACTGTTCATACTTGCCTTCGTGCATGTTAATAAAGCTTATTATCCTGTTGTACTCATATGAATCAGGATAAAGCCTTGAAGTTCCGCCATGATTCTGGCTGTATTTTGACATAAGACTTTCATAGTCGGTATATGAAATTTCTCCTCCGCCAAAACTGGAGGAAATAAGATATTTTCCTTTTTCCGGTACTTTTAAAGCAGAAAAAACCGTAAGGCCTGAATCTGCACCGCTTAATTTAATTCCATTTATATTTTTTAAATCATTGCCTGACAGCAGCAAAATCTGGCATCCGCTTCCAATATATTTACTGCTTAAATATCCTGTTTCAACAAGGTAAGAAGTATCTACCAGTCTGTTTCGTGTTAAATTATACATTAAGCCGTTTTGGGTTATTACTTTATCTGTAGAATAGTAATTGTTATAATATCTTTCACCTGCATTAAGCACATCATCAGCAATAGTCCACTGTGATTTAAGTTTAGGGTCTCTGTTATTAACTACTTCTACAGAATCACTGCTGGCAGATGTATGCTTCTGAGGGATTTGTGTCGACTCAGTTTTATCCGGATTGATGTATTCTTCTTTGCCTGAGTTAGTCTCGTTTTTATGTTCATTGTTGTTATTATCATCAGTTTTATCCTCAGATGACTGATTCTTCGGTTCGTTATCATTACTGGTTACATTATTTTCATCCTCAGCAGTATTGTCTGTTTCATTATTTCCAAATTCTTCACTTGTCTGTAAGTTTTCATTTGAAGAAGCTGAATGTTCCTCACTTGCCGAAGGATTATTTACAGTGCAAGACGCAAAAAATATTAAAGCTGAAAAAGCCAATGCTATAATTCTGTAATTTTTTAGTATTGATTTTCTCAATTAATACTCATCCCTTTTGTCTTTAATAGCTTCAAATACTGATTCAAGTTCTTTTTTATGGATACTAAGTATGCGTTTTATTTTTTCTTCAAGTTCATCAGCGTTAGTTATAAACTTAAATTTAATATCCCATGTAGGGTTGTAACAATCTTCCTCCTCATCAATACTTTCCGCCTCTGTCATAATCGGTTCAGGGTCATAATAATCATAAACGGCGTCAAACTCCCAGTCCTCCACATCTATGTCGCATGTCAGCTTTAAGTGGATACAGCACTGTCCGTCTTCTTCCGCCGCATATGTATTATATATAAGGTTTTCATTTTCCTCTACTTTAAAACTTGCAATTTCTTTATCAAGAAATCCTGTTTCATTGTCTTTAAGCATTATAACAATTAAAGTTTCTTCCATTTAAAAATCTCCTAAATTTTATTTAAATAAATAAAATAACTAACAATAATATTATACTATCACTGAAAAATTATTGCAACACAGGGTAGTGTTTATAAAAAATCTTAAATTAATATTAATAAAGAAGGTATTACCTTAAATTTACATATACTCTGCAAAATATACGTACCGGCAGCTTAAACTGCCGGTACGTATAGCATTATTTATTCTGTTTGTTCATCTGACTGGTTTTCGTCGGTTTCACCTGTGCCAAGTATAACAAGTATATCTGTATCTCCCGAAAGCATGTCAGGATCAACTATTATTTCAGCATCACTATAAAATTCTTCTTTCAGGTCATATCCAAGACCTTCTTTGTATACAACTATCCTTGTATTAGGCTGCTGCTCATCGTTATAAGTTGAAATACTTGAAACAGTATAACCTTTTTCTTCAAGCATAGCCTGATTTTCAGCTGCATATCCGTTAATATTGCTTCCGTTTGATACTTCTATATTTTTACCTTTTGACGAAATGTGTCCGTTTTCATCAGGTATATCGTCACTGTAGAAAACACGTCTTACACTTGCGCTTAAAGCCTCTTCATCAAGTATATAGTAAGAAACTTTTCCTACATACTGTCCTAAACCGGGCGCTGTTTCCATAGTAACATTATCAAGATTTACATCTGAAACATAGTTGGCATATTTAAGACAGTCGGTAAGTGTAAAATCTGTAGTTACATCTTTATAAACAGTATTTATAATGGCAGGAAAATTAGTCAGTATAGACTCTGTACTGAGCATTTTTTTAGCAAATTCTTTTAAGAAAAGCTGCTGAACCCTAACTCTGGCAACATCGCCTTCTGGATATTTTCTGAATCTTACCAGCTGCTCTGCCTTATCTCCGTCAAGGTGCTGCATGCCTTCTTCCAAATGAATATACAAATCCTGATAAGGGTCTTCATAATGCATTGCCTGCGGAACTTCCACATCTACGCCGCCAATAGCATCTACTATGTTTCTGAAACCTTCAGTAGTAACCTTAACATAGTTGTCTATGTGTATTCCCAAAAGCTCTTCAAGCTGCAAAACAGTAAAATAATCTCCCTTTTCGCTTCCGGCATAAGCATGTACTTCATTTATCTTACAAATACCTCCGCTTGGAATATATTTTCCGTTCTCAGTAAGGTAATCATTAAGCTCATTTGTTATTTTAACACGAGAATCCCTTGGTATAGACATAAGCCCAAGCTTTCCGCTTTTGCTGTCGAAATGAACTACAAAAAGCACATCGGTTCTTGTTCCTTCAACGTCAACACCCATTACTGCAACATTTAAAGTTATATTTTTACCTGTAAGGGAGTCTAAAAGCGAAATTTCGCTTCCGCCAACACTTTCCTGATTTTCATTATTTTGATTATTATTTTTTGCTATTTTCGTATATGCAAATATACTTGCACCTGCAAAGACAATAAATATTAAAACCATAGAAAAAACTATTTTAAAAAACTGCAATACAAAATTTTTTCTGCGTGCCTTCCTTTTTCGTTTAGCCATTTTAAAACTCCGTTCCATAAACTATAGTATCAGCAAAATCACATTTACCTGTGTCATTATATCAAAATTTATTCCTTTACACAACTCTACTTTTATCTATCCTGCTTTTTTTTACAAAATATTCATAATATTATATTCACTAAATTAAACCAAATGTAAAAATACGTTTAAATATATACTAAATTTTTTAACATAATTCTTTACTAATTCATAAATTTGTAATAATATGTTAAGGATTTAAAAAAATTGTTTTAAATATAAAGAAAATGCGATTATTTATTAAGGTGATATAAATGAGAAAATTTTTGCAGGCTGTTAATTCTAAAAAGTTAGAAATACCTGTTGGTATTTCAGTATTAATTATGATTGCAGCCATAATAACAATAAACATAGCAGTTATTATGGCTGATCCTAGTTCTTTTAAAACCAGCTTTAAATTAATGACTGATTCCAAGCTTTTGCTGCTTCTTAATGTTTTTCCTTCAGCATTAATGATTATTTTTGTATTTTCAGCAACAAACAACGCTTTATTTTCTTCTGCCCTTACCGGAGCGGTATTTATAATCGGTTCTGTAGTTAACCGCGAAAAAGTAGTTTTAAGGCAGGATCCATTTATACCAAGTGATTTATCTCTCTTTTCTGAGGCTTTCGGCATTGTTAAAAACTTTCCGCCTGATAAGCTTATCATCTACAGTTTTATAATAGCCGTATTTTTAGCAGTTCTTGTAATTACCTTTCTATTTTTTAAAACTAAAAAAATACGTATTTCCATAAGAGTAATAATTGCTGCAATAACTGTACTTTTAAGTGCTGTGCTTAATTTTACCGCTTATTCCAGTGATTCACTTTACGACAGTTTTCCGGTAGAAGGCAATATTTATTTTGATGTAAACCAGTATTCATCAAAAGGTTTTGTATACAGCTTTATATATAAGCTTAATTCCATGCGTATTGAAAAGCCTGCCGGCTACAGCAATTCATATTTTATCGCGGCCGAAGAAGATTATGAGATTGAGCAGTACGGCAGTGAAGAAGTACCGCATATAATTATGGTTATGGGCGAAGCATTTTCAGATTTAAGTGAAAACAGCCATTTTGATTTTTCACACTACACCGACCCAATGGAAAATTTCAAACGCCTTGCAAGTTCCGAAAATGCAGTTTCAGGACATATAGTTGTACCTAATTTCGGCGGCGGAACAAGCAATACCGAGTTTGATGTACTTACAGGATATCCTACAAAATTCCTTGTTAAAGACGGTATATCATACAATTATATACGTACGTCGTTAGATGCTATACCTTCAAGGCTTTTGCAGACAGGATACAGCACTTTGGCAATACATCCGGGTTTTTCATGGTTTTACAACCGTTCCAATGTTTATCCATATATGGGTTTTGAAAACTTTATTCATCTGTCCAGTTTTCAGGGTGAAGAAAAATACAAAGGCGGATACATAGCTGACAAATACGCCATTGATTCTATTATAGAAAATTTCCAGTCACATATTGAAAACAGCGACAATCCGCTTTTTGAGTTCTGTGTTACAATAGAAAACCACGGGCCTTACGATGAAAAATACAACGAAGTAGATAAAATGTTTGACTGTGATGTTGAATTAACCCAGTCACAGGAAACTTTGCTTAACAGTTATTTTATGGGTATAAAAGACAATGATTATGAAATAGGCCGTCTTGCCGATTATTTGTCAGAGCTTGATGAGCCTGTAATACTTGTATTTTTTGGTGACCATTTACCGGGATTTTCAAACGGTATGGAATTTTTTGAGCTTTTGGATTACAACATAAACCCAAACGGAAGTATTGAGGAGCAGATGAATGTCTATAGCACACCATTTTTAATTTGGGAAAACGATGCAGCCGCAGAGCATACAAATTTCGCAGAAAAAATAGAAAATGCTGCACTTCCTGAAAACAACAGGTTAAGCGCTAATTATTTAGGTACGCTCACTCTTGAACTTGCCGGCATTGATAACATATCACCGTTTTATGATTATTCTAATGAGCTTAGGCGTAAAATGCCTGTTATAACAGACAGCAGTGTTATGTTTTCAGACTGTAAGTATGCTAATGAAATTGATGACAGTTTCAAGGCTGATATTAATCTGCTAATACAGTGGTCATATTACAAAGTTTTTGATTCGTAATATACAAAAGCACCTGAAATTATATCAGGTGCTTTGTTTTAATTAAATTCCAAGGCTTACAAGAAGAGCCTTATTTACTTCATCCATAATATCGCTGTCTAAATGCGATACTTTTTCCCTCAGCCGCTTTTTGTCAATAGTTCTTATCTGCTCTAAAAGCACAACTGAGTTTTTCAAAAGTGAGTATTTCTTACAGTCAAGCTCAATATGGGTAGGCAGTTTTGCTTTATTAATCTGTGATGTTACAGCAGCACAAATTACAGTAGGGCTGTATTTATTGCCTACATCATTTTGTATTATTAAAACCGGCCTAATCCCGCCCTGCTCTGAGCCCACAACAGGGCTTAAATCGGCATAAAAAATATCTCCTCGTTTAACTATCACAATAACCACACTCCGCCGTCTTTAAAGACGCATAGTAAGCCCGAAAGTGTGATATATCTTAAATATCAGATTTATTATGTACGTTCTTAAAACTCACTTCGGGTATGGTTTAATTATTTCCGCCAAACCCGAAGTATATTCACTTATTACACTAAAAAATTAACTTCTTTTTGAATTTTGCCGTTTTTAATATAAACCCTCGGCACTCTTTTTGAAATCATACAGAGAACTTCATAGCTTATAGTCCCTATTTCTTTGGCTATTTCATCTGCTGTTATTTCTTCGTTTCCCTGTTTTCCCATAAGCACAGCCTCATCCCACTGCTCAGCTTCAATTCCTGTAATATCCGCCATGCACTGATCCATACATATTCTTCCTCTTAAAGGTGCTCTTTTTCCGTTTATAAGAACACAGCCTTTATTTGATAAAAGCCTGTTGTATCCGTCGGCATAGCCTGCCGGTATGGTAGCAATAATTCTTTTTTCATTTGCTTTATATGTTCTTCCGTATCCTATTGTATCACCGTTTTCTATGTCTTTAATAAACATTACACGGCTTTTAAGGCTCATAACAGGCTTAACAGGCAGTCTGTCTTTCATAACATCATCTGACGGATAATAGCCGTAAAGTATAATTCCCGGCCTTACAGCATTAAAGAATAAATCATCAAAATCCATCAGCCCGGCACTTGCCGAAGCATGTTTAAGAGCAATATTAATTCCTCGTTTTTCAAGCTCTTTAACGGCATAAACAAATTTTTCTTTTTGAACATATGTAAAAGTTTTGTCTTTCTCATCGCTGGTGCAAAAATGAGTGAATATGCCGTTAATCTCAATGTTATCAAGCTTTGAAATATTTTCTATTTCATCAAAAGATTCTTTTTCCGGCCTAAAGCCTATTCTTCCCATTCCTGTATCTATTTTAATATGTATAACGGCTTTTTTATTAAGCTCTTTAGCTGCCTTTGATATTGCTTCAGCCGTATTATAGTCAGATACAGTCTGAATAAGGTCATACTCAACAGCTTCCTTAACATATTCCGGAGGCGTTAAGCCAAGCACAAGTACAGGCGCTTTAATTCCGTTATTTCTTAAATTAATTCCTTCGTCTGTCATAGCTACAGAAAACATATCAACACCGTTTTCAGCTAAAACCTCCGCCACTTCAACAGCGCCATGGCCATAAGCGTCGGCTTTAACAGTGCCTATTATTTTTGCTCTGCCGCCTACCCTTTTAATAATGCTTTTGATATTAAAATCAACAGCATCAAGGTCAATTTCGGCAACTAATCTTTTGTAACCCAATTTAAAAATCTCCCTTCAAAAATAAACAGAACTTATTTTATGTCTATACTGAAAATACCGTCCTCAAACTGAGGGTCGTATTGAAAATCATTATATTCTATAACATACTTTTCGCCGCCGTCAGAGTCATAAATTACAAGTTTAACAGGGTTTAAAGTTTCATTGTCTATCCAAAGCTTTTCTGTTGCAGTAAATTTATTATTCCCCGGTATAACGGCTTCAAGTACGGTACACCGGCTTTCGTCAATGTTTGCAACAGCAATGGACACTTCCTCGCTGTTCATATAGTTTTTAACAAAACAGCCTAAAAATAACTCGTTTCTTGCCTGGTTTTCAGGTACGTCCTTAACAATTTTGCCTTTAACCCTTGGGTTATACTGGCATATTGTTTTTCCGTCATAAACGGTAAAATTACCGGCTACCTCATCAGGTGATGTCATTTCCATTCTGTACTCTCCGCTCATTTTATAATACTGCTTAATGCCGTATTTTGACTCGCCTTTTTCGCTGTACCTTGTTAAATCCGCTGTGCAGTAATAGGCCGAAAATGAGTTAAGTCTTTCCTGAATTTTCTCCATAGGTGTATCATTTTTTTGTGACAGGGCGCAGGAACATAAAAGCGCCACCGTCAAAGGAATAAATAATAAAATGTGTATTATTTTTTTCATTTAAAGGTGCTCCTATGCGTCTTTGTTCCATATATTTATACGCCATAGAGCACGTTTAGTATTACTCCATATTTTTTAATACTTCACTTACCATATTGCATAATTCACCGGATAAAACTCCGTAGTGGCCGAATTTTTCAGCGGCATAATCACCGGCTAAACCATGAATATAAACGCTTAAAACTGCTGCCTTAAAAGCGTTATCCATTTGGCAGAGCATAGCGCCTGTTATACCTGTTAGCACATCGCCGCTTCCGCCTTTAGCCATAGCGTTGTTACCAGTTAAGTTAATATAAACATCGCCACCAGGCGAAGCAATAATTGTTCTGGCGTCTTTAAGCACAACAACCGTATTGTATTTTTCAGCAAATTCAACGGCCGTATTTATTGTATCATTTAGTATTTCTTTAACACTCTTTCCCGTAAGCCTGCTCATTTCTCCCGGATGCGGAGTAATAACAGGCACTTTTTTCATTTTAAGCAGTATTTCCGGTTCGTCTGCAATAGCATTTAAAGCGTCAGCGTCTATAACAACACTGCACTGTGCATTTAAAAGTATATTTTTAACAAATTCTTTAACGTCTTCTCCGCTTCCCAAACCCGGACCTATTGCAATGGCTTTAGCATTAGAAATTTCATTTTCTATTTGTTCAAAGCTTTTAGCAAACAAAGTACCATTGTCACTTATAAGAGGTTTTGCAACGGCTTCCGGCAGTAAACTTTGAATCATGCTGAGACATTCATTAGGCACACAGGCATAAACAAGGCCGCAGCCTGCCCTGTAAGCCGATTTTGAGCATAAATACGCCGCTCCGCCCATAGCTTTTGAGCCTGCCATAACAAAAAGCTTTCCGTATGTTCCTTTATTGCTTCTGCTTTTTCTTTTAGGCAGAATTTCTTTGGCTTCGTTCAAATCAAGGGCATTAATCTTTATATCCATGCTTTCTTTTACTGCATTAGGTATTGAAATATTGGCAACCGTTAATTTGCCGCATTTTTCGGCTCCAGGATAAAGCATATTCCCCACTTTTGCCATACAAAACGAAACTGTTTCGTTGGCATTTACGCAAGCCTGTGAAACATGGCCTGTTTCGGAGTCAACACCGGAAGCTATATCAACACTTATAACATATTTTCCACTGCTGTTTATTTTATTTATAACCTCAGCAGCATCACTCCTCGGCTCGCCTGAAAAGCCTGTGCCGAATACAGCATCTACCAAAACATCAGCTATTTTAAACAATTCATCAGCTTTGTTTATGTCCTTTTCAATACAAATACCCATTTTTTTAGCAACATTGTAGTTAATAAGGGCGTCACCTTTGAGCTTTTCTTCTTTACCCATGAAGTAAATAATACTGCTATATCCTTTAAGTGTTAAAAGCCTAGCCGCAGCAAAACCGTCACCGCCATTATTTCCGCCGCCGCAGACAAAAACAGCTGTTTTGCCATTTATTTTGTTAAGTCTTTCAGCGCACTTTTCGGCAACTGCCGCAGAAGCGTTTTCCATTAAAACAATTCCGGGTATACCGTATTCCTCTATAGAACGCCTGTCCATTTCCCTCATTTGAGAACCAAGTGCTATTTTCATAAGCCTTACCTCCCTTAAATATCTTTTTCAGCAACAGCAAAAGCCAAAGCATAATCTTTGCAGTGTGAAATACTTATATTAATATTATTTACACCTAAATCAGCAGCTATTTTTTTAGCCTTTGGCAAAAGATTTACATAAGGCCTAAAAAACTCATTATGAAGTATTTCCAAATCCTGAGGCATAAACCCCCTAAATCCTGTACCTAAAGCCTTGCTTACGGCTTCTTTTGCAGCAAATATTCCTGCTGCAGTTTCCGGACTGAAATTTTTTGAGCTTAAATAAATTAATTCATTTCCCGTAAAGCATTTTTTAATAAAGCTTTCTTTATTTAAAGCTTTTTCTATTCTTTTAATTTCCACAATGTCGGCCCCTGTTCCGTAAATCACAATATCACCGCCATAAAATTAAAAGGCAGAGGTAGTCCCCTGCCTTAATGTATTTTTTATACAATTACAAATCTTCCGTCTTTTCTTCGTGGTGCTTTTGGCTTTAAATCGCTGTAGCCAAGAGTTATCGCCGCCAGAAGACGGCCTTTTCCTGGGGCAAAACGCTCTCTAAGCTCTTTTTCAACATGAAGCGGCGCTGTAAGCCAGCATGAAGATATACCCTTTGAATATGCTGTAAGAACTATATTTTGCATAGCAGCAGCGGCACTTTCAACAGCCGCTGTATACTCGTCATACTCCTCCTGCTGAAGGAATGTAAGTATAACTGTTTTTGCACCGCCCATGCTCTTTACAAAATTAACAGTTTCCTCTATAACATCCGGGTTAGACTTAAAACGATTATTAAGTACCTTTGTAAGGCCGAATATAGAACCTCCCATTATATCGTTAAGGTCTTTAAGAGCCTTGTCGGAACGGCAAACTACAAAATACCAAGGCTGAAGGTTAACAGCAGACGGA
>CALWHR010000174.1 GCA_944380455.1 uncultured Clostridia bacterium
AAGCAGCTATATACATTGCAAAGAAAAAGCAGGGAAATGCTGTTAGATACGGCAAAAAAGCAACAGCCGTTGCCAATTCCGATAAGCTTACAACAGAGGAAATTTATCTTGCTAAAAAGTATGCCGAAACAGTAGCAAAAGCCGGAACTGTATTCAGCTTTAACTACACCAAAAACGGCGTAAAAGAAGTTATAGGCTCTGACTTCTCAACATGCGCTAAAGATGAAATTCTTTCAACTAATGTTATAATGCTTATAGGTACAGACATTATGAACGACCATGCCGCATTTGGTGTTAAAATACGTCAGGCTGTAAAACGCGGTGCTAAGCTTATAGTTGTTAATAACAAGCCTGAATCACAGGAAGCTCAGGAAGCCGATTTATATATTAATTCCGAGTCAACAGAAAACCTTAAAGCTATACTTAAAGCACTTTGTGATAAAGGTGCTAAAGCAGAAGGCCTTGAGGAGCTTAACACATCATTAAACGGCATAACCGTAACAGAAGAAGCCGAAAAAGCTGCTTCAATGCTTCTTGATGCTAAGAATAAAAAAGCTGTTGTTATAATTGACCAGTTCAATACAACCTATGAAGCATCAAAGGCCGCAGCAGATATAGCCGTTTTAAGCGGACATATAGGCTCACCTCGTAACGGTATAATTCAGATTAAAGCAAATGCTAACTCACAGGGTCTTGTTGATTTAGGCATTACACCAGTTTGCGATGTTAAAGAAAATATAGAAAACGGTACAATTAAAGCACTCTTTGTAATAGGCGAAGACCCAGCTGAGCTTAACACAGACTCTATGGAATTTTTAGCAGTAGCTGATATGTACCTTACAGAAACAGCAAATAAAGCTGATGTAGTTCTTCCGCTTGTATCTCTTGCAGAATCAAACGGAACAGTTATAAGCATGGACGGTGCTGTTAACTCAGTAAAAGCAGCTGTTAAGCCAATGGCGCAAACAAATATAAACGCAATTTCAGCAGTAGCTAACGCTATGAAGATTAACTTCAAATATGCTGATGAAAAAGAAGTTATGAGAGAAATTGTAGAAACAAAAGCACTTGCAAATAGAACTTTCAATCCTGTATTAAAAGCTGTTGATAATGCTCCTATTTATAAAGATAGAGTAAATACAAGCATAGCTTACAGAAATTTCCAAAATACACTTGAAGCAGAAGGTTTAATTAAATAAACTCAAAAAGCCGCCGATAAATTCGGCGGTTTTTTTAATTTGTCTAACTCTAATAAAATAGTCTTTAAAAAATAGAGATAAATTAATGATAATATTTTTTAATTTATGTTAAATATATGTCAGCTAAAATTTCGATTTGTTTTTATATCACAAAACAAATCAAACTATATACAGTCAAATTATTTTATTTTCGCACAATATTTAGTATAAAAAATCTCGACATATCAATTTATATTAAAAACAAATGATTTTATCAGTTTAAAGATGTTAAATTTAAAACATTTTTATTGACTTGCTGCCTATTTATGTTATAATAATTTAAGATTTGCGTTTTATGGCAAAATTATTTTTATTCATTATACCTCTTTCATAATTATTCAATTTAATTGCGCTATTAATTAACGCATTCTTATTTCACAATAATTTTATCATTAGTTCTAAGGGGGAATACCAATGGCAAGATTTACATTACCAAGAGATATTTATTTCGGAGCTGGCGCAATGGAGTCATTAAAAACTCTTACTGGCAAAAAAGCTATTGTAGTAGTAGGCGGCGGCTCAATGAAAAGATTTGGCTTTCTTGATAAAGCTGTTGAATATTTAAAAGAAGCTGGTATGGAAGTTGAATTATTTGAAGGCGTAGAGCCAGACCCATCTGTTGAAACAGTAATGAAGGGTGCCGAAGCTATGAGAAAATTCCAGCCAGACTGGATAGTAGCAATGGGCGGCGGTTCACCTATCGATGCAGCTAAAGCAATGTGGGCTTTTTATGAATACCCAGAAACAACATTTGAAGACCTTATTACACCTTTTAACTTCCCTACACTCCGTACAAAAGCTAAATTCTGCGCCATCTCCTCAACTTCAGGAACAGCAACAGAGGTTACAGCTTTCTCTGTAATTACAGACTATGCCAAAGGTATTAAATATCCTTTAGCAGATTTCAATATTACACCTGATGTTGCCATTGTAGACCCTGTTCTTGCTGAAACAATGCCTAAAAAGCTCACAGCACATACAGGTATGGATGCTCTTACACATGCTATTGAGGCTTATGTTTCAACACTTCATAATGACTTTACAGACCCTCTTGCCCTTCATGCAATTAAAATGATACATAATGACCTTAAAAAATCATTTGACGGCGATAAAACAGCAAGAGAAAATATGCACAATGCACAGTGCCTTGCCGGTATGGCATTTTCAAACGCACTTTTAGGTATCGTTCACTCAATGGCTCATAAAACAGGCGCAGCTTTCTCAGGCGGACATATCGTTCATGGATGTGCAAACGCAATGTACCTTCCAAAAGTAATTAAATACAACAGCAAAAATTCAGAAGCAGCAGAAAGATATGCTCAGATTGCTGAATTTATCGGCCTTAAAGGCGACTCAACAGAGGCTCTTGTTGATGCTTTAATTGCCGAAATCAGAAATATGAATAAATCTCTTGAAATTCCTGCATGTATCAAAGAATACGAAGGCGGAATTATCGATGAGGCAGAGTTTAACTCAAAACTTAAAGATGTAGCAGCCCTTGCTATAAGCGACGCATGCACAGGTTCAAACCCACGTATCCCTACTCAGGAAGAAATGGAAAAACTCCTTACCGCATGCTTCTATGATAAAGAAATAGACTTCTAATCCAAACTTAAAACATCTTAAAATAAAAACTGCGCTTTTTGTGTTTGACCGGTAAAACACAAAAAGCGCTTTTTTATTAATTCATAAGCTGATATTTAAAATATTTTGCAAATTTTCTCTCACACAGACTCCCTGCACCGTTTTTACAGCTACTCAGTTTCCAAACAGATGCCTGAAACAGCTTTAATCAATTAAATTATACTCAATGCAATTTCCATCATATCAGTAAATGTCTTTTCTCTTTCAGAAGCTGTTGTTTCTTCGCCTGTTAAAATAGAATCTGATATAGTTAATATTCCCAAAGCATTTGCTCCTCCGGCTGCTGCATTGGCATATAATGCCGCTATTTCCATTTCAATAGCAAGCACACCCATACTGCCCCATTTTTTTGCTTTTTCCAAAGTATCCAAAGAATAAAACATATCTTCGCTTAAAACATTTCCAACATGATAATTAACTTTTTTATTCTCAGCTGACTCAACAGCTTTTTTAAGCAGTTTATAACTGCATATACACGAAAAATCCCCAGGCAGTGCAAACTGCTTTACATAGTTTGAATTTGTACATGCCCCCATGGCAATAACTACATCACGTACATTAACATCATAATTTATGCTTCCGGCAGTTCCAACTCTAATAAGATTTTTGCATCCATAATTAAATATAAGCTCGTGAGAATAAATTCCCATAGACGGGCATCCCATACCGCTTCCCATAACAGAAACTCTCTTTTTATTGTAATACCCAGTAAAACCAAACATATTTCTGGTAAAATTAAACTGCTTGATATCTTCTAAATAGTTTTCAGCAATAAATTTTGCTCTCAAAGGATCTCCCGGTAATAATACTGACTCGGCAATATCCCCTAAAGCAGCATCAATATGCGGTGTCGGTACATTAGCAGCCATTAAATCAACTCCTTCACTTGTAATTTATAATTAAATTATAAACTAAAGAGCCGTAAATTCAATTAAAAATTTTGTAAAATCCCATTTTTAAATTATTGTTCGCCTATTTGTCCAAAATTTGTCTTGACAAATCATATTATACTAATTATAATAGATAATGCTTTGAAAATATATGTGCGCGTAGCTCAGCTGGATAGAGCGTCTGACTACGGATCAGAAGGCCGCGTGTTCGAATCATGTCGCGCACATATTAACGCCGTTTTAAACGGCGTTTTTTTATTTTAATTCAGTATTTCTAATGGTGTCATGTGTATAAGCTGAAAGGTTGCTATGCGTCATTTTTGTTAAAGTAGTATGCTTGTTAAATTTAAGCTTAATGTTTATAACCATATTTGCCGGTATAATAAATCTTGCATGGCTTTCTACAGTATTGTATAAAAATTTTACATTTAGTCCAAGTTTTATATAAACTGTATATTCATTATAATCGACCTCAAAATCATAGTTTCCTTCACCGCAAATATTGCTTAAATAGTTTTTAAACATATAATAAGTATAAATAAAATTATTGTTATATTTAATCAAAACAGACGAGCGCCGTATATCTAAACTATTTCCGCCGCCGCTTAACCCAAGCATTTTCTCATATCTTTTTAAACCTTCATCGTCAGCAGTTTTAATCCATTGATTTTGTTCTATATTATGAAATCTCTGCCATTCATCATTTAATACTTGGTTTTCGACTTTGTCAATACATGTAATTTCTTTAAAATCCTTCAAAAATTCAGGCAAATATTTAATATATTCTTTCATATATTATTCACCGTCCCTAAAACAGGAATTTTATCAGAATCAATAATAATATTCTCTGTGCTGTCATTTAATAAAATATCTTCAATATCAATAACTCCTTCAACTTCCAGTACTTTCATTTCTATCCTGCTTCTTCTAACTGTAATGCTGTTCTCATTTTCCCAGCTTTCACGCAGTTCAGAAAAATACTCCTCAATTTTATCTTTTGCCAGGCTTTCTATAAACTCCTTATCATATCCTTCATCAATTGTCAGTGTAAAAGAGATATTTACTGTTACAACACCAGCGGCTTCAACGGTAACATTATGACCTATAGGCACAGCACCAATTCCGCTGCCCTTAGGCTGTGGATCTACATATTCCTGCACATCCTCAACCAATGTGCCTTCAGGCGTATTAAATCCATTGTTAAGTATTACAACCCTAACAGTTCCACCTCCATAATAAGCCGGATATACCTTGCATCCGCCCACACCTTCAATGCTTTTAAAAAGCTTCTTGTAGTCCTCAATATTTCCGCCAAAAGCTTTTGTCTCAAAACTGCTGAAATATCTGTTTCTTAAACTCTCATCACTTTCTTCTTCTTCACCATAAACAATAATATCAGTAATTTCAGCTTTTAATAATCCCTCAACATATTCAACCGGAAGTATTGTTCCTTTATATAAATTTCCTGATTCTCCGGCCTTTTCACACATCAGCTTGAAACAACCGTCAGATATTTTTTCAATAACAGTATAATCATTCCCCCCACCGCTGAATCTGTCACCAATGTTAACGCTGTTAATATAAACATCATTTTCTCCGGTAAAAACAGCTTTCACCTGAGCACATGTAGCGCTGTTTCTTGTAATATTTCTTTCCCAAACTCTCCGGTCAAGGTCTTCACCTGTAGCAGTATCAGCAAATGTTCTGTCCATAAGCATATTCATGTTAATATACATTTGAACACTCTCCGCACTGTTTGGTGCTAAAGTATCAAATATAATGCTCCCCTGTCTTTTATCAATGGTGTCATCAACAAGCTTTAATTTTTCGTTTAATAAACTTTCATAAGTGAAATTTTCATACACTATATATCCGCCTCCGTTTCAACTGATATAATGCCTAAATTTGTAACTGCGTCAAATTTAATACTCATTTTGTTCATTTCTTTTTCGATAGTAAAATTTTCTATTCTCTCTATCCTGTCATCAGTAAGAAGTGCATCCTCAATGTACTCCTCAATAAGCATTTGAGCAGTAAGCATATTAGTTCCAATCAGTTCACTTATCTGCGAACCATAATTCCAGTCATAAATCTCAAAAGCATACCTTTTAGTATCCAAAATTTTTCTTATAGCCTGTTCTATAGCTTTTCTGCCATCAACATGCCCTATAATTGTTTTGCTGTCAAAATCAAGGCAATATGTTTTAGTAATTTTTTTGCTGTTTTCAGTACTGCCTGATAAAGAGTCGAATTCAGGAACCATTTATTCCACCACCCTGTCTAAAACTAAAAAGCTCTGTCCTCCCTGCATTCTTAAAAGTATAACTTTTTCGCCTTCTTTAAGTCCAAAGTTTAAAGTAACACTCTTCTGCCCAGTTATTCTGTGGCTATGTAATGTATAGCTGTTAGTGCTTTCAGTATCCATATTAAAAGTTTCTTTAACAGTTCTTTCAACTACACTGGAACATAACACTATTTTGCTTTCATCTAAAATAAGCCTTTGATCAACCATAATAGTAAGCGGTTCAGTTTTTGTTACAATTCCAAACATCAGCCTTACAGGATCCGATGCTTCATTGGCATCAACAGCTATTTTTTTAAGCGCATTAATTAATTCACCAGTAATAAAACCCGCCTCCTTAAATATGTACTCCTTCAGCACCTGACTGAGCATATTCAATTATTCTTTTTGTAATAGAGTCTATAATACTTTCTTCATCAGCCTTACTGCTTATATTTGAGTAATTATTAAGCGTAATACTAACATTATTTCCATTGTCGGTTAATTTTTTCTCATAAACTTCCTGCCTATTTGGACTGATTGTTTTATCTATTAGTCCAAAATAGTTTTCTTTTTCCCCAAAGTTATAGCTAATTATATCCGAGGCATTTATTATATTTTCTTTGATGGTTTTTTCAGTAATGCCGTTAATATAACTCATGTCAAAATAAGAATTATTATTTAGAATACTTCCATACTCATTTAATTCTTCTTCGTATAACTCATTTTCTTTCTTGTAATTAAATATATTGTCAAACTCTGATATATATCTGTTTTCTGTATGCTTTGTATGTTTAATAAAGCTTTGGCTGTCAGTAATAAAATCCCTATACTCAAAAATATTATTAATAAACTCATTGTCAGTATATAAAATTCTGCTGTCATTTAATATATTTAACCAGCCCGCCGTTTTATTTAATTTCTCTGTGTTTTTTTCTCCGTAATACCCGTATGCCTTGCCTGTTCCGCTTTCATCAGTATTCCTTATGCCTTCAAAATATTTAATTTGTACTTTTCCAGTGCCTGACTTATTTGTTTCATATCCCTTTTCAATACTTCCAAATTCACTGTTTCCACTGTTTTCCTTTAGATTTTCAATAAAATTGTCAGAATATCCAAAAATCATATTTAAATAAGACTCACTGCCTAAAATACCTGTTAAATATTCCAAAACCGCTTTCTGCACAGCTAAATCATCAAAAAATTCTTTTAATAAGTCTTTCAAGCTACCACCGCCTTAACTGTTTATAAGCCCGCCTCTAAGGGATAAATCCATAGTATGCACACCGTTTTTAAACCTGTGCCTGCATGATTCAACAGTCATAGCTTCATCAATGGCAATATCTCCAGTTTTATCAGTTCTAACATAAATAACAGAACCTGCCCTTACATTTAAATCACCAAATGCTCCGGATATGCTTAAACTCCTCTGAGCCTTGCTGTGAGTATTTAATATACTCAGTGCTTTTGTGTTTCCGTCTTCGCCTTCTTCAATGCTTCCAGTGTACTGTAAAACTCCCCATCTTGATACCGACTCTTCGTTTTTCTTAAAATACTCCTGAACAATTCCTTTTTTACCCTTTAAAGTCAGCCTAATCTGGTTATATGTATTGCTGTCAATAGAAGATGTATAACTGAAATTCTCGGCTGTATCATCTTTAACAATATAATCAACACCCATGTTTTCAGCTCTTTTTAAACTTAATTTACCAAAATCATCATATAAAACATACAGCCTTCCTGTGCTTAAATAAGTAGTATCAATAGAAGACTGAATAATATCAAATAATGTTTTTTCATCTGATGTCATATTGCTTATAACAAAACCGCTTTCTTCAATATTTCCGCAGTTAATCTTGTAGTCTGCCGCAATCTGCTTAATAATTCCCGAAACCGTATATCCGTTAAAGTTATATGTAGCCTTGTTTTTAAGATACCTAAGCTGATCATAAGCTGTAACGGATATAATGCCGTTTTTGTCTCTCTTTTTTATAAAAACATATCCAAAAAAAACTGGAACATTGTCAGCATAAATCTCAACGGCAGACCCTTCAGAAAAATCAATAATATTATCTTTTATAACATTAAATACCGCTTTAGACGGCATTGAGCTTCTGTATGTTTCAATATATAATTCGCCTTCCAACACCGGAACATAAGTGTTTTTGTCACTTGAGTTGGTTATTTTCATATAAATACTACTCAAACCTTATCACCTGCCCCGCATAAATAAGTGAAGGATTGCTGATACCGTTAATCTTCGCAATATCATAGCATTTAGAACCATCATTCAGCTGACTTTTGCATATGTTCCACAAATTATCTCCTTCTTTAACAACATATGTTTTGGCAATTTCCTTGGTGCTCTGTCTGTTTGTTTCAGAAGTAATAATTCCGCCGGTTATATTTGTGCTCTGTGCCGTTTTGTATTCTTTAAGCTTGATGTCTAAAATAACATCAAGCCCTTCTGATGCCTCTTCCAATACGTTAATGGATTCAATTGTAACAAGCTTTTTAGTAGTAAACCCCACTCTTTTGTAAGGCAATTTTTCTCTTATTATGTAAAACATAACAGCTTTCTGCTCGTTTATAATCTGCTCTAATTCATAAATGTAAACAAAAGGCTCTTTAAAGCTTGTCAGATATCTTGCATACGGCACATCACCTCCCGGCAGTAAAGCTTTAAAACTGTATTCCATAAGTCCCGGCGTTCTTACTCTGCTTATTTCTTCCATATTAATAAGGTTAACTGTATCATTCTGTCCTTTGTAAGACCATGTAATTTTTTCCGGTGTTACCGGGAGAAGAATATTATCAATGTATACCGAATACACCTTAAACCCCACTGTCCTTTCTTTTCTGCTCCTCAAAATCCAAACAAGCTGCGATAAATGCTTTTTCTTCTCTTGATAAAGCCATAAATTCAGAAGGAAACTTTCCAAATCTAAGGAGAGCAATATACGCATAAACAGCGTCAAAACTGCCCTCCTTAATCAGTTTTTTGCTTCTTCAATTAAATCCTGAACAGCTAAATCCAGGCCGTTAACTTCCTTAACCTTCTTAATATATGCAATATATTCCCCAGCTGAAAGCATTTCTTTAAGCAGTGCGTCTTCACCCCAAACTCCATAGCTGTTTTGAAGCTCCTCATCAAAAAGGTCAGGATATACAGTAGATGCAGCTGCCATTTTCCCTAAATATCGGCTATAGTCAAATTCCTCTGCGTATCCTCCATTTTTCTTAGGCACACGCTTAACACACATATCCCTAATCTTTTCTTCCTCGCTACCGCTTAGTGAGCGCATCTCCCACATAACAGGCTTCCCGTTAAGAATAAAATCATTGCTTGCGGCATAAAAAACATTGTCCTTTTTTATTTTATTTCTGTTTAAAAATATATCCAGTTCCATATTGCCCTCCTAAATTAGACTTCCTAATAAATATAAAAACGGATAACCCCCTGTAAAACAGGGTTTTATCCGTAAAAAAAGCTCCGCATACCGAAGCGTTATAATAATAAATTCATTTTAAATGTTTAATATTCTTTACATTCCTTCAAGAGACGTAAATTTTTCCGGCATCTCCCAATCCTCAAATGTAAAGCTGTACTCCTCATCAAGGAACTTGGCAGTAGCATCAAATTTGGCAATAACTCCGCCGTCAAGGTTGCAGTCTTTAAGAATAACCGTCTGCCTTCCAACATCGCTTGTAGGGTCTTCGTTTGTAACCTGTATGTCAAAATACATGTCCTCGCCTTTTTCTTTAAACTTGTAAAGGAGCTCTCTGAAAACAGAACTGTTGTAATGAAAAGTTGCCTTGCCAACTCCGCTCCAGCCTGTAGCTTTGTTGCCTTTTCCAGTTTTGCCAAGTATAGGCACTTCCTGCTTTGTTTTCTTCATTTCGGCCTCAAGGTTTATGGCCTGCATAAAATTATATCTTTTTTTGTCTATAGTAACATAGCATTCCGCCATAGACGCGCAAATAGCGTCTTTTGCATTCATTATCTGGCTCATGTTATCTCACCTCCTGCCTTTTAATAAATAATAACTGTCATGTAAAGCTTAGCCATAGCACATACAGGTGTTACAGGGTTAGTAACACAAACTGTTTTTTTGTCATTTCCAAGCTCAACTATTACATCATCAGCCTCAAAATCTTCAATCACATTAAGCTTTAATAACTCTCTGTTGTATGTAACAATGTCATTCCAAAACGCTGTGCGCCCTGCCGCATTGTTCTGCACTTTTCCTAAATAATATGTGTTAAACATAACGGCAATGTCATTTCCTATCTGGTCAAGAAGCCTTATAACCTGGTTTTCACTAAAATTTTTGTCCTTTCCGTCCATAAACTCAGTAAATGAGTTTATGTCATCAAGTACCCTTATGTCATCTCCGTTTTTGTGCAGCATAAAGCAGCCGTTTTCTATTCCTTCTTCAAGCTGACTCTGCTTATATTCGGTAAAAACGCCATATTCCCCGTCATAAAGCTTGTTTGTCAAACTCTCATTTATATTACATCCGGCACAAGCCCCTGTAACCCACCAAACAAGACCAAATTTTTCATCTTCACTGTCAGTAGCATCATTAGCCACATTAATAACACCTTCATATCCAGCATCATAATCGTGAATAATTGTCTGGAACTTAACACCATAAGTGTCGCGCATTGTCTGGGTATACTGTGCATAGAGCTTTTTAATTGTTTCGTCATCACTTAAACATCCAAGAGCATTAAAACTGATACTTTCGAGTTTGTCTAAAAACTCCTGATGAGCTGACTCACTTGTTTGCCCATTGTCACCGCCTGATAAACTCATTTTTCCTGTAGGTGTAAGTATAGCTTCTTTGTTGAAAATAATAAATTCATTGTCCTGTAAATCTGCTGCATCTGAAACATTCTGGCTGTCTGCAACAGTACCGTCAATGCTTGTTTCAACTAAATACTGTCCCTCGTTTTCAGTAACTGAAATCGAAATATCATTGCCTCTTATACCGCCGTATCTGGCTTTACCTAAATCACACTCAGCCTGAACTCCTTTGTTAAGCCTGTAAAAATAAACTGTATTGGCATTGATAAAAATATCTCTCATTCCTTTAAGCTTGTCGCTTGTGTAGGCAAATCCAAATATGCTCATACTGTCAGTCATAAACTCCTCAGCAGTTACAGCAAAAATCTCATTTTCTTTGCCCCAGTCCATCTCACAGGCAATAGCCGCATATCCTCTGTCGCTGATGTTGGCGTTAGAGCTTGAGGCACTTACAAAATTAATATAGCTTCCTGGAAGCACCTTGTTCTGAGTTAAAAAGTTTCCGCCTCCTAATGCCAATTCTTTCACTCTCCTTTGTTAATATCAAGTTTTTCCATTAATTCATAGCTGTTTTCGCCGAACTTTCCGCTCATACAGTAAACAGCCTTTATTCTGTATTTCCCTTCTCCATTTTCCAGCTGTAAATCAAAAGCATTTACCATACCGTCAGAGCAGTCCACTGTTTTAACCGCATTAAATATCCTTTGAGCAAATTCGTTTATTCCTTGGTTTAGCTTCTCATTAACAATCAGCTCCACATCAAACTCATAATAAGCAATGCACCTGTTCATAGGCAGAAAATCATACCTGGTGCTTTTGTGGAGAATAAAAAAACAAGGCCTTTTTAAACCCTGCTCAATACTTTGCGTATAAATACTGTATTCATCACCAAACTCATTTAATAAAGCTTTGGCAATTCCATTTCTAATTTTTTCTTCCAAGCTCTCACCTCTTTAGGGGTTTCCGTTACAAATTACAGCTTCAATTTCCTGATGAAATGAATATACCCTGCTCTGTGATGAAGCTTTAAAACATTTGCTTTCGCCGTTTTTATAAATTATAAAAACATCGCCGCTTTCAATTTTATATTCAATAGGGAGGAATATTTTAATTTTAAGCTCTGTTTTCCATGCTGTGAGTGTTTCTTCATTTGGTCCGCTTGTTATATAACTTACTCTGCACATTACATCATTATAAATATCACTCATCACAGTTTCTGTAATGCCGTTTTCCTGTTTTTCAAATTTGTATCTCTTAATGTCACACCTGTCAGTAAATAATGCTTCAGCCTTATTTTGTAACCTGTTTAACTCCATTTTATTCTCCTAAAGGGAATCATTCTTTTTTCATAATTTTTTATACTGCTTAAACCATACTGCTCAAATAATGTATCTCCAAAAGACATTGATATGTCACCTTCTGTAATACTTTTAAGCCTTCCCGTTTCGTCTGCCCCGCCGTATTGTCCGCTTTTGAAAATATCAACAGCAATGTCAATAACCGTACTTTCAAGTCCTTCCGGTATCTCATCTATCCCGCAGTAATTCTTAGCAATGCTTATGGCACTGACAGCAGACTGTTCCAAAGCCGCCGTTATCTCTTCCTCACCGCAAATTTCTTTGATTTTTTCAATCAGCGCATCTTTTTCCAATTATCATTCCCCCGCACGGCTGCTTAAATAAATACCTTTTACTTTGTTTTCATAAACAAAAGCATCATGATAAAGTCTGAACTGGAAAAGCCATGCGTCAAGCTTCTGATTTTCGTCAGGAGAGAAAATCTTAGGCATAACAAATTTTTTAGCCTGAACAACAGACTGCGGATACATCATCATAAAATTAATTTCTTTTCCTTCAGCATCCTTTGCAAATCCCCAGCTTTCAGTACCGTCATTAAGCTTAATCTTAGTATAAAATCTTGTCTTAGGAACATATATAACATTCATGTTGTTATATCTGTTAATAACAGTATTAGCTTCTTCCTCGTTTGTCCACTGTCTTGTTAATGCCGCATTAAGCACAGGCTTTAAATCACTGTTAACAAATAAAACCCTGCCTTCTAAAGGCACTTCGTTTTCGTCTAAAGCCATAGCCGCCTTGTCAATAGCATCAATAATGCTGTCTTTAGTCAAAGTTTCCTCATTTGATGTGATACCAGATGCAGAAGCATATTTTGCAAATCTGTATGCGTCAAGCTCAGGAATAACCCACTCTCTCATAAAATTGCCAGTAACAGTACCAAAAACCATTCCCAATGTTTCCTCATCATCCATTCGGTCAATGGAAATCTCTTTTCCTCTTTCCTGAGTAAGCTTCATAGTCTCCCATGAAGCAGTAATGTCACCTTTAGGATAACCGTTTGCTCTGGAATATGTACCAAGTCCGGTAGTCGAAACTTTAAGAACCTTAATTTCATTAGCTCCCGAAAAATCCGCCATAGTGCTTGTATCAAGACTTTCCGTCACGGATTCAGCCTTGTAAATCTCATCAACAATAGGTAAAAATTTAGATGCGTACTCAATAGTATTGGCCATTTAATAACCTCCTTTTATTTTCTTATGCCTGCGGCGCGCATGGCACTTTCCATAAACTGTCTGTCTGATTTTTTTCTTTTTTCCCTTACAGCGCCTGTACCTTCAACTTTCTCAGTCATGTCTTTAAAAAGATACGGAGCACTTTCTTTAATCCTTGCCACATCAACGCCTGTAATTCGGCCGCTTTCGTCCTTTATAATGTCCTCATCACTTAAAAGCGCCATTATTGCTCTGGCATTTCTGCCTCCCTGCTCTATAATATCCTTTTCAATAAGCGCCTGAGCCTTTTCGTTTTCAAAACTTTCCTTTAAGTCGCTGATTTCTTTTTCGTATTTGGATACTATAGAATCATACTCACTTTTTGAAACCGTCTCACTTTCTTCATCAATTAAAGAATAATTTTCGTCAATATACTCGCAGATAGTATCAAAAAGCTCATCTTTGCTTTCACAGCTTTCAAATAAATCCTCAAGCCATTTATACTTTTCCATACTCTTTCACCTCCTTAAATAAAATACCCTCCTCCCGCCCATTTTTTTATTTTTCTGCTTCCGCAGTTTTGTTTTCAGCCTCATTTTCAGCAACGGCATCTTCTTCCATAGATATCTCATCAACAAACGGATGCATGCTCAAAAGTGTTTCATCACTTAAAATACCCTTTGACTTTTCAATCATCTCAACTGTTTCATAATCATTAGTAACAGCATTTCTCTTTAAAGTAACCTTAACCATAGATGAATCATACTCAGTGCCGTGTTTTCTGTTGTAGTCATCAATCATATACCCTATAATTTCTTTAATGCACTGTTTAAGCTTAACCGCAACACCGCTTGCTTTAAGCTCCAAAAGGGTGTACTGAAATTTAAGTGAAACACCGCTTGGTGAATTTCCTAAAGTCTCAGGGTCAGTGTCAACACCCTGCCCAAACTCAAATATGTCCTTTCTGAGCCGCTTTAAAAACTCAAGCCTTCCTCCCATAGAAAGCTCAACCTGCCGCGCCTCTACATTTCCACTGCTGTCAGTAATATTAACAGCCTTGTTAATCTGTAATTTTTTTGATATGGCAGAAGCTGTGTCACCGCCATATCCCTGTATAACCCAATAAAGCTCAACTAAATCAATAATATTGTTTGTACCTTCACTTGATATAAGGTCGTAAGCGTCAATCAGCCCCTTAACAGCCTCCAAATCAGTTGTTTCCTTGTGATTGTTTTTAAGTATTATAAAAGGCACTTTTTTCCAGCTGTTGGCTTTGCGGCTTTTCTCAAATCCGTCCTCTGTGGTAATCCCCCACCAGTGCGGCGAAGGATTTTGCTTAACTGAGCTGTCCAGTACAAAATTCCTGCTGTCATCTTCAATAAAATATGTAACATCGTCTTTTGTCCACCACTCAACTCGTTTTCTTAAATACCTGTTTCCATTTCTTATTACAGCCGTATCATAATACCTTATAAGCTGTTCCAAATCTTTTTCATGCTCACTGTCGTAAATAGGTATAATCTCGTCAGCTGGAATAATACAGTACCTTAAAACACCTTTTTTGTCATAATAAATATGTACAGCTTCACAGCCTTTGTTGCTTGCTCCTGTTAAAAGCTCCTGTAAAACCTCATTAAATTCTTCACCTGTAAAATCCTCAACAGCTCTTTCAAAATCCTCATCCTTTTCCATACCTTTGCGGTAGTTTATTTTAATAACAGGCTTTCTGCCAATTAAATAAGAAACTTTCTGGTCAACAAGTATCCTGTGGAAGCAGTTTACATTGTGATGGTTACTTCTGTTTGGATTTATAAATTTTGTTATTTTTTCCTCTCCGTCAATGTTTTCTGAAATATTGCTCTGCCTGAAATCTTTTTTTAATATGTCGTGCTCATAGGCATAATATCTTTCGCCTTCAGTCATCTTCCTTTTTTTCTCGCAGTTTTGGTCTTCTTTAATTATGTATTTTAATATGTCACTTTCATTTATTCTGCCGTCAGCAGTCAGCTTGGCATTAATCAAATCATTCTGCGTTAAATACATCTCTTTACCTCACTTTCACCATACTCATGTCAAATTGCCTTGAATACCTAACCGCATCAATAGAATGATTGTTTTTGTCAGGAAAACACGCTCTAAATCCGCCTTCTTTATCGCTTTCCAGCTCGTATTCACTAAACTCTTTAGCTGTAAAAGGGCATCTTTCACCGTCAATTACAATTTCTTCCATGTCCTGCAGCCACTTAATACCGTATTCCACACTGCCAGGCCCTTTCTTTGCAGCAATGGCATTAATGCCAAAATAATTAAGCTCGGCAATGCTTTTAGGCTCTGCACTGTCACATATAATCACATTATTATCCTTGTTTTCTCTTTTAATTAATTCACTTGCAGCTATGTTGCTTAAACCTGCCTTGTGAATTTCAAAAAATATATAAAGCCTTTTTCTTGTTTTGTCATAATGATTTACCGTATAATGCAAAGGGTCTGTGGCATATCCCCAGTCAAGCCCCCTTGAAACCCTGTCAAAATTCTTAATTTCTTCATTAGTAATTTTTCTTATAACTACATTTTTAAAAACCTCTCCGCCAGTTCCTGTAGCTCTTCCCATATACTCATGCTCATATGACAGCCTGTTTGTTTTTTTCAAATGCTCCGCCTCAATAAAAAACTGTTCTCCCAGCCACTTGATAGGTACAGACTTATAATTGCTGTAATATACTTTTTTCCCTTCACGCTTTTTTGAAGCTTCCCTGTTTATCCAATTAGAAATGCTCTGCGGCGGATTATATGAATAAAAAACACAAAACTTTTCCCCGCCTCTCATTAAAGATTGATTGATGTTTCGTATCTCCTGCGCCGAGTCAAACTCGTCAGCTTCTTCAAACCAAATAAACTTGGCATATCCACGCTTAAATTTAGTGGATTTAATCTTTCCCGGGTCATCACAGCCTCTGAATACTATTTTCTGCCCTGTTTCTTTTAAAATAAGGCAGTATGGCGGCGAAAGCCTTTTCTCCCAAAATTCTTCAGCATCAAGCACATCAATAGCCCATAAAATCTGCTCCAAAACACTGTCCCTAATACTGTTTTGAACCTTTCTCAGCACAATGGCATTAGCATTTCTGTCTTTCATTATCCCCAATACAATTTCTAAAGAAATAAACGAAGACTTGCAGCTTCCTCTTCCGCCTTTAAACCAGTAATGCGTATATCGACATGCCTCAACATCTCTGTGAGCCTCATAAAAAGACGGCGCAATCAATTCACTGAGTCTTGCCATTATTACCACCTTCAGATTTTGGAATATCGTCAATAATCTGTATCATAGCCGGCTTGTTTTCAGCTGTTGATAAAGATTTTTCATTTTTGTACTTTCCTTTAAGCTCAAAATAAAGCTTAATAGCCTGTATATTTCCCTCAGCACACTGATTTAATAAGCTTTTCCATACACCAGTCATAGCACTGAAAGTTTTTCCGTTTAAAATCAAATCCATATACTGCCTGAAATTCTCATCAGCAAGCCATGTGTAAAGTGTCTCTGTGTTAATATTAAAACTCTGACAAATATCCTCAAGAGTACCGTCATAGCTTATGTCAGTAAGCGCATCAGCAGCCATTTTTTGCTTTTTAGATAGTTTCTTTATTCTAACACCCCATTTAAAAATAATTTAAACAAATAAAAAACAGGTTTTTTCTTTA
The DNA here is from genome assembly GCA_944380455.1 of uncultured Clostridia bacterium. Taxonomy (GTDB): domain Bacteria; phylum Bacillota; class Clostridia; order Lachnospirales; family Anaerotignaceae; genus Neoanaerotignum_A. The sequence continues at coordinate 17,078 of CALWHR010000174.1, forward strand.
TACAGAAGTGCTGCGCTTTACAGCATTGGTCTGTATAACTAAAACCCGTTTTATTAATATCCATAATTTTTTATGCTACAATAATATCATAAAAGTACGTCCCTTGGATGACCCTTTTTCACAAAATCAAGCATTTTTGTTTTTAATACAATACAGCTTGTAAAAGAACAGTTTTCTTTTGTCATAAAACTGCCTTCTGCCGCAAGGCACATTCAAAACTTCATAAGGTATAGCCTCTGTCACGTTTTTAATAATATAAGCTGAAAGCTGTTCATCTGTTTCTCTGGCCGCACTTTCAATCATTTCAACATCACGTTTAATTTTTATCATCTGGTTGGCAGTTTCAAAAGTACTGTCGGAAATTCCCCCTTTAACACAAACAGGAAGAAATTTAACTGCTTTAGGTCCATATCCATATTTAATTAACTTCTTTTTTTCTTTGTACTGCATACAAAAATATTCCAGTTCTTTATATGCATAGCTTGATATGTTAAAGCCGCTTAAATCTAAACTCCTCTTGTCCCCCAAAAAAAAGCGCCTCCTATCAGTTTAATTTTTCATCATTTCCAGTATTATCGCTCCCCACAATAAAAAATCTTTTTATATCAGTGGGCTGCATATTAAATAACGTCACCATACTCTTCATTTCATTTATGTTAAGCAATGTATATCCGTTAAGCTTGTTGTTTATAGCGTCTATACTAATGCCTAACTCATCAGATAATCTTTTGTAAGAAAAATTCTTTTTTTTCAAAAATTTTTTCAGCTCTCTAAGCTCCGCATACTTTCTCTTTTTCAACAAAAACCGCCTCCTAAAACTCCTTTAACTTACCATAAGTAAAAACAACTGTCAACACGTTTCGTGTGATTTTGTAAATAATTACACATTTCATTATTATAATAATTAATGAAATTGATTTTTTTTGAATGTAATTGTCGATATTTGTCGATACTAACTGTTGACATAATAATTTAAAAAATGAGCTGTTAGTGTTTATAAATATGCCTCAATAAATATTCAAATCTATAAAATTCCAATTCTTATTTCAAATAAACCATTTAATACAAAGCTGACATATAAAAATAACTTAACTTTAAAATATGTTTTACTTACTTATACAATAATTTTTCTTAATTACAACAAATTTAAAAAATAGTTTATATCTTTAAATTTAATTGCCATAATAAAAAAGAAGTATTTGACTATTTGATTTTTATATGGTAAAATCTGTTACAAATAAAAGGGAGTAGCTATCAGGCTTTTGCCTGATTACTTTACCGTCAATACGGTTATTTGTTTTAACCCGGTTAAGTAACTAAGAAGCGAGACTTTTGTTGTAACTTTTGTTGCAGCAAAGTTTCGCTTTTTTTATTTTCTAAGGAGGTAAATTATGAGCATCAACGAAAACTGGTATCAAAAAGATATTGGAGAAATAGAAACTCTGCTCCAAACTTCTAAAAACGGAATTAAAAATTCCGATATACCAAAATTAACAGAAAAGTATGGCAAAAACGAATTAACAGACAAAAAACAAAAAAGCACCTTAGTGATGTTTTTAGAACAGTTCAGCGATTTTCTTGTAATAATACTTATAGCTGCTGCCATAGTCTCAGCAGTCCTTGGAGACTTAGAAAGCGCCATAGTTATAATAGCTGTAATAACAGGCAATGCCATACTGGGAACAGTGCAGCAGAAAAAAGCCGAATCCTCATTAAATAGCCTTAAAGAGATGTCAACACCGGAAGCCAAAGTAATCCGTGATGGCCAAATAGGCATAGTATCTTCAAAAGATATCCTTCCTGGCGATGTAGTCGTTTTGGAGGCTGGCGATTTTGTTTGTGCTGATGGCCGCCTTTTTGAAACAGCCGCACTTCAAATAAATGAAAGTGCATTAACTGGTGAAAGTGTCAGTGTTGAAAAAAATACAGGTACAATAGACCATGAAGCCGGTATAGGCGATAGACTAAATATGGTTCATTCCGGCAGCTTTGTAACATATGGCCGAGGCAAATTTATAGTAACCGGCATAGGCATGAATACTGAAGTGGGAAAAATAGCCTCCCTTTTAAACAGCGCTAAAGAAAAAGAAACTCCGCTTCAAGTATCATTAAATAAATTTGGTAAAAAACTTGCCATAATTATACTTATAATCTGTGCCCTTTTGTTCGCCCTCAGCGTTTATCAGGGCAATGGCATTATAAATGCCTTTATGTTTGCTGTAGCCCTTGCAGTAGCTGCAATACCAGAAGCTTTAAGCTCAATAGTAACAATAGTCCTTGCTTTCAGTACACAAAAAATGGCAAAAGAACATGCTATTATCCGAAAACTTCAGGCTGTAGAAGGCTTAGGCAGTGTTTCAATTATCTGCTCCGATAAAACAGGCACACTTACTCAAAACAAAATGACCGTAATGAATTACTTTTCAGACGGCAATATAATTTCTGTAAATGATATAACTCAAAACGAAAGCTTTGAAAAACTTATAGAAGCTTGCATTCTTTGTAACGATTCAACAATAAAAGACGGTACTGAAATCGGCGACCCAACCGAAACAGCGCTTATTAATTTTGCTTCAAAAGCTGGCTTTAATTTTGAGGAACAAAGAAAGCTTCACCCACGATTAGGTGAAATACCTTTTGACTCCGATAGAAAACTTATGACCGTAGCCGTAAAATATAACGATGGAGTTTATATAATAACTAAAGGCGCGACAGATGTTATATGCGGCAGAGTAAATAAAATATATTCCCATGGCGCGGAAAGAGAATTAACCAAAGTTGATGTAGACGAAATTTTAAAAGCTAATATGGAGTTTTCATCAAACGGCTTGAGGGTTCTGTCCTATGCCTATAAAAAAGCTCCAGAAACTTTTGACCCACAAAGTATGACTTTAAACGATGAGTATGACCTTACATTTATCGGCCTTACAGCAATGATAGACCCGCCAAGGGAAGAATCCAAAACAGCTGTTGCTATGTGTAAAAAAGCAGGTATACGTCCTGTAATGATAACAGGTGACCATAAAATAACCGCAACAGCCATAGCCAAAGAAATAGGCATTTACGAAGATGGCTTAAATGCTATGGACGGCGCCGAAATAGAAAAATTAAGCGATAAAGAATTAGAAGATGTTGTAGAAAAAACAGCCGTTTATGCAAGAGTTTCACCAGAACATAAAATCCGTATAGTAAAAGCATGGCAAAATAAAAACTGTATTGTAGCTATGACAGGCGACGGCGTAAATGACGCCCCAGCATTAAAACAGGCTGATATAGGTGTAGCAATGGGTATAACTGGTACAGAAGTAGCCAAAGATGCGGCTTCAATGGTACTGACTGATGATAATTTCGCCACAATAGTAAAGGCTGTAGAAAATGGAAGAAACGTATATGCTAATATCAAAAAATCCATTAAGTTTCTTCTTTCAGGCAATACCGCTGGTATTCTTGCAGTTCTTTATGCTTCACTTATGTCCCTTCCTGTACCGTTTGAACCTGTTCACCTTTTGTTTATTAACCTTCTTACGGATAGCCTTCCGGCCATATCCCTTGGCCTTGACCCTCATAATAAAAGCGTAATGAACGAAAAACCGCGCCCTAAAGATGAAGGTATAATGACAAAAGATTTTATAACAGGTATAGGCATTGAAGGCCTTGTAATAGGCATAAATACCATTATAGCCTTTTATATTGGTCTTAATATAAGCACTGAGGCTGCAAGTACAATGGCTTTTGCGACACTCTGCCTTTCAAGACTTTTCCATGGCTTTAACTCAAAGAGTGAAAGACCTGTTATATTCAAAAAAGAAATGTTTAATAATAAATATTTAAATGGCTCATTTATAATAGGCTTCGTACTTCTTAACGCTGTAATACTTGTACCATTTTTACAGCCAGCATTTAGAACAGTATATGTAGGAACAGCAAACCTTATCTGGATTTATATCCTTGCCTTTATAAATATACCTGAAATACAAATAATTAAATTTATAAAATCCAAATTTATAAAATAACACATCAAAAAAACGGTATGTACAATACATACCGTTTTTTATTGGTTTTACATGTTAAATGTTTTTAATAATGCTCAAATTTAATTAGCTGCCGAATAAGCCTTGTCAAGATACTCGTTGGCTTTATTAACATGCTGCTGAATTTCTTCTCTCTTGGCTCTTGTTCTAGAAGTTAATGTGCTTTGAGTGTATCCCATCATGCCGTAAATTTCAATATCAATCCAGCACGATACCGCTTTAACCATTTCTTTCCTTGCAGCCTCCAAATAACCTATAGCCAATTCCTTACCTGCAAACTGATTTTTTAAACTGCTGTCTATATCAGGGAAATTATCAGTATTCGGCGGCATACTTTCTGTAGCATTGGCAATTTCTATTGAGTCATTGTAATATTTCAATTCATCATAGAGTTTCTGGAATGTAGCATTAAAATCTCCTGATGTAGTGTTTGTTGAAGGTGCTGTATTTGTGTTGCTTCCTGTTGATGTTGTTCCGCTGCCTGAACCTGTTGAAGGAGTTTTGCCTAAAAGCACTTCATAAACCTTTAACGCAGTTACAATGCTCTGCTCTCTTGTATAATTATCTTTAGGTGCAAATCTGTTGTTTCCCACACCACTCATAATGCCTGCTGCCTGCACTTTTCCAACACTGTCAAGCGCCCATGACGAAATATCACTATTATCTGCAAATGCAGCATTAGCAGTAGGGAGAGCTTTGCTGCAGAAAGTAAATAAATTATTTATCATCGTAGCGGCCTGTTCCCTTGTTAATGATGCATTAGGACTGAATTTTCCATCACCAGTTCCAGACATTATACCAGCACAATACATGCGCTTTACAGCATAGCTTTCCGTATCAGTAAATGGATTTTCTTCAACACCGTTATAGTTTTTCCAATGTATAAACGTCATTTTTCCGCCTGAGTAATCGTTGCAGACTTCGTCTAAAAGCTCTGCAAATTCTTCTCTTGTAATGTTGTCTTGGTACCTGCCTTGAACTGTTTCTGGTATAAGCCCGTAGGAAATAGCACTGTTTACCTGATTTGCTGCCCAGTCAGAAGGCGTGTCAGATGCCATAGCTACCACAGGCATAGCCGAAACACTTACAGCAAATGCCATAAAAATAGAGATACCTTTTGATAAAAATGATTTCATAACTTCATCCTCCTTACATAAAAGCTTTATAAATCAATTCTATCAAAAAATATATAAAAGTCCATATAACAAAGTATTTTTTGTGCAATTTGCCACAGCTAATTAGTACAAATACCCAATGAAAACATTCTATACTCAATCATTGCCACCAGCTTAGCCAGTGATTTTGTCTTGCTTAAACGCATAACAAAAAAGGCCTTACCAAAAGGTAAGGCCTGAATATAAGTCTTAATTATTTAACAACTTTCTCAGCGTTGTATTTTTTAAGAGCTTCTGTAAGTTTTGGAAGGATAACTTTAACGTCACCTACGATACCAAGGTCAGATACCTGGAAGATAGGTGCTGTGTCGTTCTTGTTAATAGAGATAACAAGGTCTGAGTTTTCCATACCAGCAACGTGCTGAATAGCTCCTGAAATACCGCATGCAAGGTAGAGGTCAGGTCTAACTGTTTTACCTGTCTGGCCAACCTGCATTTCTGGTTTAGCCCACTCGCAAAGTGCATCGTCAACGTTAGCTCTTGAAGAAGCAACTTCTCCGCCACGCTCGTCAGCGCATGCTCTAAGCATATCGTAACCGTTTCTGCCAACACCACGTCCGCCAGAAACAAGTACTTTAGCTTCTGTAATATCAACTGATTTCTTGTCAGCTTTAACAACTTCAAGAATTTCAATGTTCATATCAGCTTCTGTATAATCAACAGTCATTTCAATAAGCTCACCTGTTCTGCCAGGGATTCTGTCGATTTTCTTCATAACACCAGGACGAACTGTAGCCATCTGTGGAGTTGTTCTTGGGCACATAAGAGTAGCCATAATGTTACCGCCGAAAGCAGGACGAGTCATAAGAAGACCTCTCTTAGGATCTGTATTTCCAAGAGCTTCCTCTTTAGCAAGTTCCTCATCAGTCTTAGCAATTCTTAAACCTGTGCAGTCAGCTGTAAGACCTGTTTTAATACGGCTTGCAAGTCTTGGAGCAACGTCACGGCCGATTGAAGAAGCGCCGAAAAGCATAATGTGCGGCTCATACTCTTTGCAAACCTGTGTAAGAGCTTTTGTGTAAGGCTCTGTAACATACTCTTTAAGATATGGGTGGTCAATTAAAACAACCTTGTCAGCACCAAACTCATATAATTTATTAACTTCGCCTTTTATATCACTGCCTAATAATACAGCAACAACATCTTCGTTAAGGTCAGCTTTTAATCTTGTAGCCTCACCAATAAGCTCAAGACCTACATTCTGAACTTTACCGTTTCTCTGTTCAACTACTACAAAAATTCCTTTACTCATTGTAGGGTTCTCCTCCTCGTTTATAATTTAAACTAAATAAAATTAGATAATGTGCTTAGCTTCAAGTTTTTCCATAATAGCTGCAACAGCCTGATCAGCTGAAACATCTTTAAGGATTGTGCCTGCGCCTTTAACTTCTTTAGTAAATGATTTGTATACGTTTGTAGGTGAACCCTTTAAACCGATCATGTCAAGCTCAAGGTCATCTTTAAGGTCTTCAAAACCAATGATTTTGATTTCTTTCTCGTAAGCATCAACAATACCGCTAACTGTCATGTATCTTGGTTTAGCAAGCTCAGCTATTGCAGTAAGAAGGCATGGAGTTTTAATTTTGATGATGTGGTA
>CALWHR010000175.1 GCA_944380455.1 uncultured Clostridia bacterium
AATCAGCACTTTGCAACACCTACCCGTCAGGTGCCGAGATATGCCGAAAAAGGCAGAGAAAGCAAGGAGTATGACATTATACTTGAGCTTAAAACTATAGCAGACGTAGGAATTATAGGTTTTCCTAATGTGGGAAAGAGTACGCTTCTTTCAATGGTTACAAATGCAAACCCTAAAATTGCGGATTATCACTTTACCACACTTGCACCTAATTTAGGTGTTGTGCAGTACAAAAAAGGCGAAAACTTTGTTATGGCAGATATTCCGGGTCTTGTGGAAGGCGCCAGTGAAGGTGTTGGCTTAGGCCACGAGTTTTTAAGACATGTAGAAAGAACAAAAGTGTTTATACATGTGGTAGATGCGGCGGCTATTGAAGGCGGCGACCCTATAGAGAATATTAATAAAATTAATGCCGAGCTTGAAGCTTATAAACCAGAGCTTCTCAAAAGACCGCAGATTATAGCAGCTAATAAAACTGATATTTCTGAAGCAGCAGAAAATGTTGAGCGTATTAAGGCGCATTTTGAGCCTTTGGGATATGAGGTTTACCCTATTTCCGCGGCATCAAACAAAGGCCTTGATAAGATTATAGAGGCGGCGGCAAGAATGCTCAGGGATTATCCTCAGGATATAGTTTTTGAAGAGGACTTTGAGGAATATCAGGAAGTTAAAGTTGACAATGAGCCGTTTAAAATTGAAGTTTATGACGGCAACTATTATGTTGTTACAGGTGTAGGCGTAGAAAAAATGATAGGCTACACAAATATAGATACTGAAAAAGGCTTTGCTTTCTTCCAGAAATACCTTAGAGAAAAAGGCATTATTGATGCTCTTGAGGAAAAAGGTATTAAGGAAGGCGATACGGTTAAGATTTATGACCTTGAATTTGAATATTTTAAATAAGAATAAAAAGCGTGCTGGAATAAAAACAGCGCGTTTTTAAGTTTTTTATGAAAATTGGATTAATTATTTATAATAGAATAGACTTTTTTAATTAAAGTGATATAATAATCTGCAAATTGCAAAAGAAAATATGGACTATACGCATGTTTTGATAAGGCTGATTTTTTTAAATAAAGAGTAACATTTTTAATTTATTAAAAATATAAGGCAAAATGGTTTTGAGTTTATACTTAATAAAATTTGCTCACTAAAGTTATATGGAGGCTCAAAATGGAAAGAATTTCAAGGCTTATATCAGATATTTCGCCTATGAAAATTATATTTATAGGGTATGTTTTTATTATATTTTTCGGCGCTGTACTGTTATTTTTGCCTTTCGCCGCAAAAGAAGGGGCAACATCTTTTTCTGACGCTTTTTTTACTGCGGCTTCTGCCACATGTGTTACAGGTTTAGTAAGATTTGACACATATACACACTGGAGTTTATTTGGCCAGATAGTAATATTATGCCTTATTCAAATTGGAGGAATAGGTTTTATGACTATGGCTATAGCCTTTATGACCGCCGCTAACAGAAAAATAGGCTTATCATCAAGGATTTTAATGCAAAACTCCATATCAGCTCCCCAGATAGGCGGAATTGTAAAAATGACAAAATTTGTTGTAATAGGAACACTTATCGTAGAAGGAACAGGCGCTTTTTTATTGGCATTGTACTTTTGTCCTCAATTAGGATTAGTTAAAGGAATTTGGTACGGTATTTTTCACAGCATATCCGCATTCTGCAACGCAGGGTTTGACCTTATGGGTTTTAAGGGACAGTATTCTTCACTTACAAGCCTTTATTCAAACTGGTATGTAAATATTATAATAATGCTGCTTATAGTCATTGGCGGATTAGGATTTTTTGTTTGGAAAGATTCTTTAGCAAATAAATTCAGGTTTAAAAACCTAAAGCTTCACAGCAAGCTTGTTATATCTTCAAGCGCAGCTCTTATAGTTTTTGGTGCAATAAGTCTTTTTGTGCTTGAATTTAACAGTGCGGCCTGTCATGGGTTCAGTATTGGAGAGAGAATAATATCATCTGTTTTTCAATCTGTTACATGCAGAACAGCAGGATTTAATACCCTTGACTTTACTAAAATGACAGAGGGCGGAATATTTGTTATGATATGCCTTATGCTTGTTGGCGGTTCACCGGGTTCAACTGCAGGCGGTATGAAAACAACTACATTTACAGTCATACTGTTAAGTGTTTTTGCATCGGCAAGAAGCAGAAAGGACTGCCAGGTTTTTGGAAGAAGAATAGAAAGTGACATTCTGCCATCGGTTTTAAGCATTTTTATTATGTATACAGCTACTTCTGGTATTGCGGCTGTTATTGTATCGCATTTGGAAGGAATATCTATGATATATGCGGTTTTTGAATGTGTTTCGGCTATGGCAACAGTAGGCCTAACAATGGGTATTACGCCGGAATTAGGGTTTATATCTAAAATTATTGTAGCATGTCTTATGATTATAGGCCGAGTAGGCTCTTTAACTGTGCTTATGGCTTTTGCTTCGCCTAAAGCAAAAGTAAATTCTAAGCTGCCTGTTGAAAAAATTCAGGTGGGCTAATTTTTAAGGAGGAAACTGAAATGAAAACCATACTTATTATAGGTCTTGGCAGGTTTGGAAGGCATATGGCTAAGAAATTTATTGAAGAAGGAAACGATGTTCTTGCTATTGAGAAAGACGAGGAAAGAGCCAATAACGCTACAGATTTTATAAGAAATATCCAGATAGGTGATGCCGCTGACGAGAGATTTATAGAATCATTAGGTATTAATAACTTTGATATATGCGTTGTGGCTATTGGAGATGATTTCCAGCGCTCTCTTGAGATTACAGTTCTTTTGAAAGATATGGGTGCTAAATTTGTTATTGCAAGAGCCAGCCGCGACGTACATAGGAAGCTGCTTTTAAGAAACGGAGCTGACCATGTAGTGTATGCCGAAAGGGAAATGGCTGAAAGACTTGCAGTTAAATACGGAGCAAAAAATATATTTGATTATGTTGAGCTTACACCGGAAGTTGGTATTTATGAAATTGCCGTTCCTTCTTCTTGGTGCGGAAAAAGCATTATAGAAAAATCAATTAGAAACAAATACAATGTAAGTATTCTGGCTACCAAAAAGAATGGTGAAATTTTCCCTCTGCCTTCACCTGAGCATATTTTTGCAAATGACGAAACACTGATGGTTATGGGTACTCATTCAAATATTAAAGCTATTACAAAATAATAAATTATTTACATTATTAAAAATATTTGGTATACTACAGATAATTTTGTGTATATGTTTAAAGTAAGGAGCGTTATATGTTAACAAGCAAGCAAAGAGCATATTTAAGAAGTATGGCTAACGGTTTGGATACAATATTTCATGTAGGCAAAAGCGGTGTTACGCCGGAGCTTACAGAATCTTTTAATCTTGCACTTGAGGCTCGCGAGATTGTAAAAGCCAATGTACTTGACAATAATCTTTTGGGTGCAAGAGAAGTTGCACAGACAATAGCCGCAAGAACACATGCAGAAGTTGTGCAGGTTATAGGCAACAGATTTGTTTTATACAGAAAATCAAAAAAGGCTATTATTGAACTGCCGAAATAATTATCTGTTCTGTGAGCAGAGAGCCTGCATTTAAATGTGCGGGCTTTTAGTTTTTAAACGGAGAATGATTATGGATACTAAAAATTATATGGGACAGGTCATTCAGTGGTATCCGGGACACATGACTAAAACAAAAAGAATGATGGTTGAAAATCTTTCTTTAGTTGATGTGGTTATTGAGCTGTTAGATGCCAGAATACCATACAGCAGTAAAAATCCGGATATTGATGAGCTGTCTAAAAACAAATTCAGGATAGTTGTGCTTAATAAATCAGATTTGGCTGATGAAAAGGCTACTGAAAAATGGAAGAAATATTATGAGGAAAAAGGTTTTAAGGTAATTACAACCAATTCTATTAACGGAAGCGGCATAAATGCTGTTACGGCGGCGGCAAAAGAGCTTATGGCTGATAAAATTCAAAAGCAGAAAGAAAGAGGACGTCTTTTTGTACCTATTCGTGCCATGATAGCCGGTATACCTAATGTTGGAAAATCCACATTTATAAACAAATATGTGGGCAAAACTACAGCTAAGACAGGGGATAAGCCCGGAGTAACACGAGGCAAACAGTGGATAAGGATTAAAAAAGATTTGGAGCTTTTGGATACACCGGGTATTTTGTGGCCAAAGTTTGAGGACAGGGAAGTTGGCCTTAAACTGGCGTTTATAGGTTCTATAAATGATGACATTATTGATTTGGAATCACTGGCGGCAGGACTTATTGATTTATTAGGCGAAAAAGCGCCGTCTGTTGTGCCTAAAAGATACGGTGTTGTTATTGAGGACATTGACACGCCTCATACCATACTTGGAAAAATAGGCGTGGCAAGAGGATTTGTTTTAAAAGGCGGAGGTACGGATTATATAAGAACAGCTAAAATACTACTTGATGAGTTCAGAGGCGGAAAACTGGGGAAAATAACTCTTGAACTGCCTGAGGACATTGAAAGAATGATTGAGCAGGCAAAAAAAGAGGCTCAGGAGAAAAAAGCTTCTGATGCTGAGAGAAAGAAAAAGTTTAAAAAATCCTGAATTAAAACTGCGGATAAAGCGGATATGTTTTATCCGTATTTTTATGTTTAGGAATGCCGGAATTTGACTGATTTATATTTTTTGCGTAAAACTTTGCATTGTACTATAGTATATGGTATGATTTATTTAAATGTTTAAGTTGTGATTAGAATTTAAAGGAGTGCTTTTAATGGAATATAACTGTCTTATTGCGCAGTCTGGCGGCCCGACATCTGCTATTAATGCTACTTTAGCCGGTATATACAGCGCGGCGGATAAAAATAGTGCTGTTAATAAAATCTACGGCGGTTTAAACGGCATAGAAGGTATAATTAAAGGCAAGATTGTTGACCTTAAACCTATTTTAGGCGAGTACGGGAATTTGGGTTTGCTTAAAACAACACCTTCATCTTTTTTAGGCTCTTGCAGGTATAAGCTTAAAAGCTATACAGAAAATATTGATGATTATAAAAAAATATTTGATGTTTTTGAAAAATATAATATTAAATATTTCTTTTATATCGGCGGCAATGACTCTATGGATACAATACTCAAGCTTAAAGAGTACCAGGAAAAGTACCAGTATGATGTAAAGCTTATTGGTGTGCCTAAAACAATAGACAACGATTTAATGTGTGTTGACCATACACCGGGATTTGCCAGTGCCGCAAAATATATTGCAACTACAATTAAGGAAATAGCTTTTGATACGGCTGTATATGATATGGACAGTATTGTGGTTGCTGAGATTATGGGAAGAAATGCAGGCTGGCTTACACTTTCAGCGGGTCTTGCCGAGGACTGCGAAGGAAATAAACTGGCAGACCTTATTTATATACCTGAAAATCCCTTTAATGTAGAAAAGCTTATTGAAGATATTAAAAAAGTGCAGGAAACCAAAAGACAGATAGTAATTGCCGTTTCGGAAGGAATACGCTTTGCCGACGGCAAGCTTGTTTCGGAGTCTGACAAAAAAGACGTATTCGGTCATGGACAGTTAGGCGGAGCGGCAGGCTGTGTAGCTGAGTATATAAAAGGGGTTTTAGGTGTAAAGGTAAGGGCTGTTGAAATTAATGTTCTTCAAAGATGTGCGGCGCACTGTCTTTCTCTTACAGACATTAACGAGAGCTTTGCTATTGGAGAGAAAGCTCTTCAGGCTGCTGTTGACGGATTAAGTGGTGTTATGATTACAAGCGAGAGAAAAGCCGGGGATGTATACTCAATTGAGCTTTCAGCAAGTGATATAAGTTTAATAGCCAACAAAGAAAAAACAGTGCCTGAAGAATATATGAATGAGAGCAAAAATAATATTTCGGAAGAAGGACTTAAATATTTAAGGCCGCTTATAATGGGAGAAGTTAATATACCTCATAAGAACGGACTTCCGGTATATTTAAGCATTAAGAAGTTTTTATAATAAAATATAAAGCAGAAAAAGCGTTTTCCGGCAGGAAAGCGCTTTTTAAGTTAATCTTATTTTTAAAATTTATTCAGGTTATATTCAAAGTGTTTTAAATCTTCTTCCAGTATAAGGTGTTTTTTGCTGTCTTTTTCGGTAATAGGGCGTATAGGTCGGCATGGATTTCCGTAGGCTATATAGTTATCCGGAATGTCTTTTGTTACAACACTTCCTGCGCCTATTACTACATTATTGCCTATATGCACTCCGCCTGTAACAACAACATTGCATGCCAGCCAAACATTATCGCCGATATGAATTTCATCGGCATATTCTGCCATGGTTGTTCTGCCATTTTCATCAAGACCCATTCGCTCCTGAGCAATAAGCGGGTGAGAGGTGGCCATAAGTGATACATTTGGGCCGAAGCACACATTGTTGCCTATATAAATTCGGGCATCATCCATTACAGTTAAATTAAAGTTGGCAAAAAAGTTTTCGCCTATGAAAGTATGGCTTCCGTAATTAAACTGTATTGGGCCTTGAAAGTAGTAAACTTTACCTATTTTTCCAATAAATTCTTTGATTATGGGAAGTCTGTCGGGGTCGTATTCGTCTAAAGAATTATAACGCTGGCAGGCGCTGTGGGCCTTGTGCTTTATATCTTTCAGCTCCTGTTTGCGCGGGTCAAACATTTTACCGGCGAATATTTTTTCTTCTTCTGTCATTAAATCCACCTCCGTAATAATTATAAATAAAATTTTAGCACAGAGGTGCAAATTTTACAATAAAGTGAAATATGTTTTAGTTTTCATCCTTTTTGGAAAGAGCAATAATTTCCAGTTGGGTTTGGATTAATTTATCTATAATATCAACATATTTTTCGTCAACATGCTCCAAACGCTTGGAAATGGAAGAAATATCAGCTTTTTTATCACCCCAGAGAAGGCTGTCGGAAGAAATGCCCAAAACATCGCATATTTTTTTGAATGTGGAAAGTGAAACACCGACAAAACCTAATTCTACGTCGGATAAAAATCTTGGAGTAACATCTATCAATTCGGAAAGTTTTTCTCTGCTGTAACCGCTCTGTTCCCTGTAAAAGCGAATGTTTTCTCCAACGGTTACGTTCAGCTCTTTTTTCTCTTTTGGTCTCAAAATATCACCTCTAATAATTTACGTTTATTACACGTATTTTAAATGTGAGTATTAATAGACAACATGAAGTTTTAAAAGTATAATTTAAGTGGGTTATAAAAGTAGTGTGTTTAATTTTGAGGTGATTATTATGATTTGCAGAGAAAAAACGGCTTGTTTTACCGGGCACAGGGATATAAAAGGGGATAGAGATTTATTATTCTTAAATGTTTATAATGCCGTTGAAAAATTAATTAAAAGCGGATACATTTATTTTGGCGCAGGCGGTGCAAGAGGTTTTGATGCTCTTGCTTCGGAAGCAGTTTTAAAGCTGAAAGAAAAATATTCAAATATCCATTTAATACTTGTTTTGCCGTTTATTAATCAGTATGAAAAAGAAAAAGGCTGGAGCAGGGAAGAAATATATGAGCATAAAAATATTAAAGAGAAGGCTTCAAAAGTAGTCTATGTACAAAGGATATACAGCAAAGGCTGTTATTACAAAAGAAACAGGCATCTTGTGGATTTTTCTTCGGTTTGTTTATGCTACTTATATAAAATGTATGGCGGTACATTTTATACGGTTAAGTATGCAAAAAAGAGAAGTCTTGTTATTATTAACTGCATTAATTAAAACCATAGAATGATAATTAAAAAAATAAGCTTTTAATAAATCGTAGCAATATAATTATTAGAAAAATTTAAGGAACTGAATTTTATTAATAATATTTTATTATAAATACTGGTTAATATTGATTTTATTTATTAAAAAATGTATAATTATAAATAAATATGCAAATTAATAACAACTGAAATGAGGGGTCAAAATGAAAAAATTAATTGCTTTATCAATAGGGTTATTACTTATGTTATCCCTTGCGGCATGCAGCGGAAGCGGCGAAACTTCCAGCAGTGCGGCAAGCGGAGAAACTGTTTCTTCTGCAGAGGCAGAGGTTTCTTCAAGTGAGCAGGAAGAAGGAAGGCAGAGAGCCGAACAGTATGCTTATGAGCTGGCAGAAGGGGAAGAAGTCAGTGTTGAAAATACTGTTTTTGAACAGGACGTAATTGTAAGCGGTGACAGTGCATTTATAACATTTACAAACTGCGAGTTTAAGGGGAACATTATTAATAAAGCGAATTTAGGAACTCAGGTTATTATTTCGCAGTCGGTGTTAAATGGCAAATGTGTTTTTGAAAATGATACAAAAGAAGCTACAATGGAATTGTCTTTCCCTAAGTTTTTAATAGATTCTCCGGCTGAAATAGTATGTGATGAGTGCATAGGCGCTGTTATTTCATTTGGTGATTTTGAAACAGTGTTTAATGGAGAAACATATACAATGCAGGATAGTGAGCTTTACATTGATTTAAGCAATGCCGAAGCCGGATTTGTACCTTATGAGGGACAGGAAGCAAATTATTACAGCATTGCCCAGTGGTGGGAAAACGGAGAGAAAATTTTACTGACAGAGTGCGAGTATGACCCTAATATGTAATATAATAAAATTAATTTATATTAAGTGAAATAAAAGCCTGTTAACTATGTCATAAATTGACTGTAATACTGTTAACAGGCTTTTTATTTTGGATGAAAGAATAATATTTTTTCAGATTAAATTTTATTATTAAAACGATTCTGTAGGTTTAAACAATTATTTTCCGATGTATTTGCTTTTTCGGTTTTCATTAATAACAAACAGTCTTTATGACATTTCCATAGGTTGCCGCTAACTTTGCAAGCTGCCAATAATTCGCAGTTTCTGCAATATTGGGGAATATTATTTAGATAGTTAAGCTTTTCTTTATCGGCAAACAGTTTTTAAGATAATATATTAAGAAAATTTATCAAATCATAATATCCCATAATGAAAACCTCTTTTTAATTATAATTTATATTATTATATATCTGTAAATTAATAATATAAATCTACAGATGCTTATAAATTAACCTTAAAAACCATATACTTAAACTACAGAATGGGTGGTGAGTATATGAAATCAGAGGATTTGAAAGAAATTGGCATCCGTATTGCTGAAAGGCGAAAAGAATTGAAACTGACCCAAGAACAGGTAGCTGAGGGTATGAACGTATCTATCCAAATGATTTCAAATATTGAAAGAGGAAATAAGGCTATAAAAATTGAGAACCTTTTAAAGCTTTGCGATATACTCAAAGTAAGCACTGATTATATACTCAATGGCAGACGAACAAATGATGATTTTGATAATTTAATTAGTAAAATTTCGCAGTTATCGGAATCTGATTATAAAATGATAGAAATGCTGATTGATTACCGTTTGAATAATGAAAAATAAGAGGTATGAGGGAATTTTTATTTCTCTCGTTCCTTTTTATTTTAGGACTAATTTATATGTAAATAATTATAATCAAAAAATAAATTAAAATTGAGTTAAGGGGCAGACGGAATTGATTTAAAGCAATCGATAAAGGGGATTTGATATTTTTCAGCACATAAAACCCCTTTACTTATTAAAAAAATTTTCGGTTTAAAATAAATTAGAACAAAAATAAGGGGTGCATATGCACCCCTCTTAATTTTGTAATTTAAATTATTTGAAATATCTGTTGTAAAGACCTTCAAATGCTTTTCCGTGTCGAGCCTCATCACGAGCCATTTCGTGTACTGTATCATGGATAGCATCAAGGTTAGCTGCTTTAGCTCTCTTAGCAAGGTCTGTTTTGCCTGCTGTAGCGCCGTTTTCAGCAGCGATACGAAGCTCAAGGTTTTTCTTTGTAGAATCTGTTACTACTTCGCCAAGAAGCTCTGCAAATTTAGCAGCATGCTCTGCCTCTTCGTAAGCAGCTTTTTCATAATACATACCAACTTCTGGATAGCCTTCTCTATGAGCTACTCTTGCCATTGCAAGGTACATACCAACTTCTGTGCACTCGCCTTCAAAGTTTGCTCTAAGGTCAGCCATTATGTCTTCGCTTGAACCCTGTGCTACACCTACAACGTGCTCAGCAGCCCATGTAAGCTCGCCAACCTGCTCTGTAAATTTCTCCTTTGGAGCTTTGCAAACTGGACAGAAATCAGGAGCTTCTGTACCCTCATGAACGTAACCGCAAACTGAACAAACAAATTTCTTCATTTTATAATCCTCCTTATGTATATCTCATTGATTAAATAACAATAATTATTAACTGATAATTATTATACTAATATCACACCTATATGTCAACACTTTTATTTATTTTTTTTTATTTTTGTTTAATAAAAAAATACATGCGTATAATTTAAATTTAGTACAGAAATTATTATTTTTCAATACAAATTATGCTATAAACTAAATTATATTTGAGTAAAACTTAATTTTCAGCCGCGGCTTTATTTTAAACGGTCTTTGGTATATAATATATCAGATAAAACATAAGGAGGAATTTTACTGGTGTTGATAAACGAAACTTATTTTGGCTTTAAGCTTATTAAAACAGAAAATGTTGATGATATAAATTCTTTATGCCACGTTTTTATACATGAAAAAACAGGCGCTAGATTATTTTACGCCAAGAACAGTGATAAAAACAAGGTATTTTTTATTTCCTTTAAAACTCCGCCCGTAAATGACTGCGGCACTGCCCATATTATGGAACATTCCGTTTTATGCGGTTCTGAAAAATATCCTTTAAAAGACCCTTTTAATGAGCTGGAAAAAGGCTCTCTTAATACCTATCTTAATGCCCTTACTTATTCGGACAAAACAATGTATCCCGTTGCCAGTGTTAATGATAAGGATTTTGATAATTTGGTGCGGGTTTATGCCGATGCCGTTTTTAAGCCCAATGTATTAAAAGAAGAAAAAATATTCATGCAGGAAGGCTGGCATTACGAGCTGGAAAATGCCGATGATGATATTAAATACAACGGTGTTGTTTTTAACGAGATGAAGGGAGCTCTTTCTCAGCCAGAAAGAGTTTTGGAAAACTGCGCCTGCCGGAGTCTTTTTGGCTATACGCCTTATGGTTATGAGTCGGGAGGTGACCCGGAAAAAATTCCTGATTTGACTTATGAAGGTTTTAAGGAATTTTACAATAAATATTATTATCCTTCAAACAGTTATATTTATTTGTACGGGGATATGGATATTGAAAAGTATCTGAAATTTTTAGACGAGGAATATCTTTGTAACTATGAAAAAGCAGAAAAGGAAATTATTATAAATGAAGTAACTAAGCCGTTTAAAGACTACGACGAGGCTCTGTATTCTGTTGTTAAACGGGATAAAGATTTAAAAGACAGTTATTTTTCCCTTAATTTCTGCACAGGTAGGTCTACAGATATTCTTCTTCAGTTTGGAATGGAGATTTTAAGCTATATCCTTTTTGAGACAAACGGCTCGCCTGTAAAAAAAGCCGCTGTAGAAAGTAATTTATGCGGTGATTTGGAAGGATGGTTTGATAATTCCACGTATCAGATGACACTTAATATTGTGGGAAAGAAATGCAGATATGAGGACAGATTTAAGTTTAAGGATTTAATAACTGAAAAGCTTAAAGATTTGGCCGAAAATGGTATAGACAGGAATTTGACTTTATCTGCCATTAATTACATTGAATTTTTGCTTACGGAGGCTGATTTTGGCTACAAGCCTAAAGGTTTGGCTTATGGTATGAGGATGATGTATGGTTATCTTCATGGAAAAGACCCGGTTGAAAGCATTAAAATTAAAAAGTATTTTGATGAAATACGGCAGAAAGCGGAAGAAGGATACTTTGAAGGTCTGATTAAAGAATACCTTCTTAACAACAACCACAGCTCTTACACTGTAATTAATGCAGAGGAGGGTCTTCAGGCAAAGCTGGATGAAGAGGTCAAGGAAAAGCTTAAAATATACAAAGACAGTTTAAGCCAAAAAGAGATAGAGAAAATCATTCAAGATACTGAAGAATTGAAGATTTATCAAAACGAAGAAGAAAGTGAAGAAAACTTAAAAAAGATACCTTTTATAGCTGTGCAAGAAGTTGAAAAAAAGGCTCAGGCTTTAAATATTACAGAAACAGAAAGCGGAATTAGTTTATTTGATGATACTAATTCTATAGACTATATAAAAATAATGTTTGAGCTGAAATCACTGCCGCAGGATATGATACCTTATGCTGGATTACTGGCAAAGGTATTATGCAGAATTGATACAAAAAAATACAGCTATGAGTCTTTACCGTCAGAAATGGACATGTATACAGGGGGAATATATTCTTCTGTTGATATTTATGAAAGTGAAAATGGATTAAGACCTGTTTTATCTGTTAATGGAAAAGCTTTGGAAAGAAACAGGCAGAAGCTCTATGATTTACTGGAAGAAATTATATTAAACAGTGATTATACAAAAACGGAAAGCTTAAAAAAGATAATCCATGAGCTGATTTTACGGAATGAAACTGTTATAAGCGAAAACGGACATTCATATTCTGCTTTAAGGGCACTTTCTTATGTGAGGCCTGCATCAAATTACAAAGAAATGGTCAAGGGAATAGCCTTTAATGATTTCATTATAAATGCAGAAAAGAATATAGAATTAACTGCCCAAAAGCTTTTGGAAACAGCAAAAACAGTAATTACAAAGGATAATTTTATATTATGCAGTATGCAGGATACAAAGAACAATGAAAAGAACTGTGAATTATTCGGCGGTATTAAGGAGCGCCTGCCTGAAGGAAACAAAAATGCTTTTAAATTCTGTTTCAGACCTAAAGTAATAAGAGAAGCTCTAACAAACAGTTCAAAGGTTGTTTATAATTCTAAAGGTGCTGATTTTATTGCTCTTGGATATAAATACAGCGGTGCTATGAATGTAGTTAGAAATATTATTAATACTGAATATTTATGGAACCAAGTGCGAGTTAAATCCGGGGCTTACGGCGCTGGAAGTGTTATACTTAGAAACGGAAGTATTTATGCCTATTCCTATAGAGACCCAAACACAATTAAAACTTTTGAAGCTTATGACATGATAGGAAACTTTTTAAGAAGTGTGTGCGGAAGCATTGATATTGATAAATTTATATTGGGAGCTATAAATGATATTGACAGACCTAAGAGCAGTTCTGATAAAATAGAAACGGCGGCTTTAAGATATATGCAGGCGGTCAGTCAAGATATGATTCAAAAGTCAAGAGATGAGATACTTTCAGCAGGCAAGAAAGATATTTTGCTCTGTGCTGATATATTTGATGATGTTATGAATAATGCCGCCAGTGTTACAATAGGCGGAAAAAGTATTGTTGAATGCTGTAAGGAGTATTATGACAGCATTAGAAATTTAACTGCAGGTGAGATATTGTGAGTGTTCATTCTTTTAATTATATGGGTATACCAGTTGAGTACAATCTTATACGGAAAAATGTTAAAAATATAAATATTCATATTAACGAAAAGTGTTTAATAACAGTTTCCGCGTCTGAAAAAACACCTATTAAAAGCATAACTGACTTTGTAGAGTCTAAAGCTGACTGGATACTGAGGAATATGGCAGAAATTGAAAGATATAACCTCACCAAACCTGATGACAGGATATACAGCGGCAAAGCTGTTTTTGTTCTTGGCAGGCAGTATGAAATAGAAGTTTTAAACAGCACTGAAACAGATATCTATATTGATGGAGATAAAATTATTATAAATTCTGAAAAAGAAGAAAATGATTTTTTAAAGCAAAAGTATCTGGAGTTTTTAAGAGAAAAGGCTGAAGAAGTTTTTAGCAGTGTTTTATATGAGATGTATAACATTATGAAAAATGAAGGTCTGCCTAAGCCTAAGCTTAGTATAAGAAATATGAAAACAAGGTGGGGTACATGCAACATAAAAACTGCTGTTATTACTCTTAATTTACAGTTAATGAAAACAGATGTTGAATGTATAAGGCAGGTTGCTGCCCATGAATTAGTGCATTTTAAAATTAAAAACCATAGCAAAGAATTTTACAGCTTGCTTGAAAAATATATTCCTAACTGGAAAGAGTTAAAAAAAGCTATGGATACACGTTATAAAGACGGTATTTAATAAACGAAAATTTCAGTTATGTTAAAACGGAGAATTTAAAAGCCCTGTTAATTTAAGGATTTTAAATTCTCCGTTGATTTTTTGTTCAGTAGTTTTTAAATTAAAAAATAATTTTATGATGTTTTAATTTTAAAGGCAAATACTATTATAAAATTAGAAAAATAGCTTTACATTTGGCAATTTTTGTATATCTTTTGATACAAGATTTAAGCGGATAATTATTGGATTGGTGGTAAAGCGGTCTGACTGGTGTTTTTATAACAGTAAAATTAAGTGTTTTTTGATAAAACTTTTGTTTATTTTGTACATGTCAATAAACCTTGAATATTAAAGCTTTTTTGCGAAAAATATAAAAAAATTCATTGACTTATTTAAAATGGTCTGTTATTATTTATAATGTATTTAAAGATAAGAATTGTTCGTATATACGAATTATGTTTTGCTTTTGTTGCAATATCGCTGTGAACAGCAGAAAGGGTGTTTAATATGAAATTAATGCACACAAAATTACCTGAGTTTCTTGAAAAAATGAGAATAGCTTCTGAAGAAAGCTCCTGCCCTAAAGAAATCAAAATCAGAGGACTTGAAAACCTTACTTCAGCTAAAATGCAGTCTTTAAGAACGGGACGTATTGAGCATGCTGTTAGAGAAATGACTATGAAAGACGGCGTTGAAAGAATAGAATTTCAGGTTATACCTCGTGTACCTGAAACAATGCATACCGTTATTATTAAAGGTGTTGATAAAGACGGCAAGGCAGTAAGCGCAATTCTTGAGGTTGTTAATATTCTTCATCCTACAGAAGAAGCTTATCTTCTCGACTGTGATGATATAGAAGACAGAAGACCTGGCATTGGCAGACACTGATTTTAGGGAGGTACTTAAAATGGCTAAATTTACATATAAAATGATACCTGAGGGAATGCTTGAAGGAAAGTATGTTCCTCTTAATATTGCATTTATTGATTACAGAGAAGTTAAAGCTGCCGGCATTACACCTATGCAGGCTTTTGAGGCTGTTGCAAAAACTGTTGATGGTCCTGTTGGTATGAATATATTTGACCCTGATGTTGTTACTACAACAAGCGACGGTGTTATGGTTGAGGGTACTGTAAGATTTATGGCTGCCGCTGATAAAGGAAAAATTAACCATGATTTTGGTTATCTTGAGATGGCTGAAATGCCATACTCAGAAGAGCTTATTAAAGAAGAGCCTCATCTTATTCAGTGGAAGAAAAATTATCCAGGAAAAAGACTTTTCAGAGGTCCAGACCCTGCTACAAAAATCATTCCTGTTCATAATGTCTGCATTTCAGGCAGAGCCAGCAACAATAACTCAGCTACAGAAATGATGAATATTGTTACAATGGAGGAAATACTTCTTCCTATACTTGGTCAGCAGCAGATTATAAGAAACGGCAAGGTTATTCTTGGTATGACAGGCGGTATTATCTCTGTAGGTATTGGTATGATTATGCCTGAAATGTTTGGCCGTGTATTCCCTACAAGACAGTTCCCAGCAGGTGAAACAGCTCACGGCAGCGGTCCTTATGCTCAGACACTTAAAGCTCATATTCCATGTATTGTTGCTGACAAGGCTGTTCTTGCAGAAAATATTATCAAATGCCTTGAGGCAGGATGTATACCTGGAAGAACTGTTGGTGCATCTCCTGCTGTAATTTCTGTTGCAAGAAGCATGGGCGTTAAAATAGACATGGAAAACATTACAGAAAGAGCTTTTGAGGAGCTTGCAAGTGTTGGCTTTACAAAGGAATGGATGACAGAAAAAGTTGATATACTTACTCCTGAAGAAATAATAGCTAAGGCTGACGAAATTATTCCGGGTGTTGTTGACGGAACAAAATACAATGTTCCTGACCTTATTAAAGAAACAACAATAGAAATTTAATTTATGGTTTGATAAAAGCCGTCGATGTTACCTGTTTTAGTGTGTGTGGTATGGTTACGGTATTTATATGGTAATTTTGGCGGTTATATATTGCATGGGGCTTTAAGAATACGAAATAATAGCTTAAAGGCCCATGCTTGTTTATATGGGGAATTCTTATTAATTATTTGAAAAGGAAGGGTTATATGAGTTTTATTAAAGAAAACGCGGTTTACCCTAAAATGTACCGCATTAAACAGCATTTTGCCAACGAGAGAATTGAGGATATTAAAAGCGAGGTCTACAAACAGTTTGATTTAATAGGACTTAAAGATAAGATTAAGCCCGAAGCGCAAATAGGCATTACATGCGGAAGCAGAGGAATAAATAATATAGATAAAATTATTAAGGCTGTTGTTGATTATGTAAAGGATAATGGCGGAAGTCCATTTATTATACCAGCTATGGGAAGCCACGGCGGAGCTACAGCTGAAGGACAGAAACATGTATGCGAAAAATTTGGTGTAAGTGAGGAGAAAATGGGTTGTCCTATACGTTCTTCTATGGAAACGGTTGTATTGGGCAAAACAAAAAGCGGTGTTGATGTATATTTTGACAAAAATGCTTTTGAATCTGACGGTGTTATTGCTGTTAACCGTGTTAAAAGACACACTGACTTTACAGCTAAAAATGAAAGCGGTATTGTTAAAATGCTTTCTGTAGGCTTAGGCAAGCAAAAGGGCGCAAGCTCCATGCACACTAACGGACTTGGCAAAACTATACCCGAAACAGCTCAGGTTATATTGGAAAAAGCACCTATTATGGCTGGACTGTGCATAGTTGAAAACGCCCATGAGGAAACATCTGTGCTTAAAGCGGTTAAAAAAGAAAACTTTATTGAAGAAGACGCTAAAATGCTTGAACTTTCAAACTCACTTGTGCCTTCACTTCCTTGCAGAGATATAGATATACTTATAGTTAAGGAAATGGGCAAGCAGTACAGCGGAACAGGTATGGATACAAAAGTCATAGGCAGAATGAAAATATTAGGAGAAATAGAGCCGGATTATCCATATATTAAAAAATTAGTGGCTTTAAGGCTTTCTGATGCTTCTTATGGCAATGCCCTTGGAATAGGTCTTGCGGATTTAACTGTTAAAAAGCTGGTAGATTCTATCGACTACGAGGCTATGTATTCTAATCTTGTAACAACAACATTCCTTGAAAGAGGCAGAGTTCCTGTTCATTTTGATACTGAAAAGGAATCAATAGATGTAGCTTTTGCTACAATAGGCGCTGTAGAGCCTGAAAATGCAAGGGTAATGATTATTGATAATACTCTTAATATTGGGACAATGCTTGTTTCTGAGAGCATTTACAGCGAAATTAAGGATAAAGTAGAGCTTTTAGAAGAAAATGTTAAAATTGAGTTTGACAGCAATGGACTGCTTAATATTTAATACATTTTGATAATTATTTTTAACTAAAGCAGACAAATGGCATATTATAGATATGTGTGTTTTGTCTGCTTTTTTAGTGGGCAGATTGAGGTTTTTATGCTTTTATTATAGTGTATTATGATGTATAATATATATTATTCGAGAGGAGGTATTTATTATGGAAAAGCTTTTCAGAAAGATTTTAAAAGGAATTAATTCCGTAAACGGTACAGATGTTACTTTTCTTATGGCCTGCATAGGTGCTGTAGGAGTTCTTTTAGGACTTAATATAACTGAAAGAGGTAAAAAAGCTGCTTCAGTTATTGCTGTTTTTATATTTATAATTACATCAATACCTGCAATATCAAAAATAGCAGGTAAAATGTTAGATAATGAAACAGATGAATATTTTAGTGATGATGACTGCTTTGAGCCTGAATTATAATTTATGGTAAATAATTGGAGCGGCATTAAAAGCCGCTCTGATTATTTTTTTCACTATTTTTAAAAATTTATAAAAAAGTGTTGACATAGTTTTAACATTATGGTAAGATATCATTCGTCGGTAAGACAAGTGACAAAAAGAAATGAAATTTTCTCCATTATAAACGATAATATGGCTCAGTAGCTCAGTTGGTTAGAGCGCCGGCCTGTCACGCCGGAGGTCATGGGTTCGAGCCCCACCTGAGTCGTTTAATTTGGGAGTTTAGCTCAGCTGGGAGAGCGCTTGCCTTACAAGCAAGATGTCACAGGTTCGAGCCCTGTAATTCCCATTAAGCCTTTGATTATAGTCAAAGGCTTTTTTGCTTTTATGTTGTGTTTTTTGCTTTTGGTGTGGGTGATTTATATGATTAGAAAAGCGGTATTAAGTGACTTAAAAAATATATTTGATGTTTATTTAAAGGCAATAGAGAAACTTAGGAGTTTGGGTATTGACCAGTGGGATGAGATATATCCCGACTTTGAAACAATTAAAAATGATATAGAACGTGGAGAAATGTATATTATGCCTCTTAACGGGCATATTGCTGCATGCGGTGCTATAAACAAGGAAAATGACGGGTATGATGAAGGCGGTAAATGGAAGTTTGGAGAAAACTATAGGGTAATACACAGGCTATGTGTTAATGTTGATTTTCAGTCAATGGGTATAGGTAAAAAGATGCTTCAGTGTTTGGAAGATGAAATTAAGAAAATGAAGTTTGACTCTGTAAGAATTGATGTACTGCCTAGCAACAAAAGAGCAATTGAAATGTATAAAAATTATGGATATATTGATGTTGGGCAGGTTGAGTACAGAAAAGGCATATTCCGGCTTTATGAAAAGAATTTGAAGTAAAAATACATATTTTATAAATCAATAACTGATTATACATAAAAAGCAGAGAGTTAGTCTCTGCTTTTTATATTGTTATGAATCTTTTGGATATGGTTCTTTTATATTTGTTATTCCCAAAATATAATCTGTACTTGTATTGTAATATGAAGCAAGCTTAATTAATGTTTCTGTGGGGATATCTCTTAGACCAAGCTCGTAGCGAGAGTAGCATACTTGACTGCAGTTAAGATATTTGGCTAAATCCTTTTGAAGTAAATCATTATCTTCCCTTAAATTGCGAATTCTTTCATACATAGTTATCACCTCAGCTTAAAATTTATAAGTTGAGTATAAATAAACCGTTTTGGTATATTGATATATAAACCAAAATGGTTTATAATGTTTTTGTGTTTGAAATATAGTATTGATTAGAGGGGGATTTTTTATGTTAAGAAAAGTATGGTGAATTACAAAGTTTTTATTTTTACAAGATAGGGGGATATGGATTTTATGGTATTTAGCGAAAATGATGATATAAAGTTAGATAACAATGAAAAAGGAATTTATAAATTAAAAAAATATTTTTTTAAAAAGAATATGATTTGTTTCTTTGTAGTTGCTTTGTTGATTTTATTTTTATGGATGGTATTATATAATACCAATACTGTTGATAAATATTTAAATTTTGTTTGTAATGAAAACAAAAATGAAGCATCAGCTTTATACAATGAAAAAATTAAAGATAATGAGGAATTGAAGAAAGAATTATTAGAAAAACAGAATGAATATATGGATTCTGTTTATAACTCTTTTTTAAATGAAAAAACTGACTATGATAAAGCTAAAAACGAGCTGAATAAATTTTCTGAATATGAAGTATCAAAGACATATGCAAACAATATAAAAAATAAACTGAATTTATTAAATAATTCAAGGAAAGCATATGAAAATGCAGTAATAGCTGAAAGCTCTAATGATATTGAAAAGGCTATTGAAAATTATAAGTCTGTAATTAAAGATGATTTAAATTACTCAATTGCACAAAGTAAAATAGATTTACTCTCTGAAACTTGGAAAAAAGATATGTTAGAAGAAGCGGAAGTATATGTTGATAATAAAGATTTCCAAAACGCTGTTAAAAATATAGATACTCTAATAAGAGTTTTAGGTTCATCTGATGAATTAAACAATATTAAAAAAGAGTATGAAACTTTGGATTCAGAGAAATATTTTAAAGTATTTGTTTCTGGAAAAACAAATACTCCTAAAGATATAAACAATTGGATTTTCTATAATTATGTAGATTTAAATTTTGAATTAACAAATAACAGTGAAAAAACTATTAAAGGTATTGAAGGGTTTTTGATAGTGAAGGATTTATTTGAAAAAGAAATTTTAACATGCGGCTGTGATTTTACCGGTATAAACATTCAGCCTTCTGCTACAGAAACAGTTGATAATTTAAGTTATGAGTGCAATGATTTTCTGGATGCTGATAATAAATTCTATTCAACTGCTTATGAAGACCTTATTTTTGAATATAAGATTGAAAGCATTGTCTATACAGATGGTACTGTAGTGAATGTGAATTAGTTTCTGTTAAATTAATCAGCGTTTTAAAAATGGATGGGCAATGAGTTTTTAAAACGCTGATTTTATTTAAAAAACTACATTCAGCTTGCCTTTTGCTCAAGGCGAAGTCTGTCTGCAATAAGGGCAATAAACTCGCTGTTTGTAGGCTTACCTTTATGGTTATTTATTGTATAACCAAAAAGACTGTCTATAGCCTCGATTTTACCTCTGTTCCATGCTACCTCTATAGCGTGACGAATAGCTCTTTCAACACGTGAAGGTGTAGTGTTGCACTTTTTGGCAATAGAAGGGTAAAGCTCTTTTGTTATATAGTTGAGGACATCCATATCATTTACACTCATAATAATTGCTTCTCTCATGTAATGATATCCTCTGATATGGGCAGGAACACCTATTTCATGAAGAATGTTTGTTACCTTTGTTTCAAGGTCATAGGCAGAATTGTCAAAAAGACGTTTTTCGCCTGCGTTTGGATTAAAAGCTGCATTTATTGTTCTTGGAGCTGATGTGCTTCTGAACTGACGTATTCTGTTTGCAAGAGATTCCATATCAAAAGGTTTTACAATATAGTAGTCAGCGCCAAGTTCGAAGGCTCTTTGGGATATTTTTTCCTGGCTTAAAGCTGAAAGTATTATACAAACCGGTCTTTTTTCAGTTGGGTGTTGGTTTATTTTGTCTAAAACGCCAAGACCATCAAGGCGCGGCATTATTCCGTCTATAATAGCAACATCAGGCTGTTTTTCGCAAATCATTTCATAAGCGTCTACACCGTCGTAAGAAACTGAAACAACTTCCATATCTTCTTTTGAATTGAGAAAATTTTTAAGTATATCACAAAAATCTTTATTATCATCCGCTATTGAAATTTTTACTTTGTTTTGGCTCAAAATAACCCCTCCGTTTAAATTCATTTTTAGTTATTATATATTATTTATACTAATTATTTGGTAAATAATTCCGTATATGGGAGATTATAAAAGGCGCAATACGCTTTTTCAACATTTTCTTTTCATCATAAAGTGTAATATTATGACATGTGTGCTGAAAAGTGATGTCAAAAAATGCCGTTATTTTAATTAATAGTTTATAAAAACAGAATATAAAAGATTTTTTGGCGATAAAAAAATTTATTTATAATTGAGCAGATTTTTTAGAATTTTGACAGAGAATATTTTTTTTGTCAAAAAAAACGCGCAAATTAAATTGCGCGTCTAAATATTTATTTGTTGCTTGGCAGTCCAAAACGAGAAAGAAATGAATTTTTATATCTGTTGTCGGAAGATACGTCTTTTCCAAACCAAGGAGGAGCAGAAAACAAGTCACAGTCGATTTGGTTTTTAAATTCTACTTCCGTCGTAATAAGGCCATTTAATTCACCGTGATATATATCTGTTTCCGCAGTAAGGCCGTTACCAAGGGGAATAAAATATCTTGTTTTGGATATGATTTTAGTTTCGGCTTTTTTAAGAAGGTTTTTGTATTGATTTTTAGTGATTAATGTTTCAAATTCTTCTCGGCTTATTTCACCTGCGCCTTTAAAAGTGAGAAAATAATTTTCGTCACTTTTTCTAATGCGTATTACTGGGTCAGTTGATATATAGCACTGCTCAATTTCTGTTTTTGAAAATTTATCTAAGTCAAAAGGAATGTTTGCTGTTAAATATTTTTTTTCTATCTCCATATTTTGCCTCCAATTTGTGTTTTGAGATATTATAACACAATTATTAAATATCTGTTTGGATTGTTTTAGATTGGCTTTTTGTATATAATAATATTAATTAATATAAAAGGAGGAGTAGAAATGAAAAAGGCGGCAGTTTTTTTCGGTGAAGGATTTGAAGAAGTGGAAGCGCTTACACAGGTTGATTTACTTAAACGTGCTGGTATAGATGTTGTTATGGTTTCAATTACAGATAATGAATTTGTCAAAGGTACACATGGTGTTATGATTAAGTGTGACATGTCTATTGACAAAAACAAATTAAAAGATGCAGATGCCCTTATCCTTCCAGGCGGAATGCCGGGAACAAGCAATTTGGCCGCATGTGATGAGCTTAAAGAGCTGATTACAGAATTTAACAACTGCGGAAAATTAATTGCGGCTATTTGTGCTGCGCCTTCTGTTTTTGGCGGCATGGGAATATTAAAGGGAAAGAAAGCTTGCTCTTATCCTGGCTTTGAAAAATATCTTACAGGCGCCAAAGTTGAGTACAACAATGTCAGCCATGACGGAAACATAATTACATCACGCGGTGTTGGAACGGCCATAGATTTTGCTTCAGAAATAATTTCATATCTTTTAGATGAAAAAACAGCTTCCGATGTACTGGACAGCATAGTTTACAAAAAGCAATAACTTTTCAACATGAACTTTAAATAGTCAGGTTGTGTAAATAATGAATAAAATTCAAAAATATTTTAGGTACAGGCAGTCGTTAATAGACCAGTACCTTAAAGGTGATATGACAAAGCGTGAGTATCTGCAAATGAATTACAATGCTGTTGTTCATAATGATATTGGGCCTTTTAAATATATTGACACAGTAGAAAAAGGTCTTTATAACTACCAGTATTATAATGCGTTGGCAAAGGAAATGAAGTCTGTAAGTTCATCTTATGGCATTGATTACGACGCTAAAAGGGATTATCAAAGTCAGGCAGACTATTACTATTCAAAAAAAGACAGAGCAACTATGAAAGTCCTTAAAATGCTTGATTACAAAGGTGTAGAGGCTTATTTTGTTAAAGTAAAGAGCAAGGCGCTTAAAGGAAAGCTTTTTGAGATTGTATGCAGTGACTGCTACGGGATGATACTTCATTCCACAAATGAAAAGCTTCTTAATGATTTGCGGCAGGAAGGCGTCTTTTCTGAAGGCACAAGAATTTCTTTAATAGACGGATATGTAAATCAAAGGTATTAATGCAGGAGGGCGGTTTTATGAAATGTCCATACTGTGGGAACAAAATGAAAAAAGGGTATTTTTATTCAGCAAAAGGCGGCTTTAAATTTAATTGGCTGTTAGATAAAGGCAAGCTTCCGGGAATAAAGGAAATCATTGCATACAACATTATTGACTTAGGCGGTGATTTAGAAGTTGGTCAAAATATAGCCGGCGGAGTTATAATGTATGCCCATTACTGCAAAGACTGCGGCAAAATGGTTATGGATTTAAAGGAAAACGAGTGCTTTGATAAGACGGAAGATGGCTGATAAAATGTAAAACCGGCCGGCTTTTAGATAAAGTATACAAAATCAGCTTCAGACAGCAATGCAGTAAAATCGGCAAAGCGCGCTAACGAAGAAGCCTACGGCATAAATAAAACTTCCTTTCCGTATGTGAGTTGATATTTGAGGGTTATGGATAGGAAGAGAAAAACAAATTAAGAAAATTAAAACAGCGTCTTTAATTTCTTGTTTTAAGAAATACAGACGCTGTTTTTTATGTATTATTTATTCATCTATTCCCGGTGTAAAATGCGGGCAAAGATGAGAGAGAAAACACTCAGTACATTTTGGACGGCGTGCAATGCACACTTTTCGGCCGTGGGCAATTACTTGTGTGTTGTAGCTTATCCAATGGTCTTTAGGCAGTATTTCCATTAATTCAAATTCTATTTTAACTGGGTCTTGGCTTGTTGTAAGGCCCAAAAGATTTGTTATGCGCTTTACATGGGTGTCTACAACAATGCTCGGTATGCCGTAAATATTGCCGCGTATTACATTTGCTGTTTTTCTGCCTACACCGGCTAAAGCTGTAAGTTTTTCTATTTCCTGCGGCACTTCGCCGTTATACTCTCTTAAAAGGGACTGACAGCAGGAT
Organism: uncultured Clostridia bacterium; assembly: GCA_944380455.1. Taxonomy (GTDB): domain Bacteria; phylum Bacillota; class Clostridia; order Lachnospirales; family Anaerotignaceae; genus Neoanaerotignum_A. Next base: position 24,183 of record CALWHR010000175.1, read on the forward strand.
ATTATATTTTTGGCTTTATTATGGTAAAAGCCTGTGGAGCGTATATCGTTTTCAAGTTCTGATAAATCGGCTTGGGCAAAATCTTTTACAGAAGTGTATTTTTTAAAAAGATTTTCGGTAACCATATTAACTCTGTCGTCTGTGCATTGTGCGCTTAATATTGTGGCTATTAAAAGCTGCCAAGCGTTTTTATGGTTTAAATAGCACTTTGCCGGGCCGTAATGATAGTCTAATAATTCAAGTATTTTAGAAACTCTTTCTTTTTGTTCCATTTTTTCCTCCATAATTAATTATAAAAAAACTTGTGTAATTTCTGCGTGGTTTGTAATTATATCTCTGTTGTAATAGTTAAAAAGAATGTCAATTTCTTCTGCCTTAATTTCATTTGTGTTTATGTATTCCAAAATATTATATTTAAAATGCTCTATACGGCACATTCTGGAAAGCTGCTGTGGTGAAAAAGCTGTAAGAGTAGGCATATATTTTTCAGTTTCACTTTGAGTGTTAAAGAACTTTCTTTTTGAAACTTTATATTCTTCTGATATGTTTTCATCAATAAAATTTGGTATTGATTTTAAATTATCTGAAAGCAGCATGTCGAATTTTAAAAGGTCTTTTATAATTTCAATATCTGTTTTTGAAAAACCTCTGTTTAAGCAAAAATTATAAAATATAACATAAAGTTCCTGTTTGCTGTGGTTTACCCTGTGAAAGCCGTTATTTACCCAATAATTGGCTAAGCTTTCGTAAAAATCAAAAGGTGACTCAAAAAGGCCGCATACATATTTTTCGGCTGATGGTATTTTAAATGAATTATAATAGGTTTCTACCATTTCTTCTATATTTTTAAGCATAAGCATGTGGTCAAAGTCAATATCACGGGTATACAAAACTTCGTAAGGCGCTTTGCTGTCGTAAACAATGCCGTATTTTTCGGCGTCACGTCTTAAACCTGAGCCTTTTAAAAGTTTTAAAAATCCAAGCTGGAGCTGCTCTGGGTGAAGGGAGTACACATCGTTAAATGATTTTTTAAAAGACTCATAGCCTTCGTATGGAAGGCCGGCTATAAGGTCAAGGTGAACGTGTATGTTTTTGCCTTCTTTTATTTTTTCTACTTTGCGGCGCAGTGTTTCAAAATCATTGCTTCGGCTTACAGCTGAAAGAGTTTTATTGTTTGTAGACTGAACACCTATTTCAAACTGAAAAAGGCCTTTTCTTGCATTTTTTAAAAACTCAATTTCGTTGTCATCTAAAATATGTGCCTCAATTTCCATATGAAAATTAGTTTTGCCGTTATCATGAGCCATTAAATAGCTCCATATAAAATGAGCATGGTCTTTGCTGCAGTTAAATGTTCTGTCTACAAATTTAACCTGTCGCACATTATTTTCAAGGAAAAAATCCAAATCAGATTTTACTCTTTTATCCGATAAAAACCTTACACGCCCGTCTATTGACGAAAGGCAGAACTGGCAGTTATATGGGCAGCCTCTTTGAGATTCATAGTATATAATTTTATTTTCCGTATCTTTCAGATTGCCGCAGGAAAAAGGAATATCGTTAAGGTTAAGCTCTTTTTCCGGCGGATTTATAACTATTTCTTTCCCTTTTCGGTAAGTTACGCCGTTTATTGAAGAAAAGTCAAAGCTGCCGTTTATTAAGCTTTTTGCTGTGTTATAAAATATTTTTTCACCTTCGCCGCGGATTACAAGGTCTATAAACGGATTTTCTTTAAGAAGCAAATCACTTTCAAAGCTGACTTCTGGTCCGCCTAAAAATATAAATACGTTAGGAAGGACTTTTTTAAGCATTTCAGCAATATGAAGTGTCATTTCTATATTCCAAATATAGCATGAAAAGCCTACGGCATCGGGTTTTTTATTGTATATTTCACTTAATATAAATTCTTTTTCGTTGTTAATTGTAAATTCACATGTTTCTATATTTTCGGCAATAGAAGTGCAGTAAGATTTTAATGTTCTAAGTGCCAGCGAGGAATGTATAAATTTGGCATTAAGCGCCACAAGAAGGATTTTCATATTTATCACCAATTAATTATAAATTTCAACAAACAGTATACCACAAAGACGTTGATTATAAAAAGACAGCATAGAATAATATTTTATATTTAAGGGCAGAATATGTAAAAACAGAAAAAGGCGGTATTAAGTTATGAACAGGTTTAAAGTTTGCGTTTTTGGAGCAGTAACTGGTTTTTTAAACGGTATTTTCGGCTCCGGCGGAGGAGTTGCGGCTGTTTATTTTTTGGAAAAATACGCTTCTCTTACTGCCAGAAAAAGCCATGCTACGGCTGTGGCTCTTATTCTGCCAATTTCTGTTGTTTCGGCTGTAATTTACCTTTTTAAAGCAGACATTATGATTAAAAGTGTGCTTATTACATCTGCCGGAGGTGTAATAGGCGGTATAACCGGTGCTTTTCTGCTGGGAAAAGTGTCTAATAATATAATTCACAAAACATTTGGTATTTTTATGATAATTTCTGCTATAAGGATGATTATGTTATGATATTATTTTTAGCGGGCTTATTTTCCGGTATACTTGGCGGTATGGGAATAGGCGGAGGAACAGTGCTTATACCAACACTTTCGTTTTTTACTGATTTAACTCAGCAGCAGATACAGGGTATAAATCTTATATATTTTATTCCATCGGCATTTTCGGCTGTTATTATACATGCAAAAAAAGGCAATATTGAGAAAAAAGGCTTAACGCCTATGATTATTGCTGCTGTTATTTTTTCAGCTGCCGGAGCTTTTACAGCTATGTTTATAAGCGGAGATTTACTTAGAAAGCTTTTTGCTGTGTTCCTTTTTATAATAGGCGTAAAGGAATTATTAAAAAAAGATAATGGCAAATAAATACTCCTTAGTGGCAATAAAGGAATGTTTATGATATACTAATTTAACATAGGTTTTATTAATCTTTATTTTAAGTATTATTGCCGGTGGTTTGACATGAAATTTATCGAAAATATATTTACAAGCGGAATAGATGATATTAATACGGTTGTATACAGCCTAAAAAGAGGTATTCCTGTTATTAATATTTATATTATACTTATTGATGAGAAGGATAGAAGCGTTATAATTTCGAGCTTTGAATACTTTAAAAATAATGAATACAAAAAAATGTATGCCGCCGGAATTTGTTCCGGTAAATATAATGCTTACAGGACATTCAGCGAAATTATAAAATATGCTTTAAGCAAAAACTGGGATTTATCAGACTTAGGCAAAAATCTTATTGGGGAGAAATGAATTTGAAAACAGCAGGCGGATTTTTATCAATTATTTGTGCTTTGTCTTTAGTTTTATTTCTTCTTATATCTTCTTTTGGAATGGCGGCATTTTATGATATGGATTTTTTCAGATATGAGTTTGAAAAGAACGGCGCTGACACAGCTACCGGATACAGTTTAGACAAACTTGAAGAGGAAGCTCAGCTGCTTGTGGATTACATGATTTTAGACGAAGCAGATGAGGAATTCCAAAACAGCACATTTTTTAATGAAAGAGAAAAGCTGCACATGAATGATGTAAAGGAAATAGTACAGAAAGCTATAAATTTAAGGCGGATTTGTATTGCGTTAATTGTTATTTCTTTAGGGTGTGCGGCTGCATTAAGGATTGATAAAAAGTTTTTTATTAAGATATTTACAGTATTTTTTGCTTGGTTTGGCGGTCTTTTTTATTTTATTGTGGCAGCAGGTGCTGTAAATTTTAATAAAGCTTTTACTATATTCCATGAGATATTTTTTAATAATGATTTATGGCTGTTTGACCCAAATGAAAGTTTAATGATAAACATGCTTCCGGAAGTGTTTTTTATCGATGCTTTTATAAGGATTGGCATTATATTCAGTGTGCTTTGGGCAGCTGTATTATTATTATGCTGTGCTGCAATTAAGAAATTACGCCGATAGGGCGCAGGTGATTAAATGGCATTGAGTGTATTTTTATTTATACTTAAAATTATAGGCATAATTTTACTTTGTATTTTGATGCTGATTTTGGTTGGTCTTTTACTGGTTCTTTTTACTAAATTCAAATATAATGTAATATGCGGAAACGACAAGGATACATATTTTAACTGCAATGTATCATATTTATTTGGAGCGGTAAAAGCCGGAGGGGATTACAGAAATGATGAGTTTTATTACAGCGTGAGAATATTCGGCAAAAAGATATTTGGAAATGAGCCGGATTTAAAAGAAAGCAGTAATAAAAAATCTTCTGTAAAAACAGAAACAGCAGAAAAAGAAGTTAATAAAGAAGAATTTAAAAACACAGAAAATGAATTTGTAAAAAAGAAAGAAAATGATAATATTAAAAAAGACAGTGGTTTTGAAGAAAAAAGAGAAGAAAAAAGACAGAAAAATATAAAAGAAGAAATTATTTTTTCTGAAAAAACACCTTCATGGCAGGAGAAATATTCAAATATAAAATACGACCACAGCGGTGAGGACTTTACTGTAAGGCGGATTAAAATAAGTGAAATAACAAAAAATGCTGAAGAAACAGAAAATAAAGCTGATTTTGATGAGAAAATATCGGACAGTACAAATAATCATGATTTTGATAAACTGAATGAAAATATTGATGAACATGAAAGAGATGGTACTGCTTATGAAAATAAAATCGGCGTTAAGTATTTTTTAAACCTGCCAATGGATGACAAAAAAGTAATTATAGCAGGGTTATATAAATTATTAAAGAGGTTTTGCAAAACCGTATTGCCAAAATCTGTTTTAATTAATGCCAAAGCAGGAACAGGAAATCCAGCTGGTACAGGCCTTATTTTGGCTCTATGCGGCATAATAAAAGGTCTTTTTATTGAAGGACTTAATATTTCAGGTGATTTTGATGACATTACATTTTTAGGGAATGCTGAATTTTCAGGCAGGTTTACACTTGGATATTTACTGTATTCAGCAGTTTGTTTTATTATTTTAAAGCCTGTTAGAAAAGCTATTATATTATTTATTAAGAACTGAGGTGTTTATTAATGGGTGCAAATGTAAATGAAAGCATTAACGCTCTTTGTCAAAAATTAGGAGAATTTATTACATCTAAAACTGTAGTTGGAGAGGCTGTTACAGTTGGAGAAATTACACTTATCCCGCTTATTGAAGTAACTTTCGGTATGGGTGCAGGCGGAAATGAAAAAGGCGGCAAAGATGGCTGTGCAGGAGGTATGGGTGCTAAAGTTGCTCCAAATGCTGTGATTGCTATTGTTAACGGAAATGTTCAGCTTATAAATATTAAAAATCAGGACGCATTAAATAAAATTATAGACCTTGCGCCGTCTATTGCCAACAAGCTTAATTTCAGTGCAGCTTTCAGCAAAGCAAAAAAGGAAGCTGAACAAAGCCATCAGGATTCAGAACAGGAATAAAAAAGCTTAGCTGAAAGGAGAGACCATATGCTTACACAGATAGAGTTTTATGACAAGGATACTATAAAAAACATATTGGCATGTCTTTCAATTAAGCCTGACAGGATAGTTTTTTTATACGATAATCAGATAAGTGACATGAACAGGTTTGTCAGTCTGGAAAATTGTTTTAAAAATCATCTTCCGGATATAATATTTGAAACAGTACCTGTTGATATAAGTGATGTTTTGGATATATTCAACAAAACTAAAATGTTAATTGAAAAGTACGAAAACTGTGCGATGGATATTACCGGCGGAAGCGAGCTGATGACTGTTGCAGGAGTTAAAGCCGGTATGGAAATGAACATAAAAATGTTCTATACCGATATAATAAACGGGCGGGTAGAAAACATACTTGATAAAAACGATTTTATACCGACACAAACTTTAAGGCTTAATGATTATGTTGCTGCAAGAGGCGCGCATTTTGTGGGAAACTCCCACAGCGAACCTGATGAGGACAGGTACGAAGCTATTCTTGAAATGTGTGATTATATATTCAAAAACATTAAGCATTGGCGAAAAACTTGCTCTTACATTCAGCAAGCAATGGCTAATACAAGCAAAGATGATATTGAGCTTAGAGCCGTTTCGATTTTCCGTTCTAAGGGCGGAAATGAAGTAAACCCGGACAGTCAGATGCTTAAAAAATTTGAAGAATTAGGTTTTATAAAAGATTTATACATATCAAAAAATCATATAGTATTTACTTTTGCTTCGCCTCTTGAAAAATCGTATTTAATTAATTACGGTGTATGGCTTGAGTTATTTGTATATATACATGCCGTTAAAACAGGTATTTTTACTGATGTTAAGCTTGGAGCTATGGTAGACTGGGATATATACGATGATAAGTCTGTACCGGGTAACGAAATAGATGTTATTTTTACAGATAATTCACTGCCTGTTTTTGTAAGCTGTAAATTAACAGATGTTACTACGGCGGCTATTAATGAACTGGTGCTTGAAAGAAAAAGGCTCGGCGGATGGTTTTCAAAAGCTATTATTGTTACTTTTAGCGATGAAAAAGCTATTGAAAGCGGTTCATACAAAAGAGCTGTTGAGTTTGGTGTGGAGATGCTGGACAAAAGCGACATACTTAGTGATGATTTTGAAAACAGGTTAGTTAAAGCTGTCAGCGGTCATGACCTGATCAGCTTAAAGTGGAAAAAATTTTGAAGGTAAGAAAACTAATTCCGCTGTTTAGCAAATTATTCATTGACGGCGGAATTAGTATGTTGTATAATATTTTGGCAGGATTTTTTTAGGATTAATTTAATATGCGGAAGTGGCGGAATGGCAGACGCGCAGGATTCAGATTCCTGTCCCTTCAGTGGCGGTGTGGGTTCAAGTCCCATCTTCCGCAGTGTAAACCCCTTGATTTTCAAGGGGTTTTAATTTTTGTGTTTTAGGAATTAAATAAAGTATAGATTATCAAATCCTCTTTGAACGGGCAAAAATGTCCTTTGCAAAAGAGGATTTTTTATGATAATAAAAACACACGCATTTAATAAACTGAAAAAACTGTTTTGGATACTGACTTTTGTTTTAATTAGTAAATTATTATTTTAAAAATCCGAATTATTAGTTTATTTAAGTATATCGGTCAAAAAGGGACACCGAAGGGACGTACTTTTGAGATATAATCCAAAATAACTTAAATATGTTTACTGCCGGCTAAGTATATTAACTATTTAAGTACAATTTACAAAAGAAAGCGAGGTTATTTGAGTACAAGTGCCAAGAATCGTGGATTTGTAAAACCGGCTCAAAAAGATTTTTATAATGTTGATGACTTTAATTCTGAAGCGGATATTATAGACTGCCAGCTTATAGTAAAATCAGACAGACCTGACTGAGCCTTTCATGAGAACTGTATTGCGAGTGTAGATACAAAAATTGCCGAAACAGCAAATACCGATATAGCATCAACTCTCGGTAGTGTTTTGCTAAATAACAACAAAGTGAAACTGACTTAACTTTTTATATGGAACGCTGGATAGATGCAAGGTGGAATATAACACTATATATATAAATTCAGGAAGGGCAAAAAACTGCTTCTGAAAATGCTCAAAATTATACTGCAACTGATAATGCAGAAAAAAATTGATGTACTTAACAATAAAATTATATTATATCACTTTTTGAAAATGCAATAAATAAAAAAGCGGTAAGTCTGGTTGTTGGATAGGCTTAGGATATGGCTTAACAAAAAGCAACTATATTCGTTTGGACAGGAAGTATATCTTCAAGTAAAATTAATTCCTAAAAAAATTATTCGTTATGACTCATATTATATATAGTATATCAGTGGAAGCTGAGGAGATAGTATATTGCTTATATATTTATGAGTTAATTTCAAAAGCTTTAACAGTAATATGGAATATTATTAATTGAAGATATGATATTTTTTGACCGGCAGACAATTTAGTATTATTGATTTGAAGCGTGTTAATATGGAGAGTATCAGATATTTACAGGTTAATGAAAGAGGTATTTTCTGCGGTATTATATGACTTGTAATGTCGTAGATTAACTGCTTATTGATGAAAGAATATAATAATTTTGTTTGGGAAGAAGTGTATATTTCTGATTCATCAGAGGTTAATCAGTATCAAATTTTGATTAATATGCAGGAGATAGCAATTAAGGAAAATAAATAAACTTTAATTGATTGAATGCAATTTCGGTTATTATATTAGGTGATGTCATAACAAAACAAACAGTGGCTATTTATGGATTTGACTTTACTCCAATAAGCAGTGAAAGCTGCAAAAAAAGGAAAATACATTTGATTTAAAATAATATCCGATAATATATAGCCTTATAAGAAATGTATGTAATAGGTTATATTTTATATTTAATATAATATATTGTTAATAAATGAGGAAGTGACTAAATGACACAGTGGAGTGTGGTGGGAGTTATAATTGCCCTTGTTGGATTGTTTCTTACAGTTGGCAAGCCTTTAGCTAAATTAATAACAGCTATTGAAAGGCTTACGAACACATGTAATCAGCTCAGCGAGGAATTTGATAAGTTTGTAATTAAAAACAAGGAAAGCCATAAAAGAATATGGGAGCATAACAAAAATCAGGATAACATTATTTACGACCTTGAAAAAAGGATTCATGATTTGGAGGAGTTTGGAGGATAGAAAATGATGATTAACTGGAAAGTAAGATTTAAAAATAAAACATGGTTGATTGCGTTTTTACTTGCGGCAGTATCTTTTATATATCAGGTATTAGGAATGTTTAATATTGTTCCGCCGGTTACGCATGATATGGCAACTCAGCTTATATCGGTTGTTGTTAATATACTTGTAGCTCTTGGTGTTGTTATTGACCCTACTACAGCGGGGGTTTCTGACAGCAGCCAGGCAATGACTTATGAAGAGCCAAAGAAATAAGGTGATTAAATGGGAAGAGATATAAGTTTATGTCATCCTGAACTTCAGGAAAAAGCAGAAAAACTTGTTTCTGCATGCAAAGGACAAGGAATGTTAATTGGAATTGGGGAATGCTTCCGTACAGTGTCAGAACAGAATGCGCTGTACGCCAAAGGAAGAACAGCTCCTGGAGAAATTGTAACAAATGCCATAGGCACATCTTATGGTTCACATCATCAATGGGGAACTGCTTTTGATATTTATCGCAATGACGGAAAAGGAGCATATAACAACAGTGATGGGTTTTTTGATTTAGTAGGTGCAATTGGTGTTAAGATTGGGCTTGAGTGGGGCGGAAACTGGAAAAGTCCCGTTGACAAGCCGCATTTTCAGCTGCCATACTGGGGAAGCACTACTGCTGTATTAAGAAATTTATATGGAACACCGGAAGAATTTAAAAAGACTTGGAGTGATGAAGAAGTGGAAAAGATATATAATTGGACTGCGGAAGTTCCTGACTGGGCAAGACCTACAGTGCAAAAACTGCTTGATAAAGGTTATCTTGCTGGAAATGACAAGGGAGAGCTTGAATTAACATATTCGATGCTTAAAATGATTGTTATTAACGACAGGGCAGGACTTTATTAATTTTTAGTAAAACGATACCGTTTTTTATAGCGCATAAAGGTCGGAATGAACCGGCCTTTTTTAATATACAAATAAAGGCAGCTGCTTGACGCGAGCTGCCTTAGAAATGAATGTTGGATGATTAATTAAAAACCAAAGTTTTAAAATATATTTTTAAAATCATTGGTTATATCACCCGGGTTGGCTAAAAAGCCAAAGCAGCAAATTTTTACTATTATTTACACATACGGTTTGTTTTGTTTGTTTTATCTGATTTTGATGTGTTCTGCTTTTCTGTGTTGAAATTATACTCCTGAGCAAACTCTGTTCTTTTCATATCTTTTTCTGCTCTTTTTTCAGTTCTTTTATCAGTTCTTTTTTCCAATTTAATTCAGCTCCTTTACTTCAATTTTTGTTGCGTTAGTATTATTAGCGTTTAATATTTTTTTATTCAGTTTTGCAGCTGGTTAAAAATGAAAAACACAGCAAAATTTAATATGCTGTGTTTAATGGACTTAATTGTTTTTATATACTGGAATTAAAATGCTTTGACCAGATTTAATATTGTCGTTTTTCATTTTATTAAAAGATTTTATTTCTTTTAAATATGTATTTATATCTGTATCCGGATGAGAATATTTATTTGCAATATCCCAAAGAGTATCACCGCTTTGTATATAATGAACCTGATAGTATACATTGGTTTTATTATGAGCTGTATTCCCTGAGGCAAATGTGCACATAAGAACAAATGTTACTATAAATAAGATAATAAAAACTAATTTTCTCATAAAATACACCTCCAAAATAAATTAAGAACGTATAATCAATATACACGAACTAATATTCTTTGTCAATAGGATTTATTAAATTAACGAACATAAGTTTTTACATTTGTGTTTTATGCGTACATGTGTTATAATTAAAAAGTATGTTATTATATTGATTACGGATAATGAAATGATTACATTCTTGTTTTATATATTATTTGTATTAAAGAGGTGATTTAATGTCTGATTTATCAATGAAACAAAAACAGATTTTAGATTATTTAAAAAAAGAAGTTCATGAAAAAGGTTATCCGCCATCTGTTCGCGAAATATGCGATGCCACAGGACTTAAATCAACATCTACTGTTCATGGGCATTTAACAAGGCTTGAGAAGAAAGGGTATATTAGGCGAGATCCTTCAAAGCCGAGAGCAATAGAAATTCTTGATGAAGAACCAGTTTTTAATACAGGGCAGGAAGCTGTAGATGTGCCGATTATTGGTACAATTACAGCTGGTTCACCAATTCTTGCAGTTGAAAATATTGACGGAACTTTTCCTATACCTGTTCAGTATATAACTGGAGAGAGTATGTTTATGCTTAAAGTCAAAGGCGAGAGCATGATTAACGCAGGAATATTTGATAAGGATTTAATACTTGTTAAACAGCAGAGAACTGCTGACAATGGTGATATTGTAGTAGCTCTTATTGATGATGATTATGCTACTGTAAAAAGGTTTTTTGCTGAAAATGGACATATACGACTTCAGCCGGAAAACCCTGCTATGTCACCTATCATAGTTGAAAAATGCACTATACTTGGTAAAGTAACTGGTTTATTCAGAAAGTTCTGATATCATTTTTATTAAATCGGAGTGATTATTTATGTATGGATTTTTTCGTGTAGGTGCGGCAGTGCCTGAGCTTAAAGTGGCAGACTGTGAGTTTAACGCTAAAAAGATTATTGAAGTTATTAAAGAAGCGGAAAATGTGGGAGTAAAAGCTTTAGTTTTCCCTGAGCTTTGTTTAAGTTCTTATACGTGCGGCGACTTGTTTTTACAGAGCTCTCTTATTGAAGGATGTCAGAACGCATTAAAGTTTATTGCTGAAGAGACATCCAAAATTGATATGTTTATTATTGTAGGACTTCCGGTAGAATTTGATTGCAGGACATTCAACTGTGCGGCTGTTCTATTTAGAGGCAGAATACTTGCATTAATACCAAAAACATATATTCCTAACTATGGTGAATTTTATGAAAAAAGATGGTTCGCTTCTGCTAATGAGGCAGTAAGCAGGGAAATTGTGCTCTGCGGACAGAATGTTCCTGTTGGGTCAAAAATTCTGTTCAGAGATAAAAACAAGCCGGAATTTACATTTGGTATTGAAATTTGTGAGGATTTGTGGTCTCCTGTGCCGCCTTCATCGTACCATGCACTAAATGGTGCTTCTATAATATTTAATCTTTCGGCCAGCAATGAATTGGCGGCAAAGAATGAATACAGGAGAAAGCTTGTTTCACAGCAGTCAGCTTCGGCAATATGCGGCTATGTTTATTCATCTGCTGGAATGGGTGAATCTACTCAGGATCTTGTTTTCAGCGGGCACGCCCTTATTTGTGAAAATGGTTCAGTACTTTGCGAAAATAAGCGTTTTATGTACAACAGCCAGTTTATTTATTCTGATATTGATGCAGAAAGAATTTATAATGACAGAAAGAAAAATACAAGCTTTACTGATTTGATTAAACCTGAAATAAATACAGAATACAGATACATTGATGTTTGCATGCCGCAATGGAATGAAAACAGTCTTAAAAGAGAGATTAAAAAGATGCCTTTTGTTCCGGATAATGACGGTATGCTTATTGAAAGATGTGACGATATTTTCAATATTCAGGTTGCCGGACTTGTAAAAAGAATACTGCATACAGGAACTAAATCTTTGGTTATAGGAATATCAGGCGGACTTGATTCTACATTAGCACTTTTAGTTGCTGTTAAGGCTTGCGATTATTTAAATTTAGACAGAAAAATGGTGTTAGGCGTTACTATGCCTGGCTTTGGAACTACAGACAGGACATATAATAATGCTGTAAATTTAATGAAATCTCTTGGTATTTCAACTAAAGAAATTTCAATTAAGGAATCAGCCATACTGCATTTTAAAGAAATAGAACATGATTTAAACAATCATGATATAACTTATGAAAATACTCAGGCAAGAGAGAGAACACAGATATTAATGGATTTGGCTAACAAATATAATGGCTTAGTTATTGGCACAGGTGATTTATCTGAGTTAGCACTGGGGTGGGCTACTTATAATGGCGACCATATGTCTATGTATGGTGTTAATGCCGGAGTTCCTAAAACCCTTGTAAGAGTTTTGGTTAAATATGTTGCCCAGTACAGCCAGCTTGACGAAAAATCAAAAGCCATTCTTTTTGATGTTCTGGATACTCCTGTAAGTCCTGAACTTCTTCCGCCGGATGAAAATGGCGAGATTAATCAAAAGACTGAAGATATTGTGGGGCCGTATGAGCTTCATGACTTCTTTTTGTACTATGTTGTAAGATTTGGCTTTAGTCCCAAAAAGATTGAGTTTTTGGCGAAAAAGGCTTTTGATGGCGTTTATGACAATGAAACAATACTTAAATGGCTGAAGAATTTTTATAGACGATTTTTCTCTCAGCAGTTCAAAAGGTCATGTTTGCCTGATGGGCCTAAGGTTGGTACAATCAATCTTTCACCGCGAGGAGACTGGAGAATGCCTACAGATGCGGTAAATACAGTCTGGTTAAAAGAATTAGAAATATAGTCAGGTAATAAGAATATATATGAATTTCAGAGTTTTTAAAAAATATGTGAGTATATTTTTTAATAATTTTAAAGTGCAGCAGAATTTGATATCTAAAAATAATTCAAATTATAACAACGTCCAATTAATGAAGAAGTAGTTAAATTTTTTGAACCTGATAATGTGAATATTGAAAATCTGAATACCAAAAAGATGGTATAGATGTAGTTAGCTTACAACGGAGTTGTAATAATATGCTATAAAAGTGTTTAAGTAAATAAGAGCATTAAACGCACTGCTAATTATGTTATTAGAGTGCGTTTAATTTTTTTGTAAAAAAAGTGTTGACAAAGGGCGGAAAGTGAGTATAATAAATATTCGTTGCCGCTGGAAAAGCAAGGCGAAAACAAGAGATTAAAAAGCTGAAAAAAAGAAATGAAAAAACTTGAAAAAAAGTATTGACATTTTTTAAAAAGCGAGTATAATTAATCATCGTTGTCGGTAAAATAAAGGCAGCAAACGAATCAGAAAATTTCAAATTTAAGTTAAGAGCTTGAAAAAAATAAATAAAAAAGTTCTTGACAAAAAATGAGAAATCTGGTAATATAAATAACGCTGACGGCGAGAGCTGAAAGCGAAAAAAGACATTGAACCTTGAAAACTGAACAGTTGAAAATAAACCAAAACCCAAAGTTAATTCAAAAGAGCTCGAAGAGAGCGAAGTAATTTTAGGAAACAAAAAAGTCAGTTAGTAACTGAGAGACAAACTTTAATTTGAGAGTTTGATCCTGGCTCAGGATGAACGCTGGCGGCGTGCTTAACACATGCAAGTCGAACGAAGAGTTATTAGATGAGAGCTT
>CALWHR010000176.1 GCA_944380455.1 uncultured Clostridia bacterium
GGTGTAACCATTGCAAATCTCTGACTTAAATATCTAACGCTTGCACCTAATTCCCCGTCGCTTCCGCCATACTGTTCAAGCATAATTTTGGCTAATTTCGGGTCAGGATTTTTAATATTTACCGGAAAAATAAGCTTTTTTTCATATATCCACATACTTAGCAGCCCTCCTTAAAATTAAACTCTCTATCCCATGGCCATGGATTGTCGTCCCACTGCCATTTATCTTCACATCTGTTAATTGAGCGGAATGAGCAAACCGGTCCTGCTACTTTTTCATATTTGCCTCTTACGGCATCAGCAGCTTTTACTATTTTGTTATACTCAGCTATGGCTTCTTCATTATCCGGGTGTGTATTCAGATAAAGTCCCAAATCAACAGCCATAAAATCCAGTTCCATTAATTTAGTTAACAAAGTTTCTCTATCCATTAATCACACCTCCCCATTTTTACCCATATATTCTCATAAGGCATATTAAGATTTTTAAATGCTGTGCCTGCTATTAAGCTTTCTTCCTCATTCATAATATCAAAATCCGTCTGATAAGGCACATAAGCCTCAGCAAGGCCTGAGTGCTCTATAACGCAATCATTGCAGTCTGCTGCTTCATAGCAAAAGTCATCCGGTGTCATATCACATGGGTCAGGGCATTTTCCGGCTGTTTTATGGCAGCTGAAAATTTTATAATAATTATCATATACCTGTCGCATCTTTTTTTGCCTCCTATTTTTATTGAGCAGTTTATATTATGTTTAAAATCATAATTTGGTTACTGCCTTAAAATTTAAACAGTTTGTTTAAAATATAAGCTATTAGCTAAAAAATGACCTTTAAATATTTTTTCTGCGGATTTTTTACACAATATAAATTATTCTAAAGTTATTTTTATTTAAAACTTAATACTCAAAAATCTAAATTTTACATAAAAAATCCCCGAACATATCGTTCGGGGATACTTATTTAAATATCAAGCAAAACTATTTTATTTTGGGCAAGTGTTTCTTTAAGGTTTATTATCCTCTGGTTTCGGCTTCCTCTGAATTTAAGGCTTATGTCTTTTTCTTCTTCTACAAATCTGCCGTCTACAAGCACATCTATATAAGACAAAAATTCCTTTGTTGCTTCGCAGTTTGCTCTGCTGTTTCCTGTTATTTCCTCAAATGTAAAGCCGGAATAGCACCATATATCTTTATATGGAAACATCTGCCGTACTTTTTTGCAAAGCCCGGCAAGCTCTTTTTGGTTTTCAGCCTCAAAAGGCTCACCGCCTAAAAGGGTAAGGCCTTTTATATATGCCGGCTTTAAAGATAATAATATTTCTTTTTCCGTTTCTTCGGTATATTCACTGCCATAATTAAAATCCCATGTAGCCTGATTAAAACAGTTTTTACAGTGGTGGCGGCAACCGGAAACAAAAAGCGAAACCCTTACTCCTATACCGTTTGCTATATCTGTTTTTTTAATTTCGCCGTAATTCATATTAAAAACCTCTTAAAGGTGAAGCACTCTTTCTTTAATCTCCTGTGTTCTTCCCTGATTCCAGAACTGTGTACCTATATATCCGCATGTACGCCTTGCCACATTCATCTTTGACTGGTCATGGTTTTTGCAGTTAGGACATTCCCACACAAGCTTTCCGTCGTTGTCTGTTACTATCTGTATCTCACCTTCATAACCGCACTTCTGGCAGTAATCGCTCTTTGTATTAAGCTCGGCATAAATAATATTGTCGTATATAAACTGCATTACACTTATTACAGCGTCAATGTTATTCTGCATGTTAGGCACTTCAATATAGCTTATAGCGCCGCCCGGTGAAAGAGCCTGAAACTTAGCTTCAAAAGCAAGCTTTGTAAAAGCATCTATCGGTTCTGTTACATGTACATGATAGCTGTTTGTAATATAGTTTTTATCTGTAACGCCTTTAATTATGCCAAATCTCTTTTGCAGGCATTGAGCAAATTTATAGGTTGTACTCTCAAGAGGTGTACCGTAAAGACTAAAATCTATATGTTCTTTTTCTTTCCATTTTTTGCAGGCATCATTCATGTGCTGCATAACTTCAAGGGCAAAAGGCTCAGCCTCAGGGTCTGTATGTGAAAGGCCTGTCATATATTTTACGCACTCGTAAAGACCGGCATAGCCAAGGGATATAGTGGAATATCCGCCGTAAAGAAGTTTATCTATTGTTTCACCTTTTTTAAGTCTTGCCAAAGCGCCGTTTTGCCAAAGTATAGGCGCCACATCCGAAACAGTGCCTTTAAGCCTGTTGTGAAGGCACATAAGAGCTCTGTAGCAAAGGTCAAGTCTTTCGTCAAATATATCCCAGAATTTATCTGTATCTCCGCCAGAAGAAAGTGCAACGTCTACAAGGTTGATTGTTACAACGCCCTGATTAAACCTTCCGTAATATTTAGGTTTGCCGTTTTCGTCAACATACGGTGTAAGGAAACTTCTGCAGCCCATACATGTGTAGCAGTGGCCTTCGCCGTTTTTATCCACTTTAAGCTCAAGCATTTTCTTTTCTGATATATAATCCGGCACCATTCTTTTAGCTGTGCATTTAGCCGCAAGCTCTGTTAAATAAAAATACGGTGTGCCTTCTTTAATGTTGTCCTCTTCAAGTACATATATCAGCTTAGGGAACGCCGGTGTAATCCAAACACCATCCTCGTTTTTAACTCCCTGGTATCTCTGTTTTAAAACTTCTTCTATTATAAGAGCAAGGTCATGTTTTTCCTGCTCGTTTTTAGCTTCGTTAAGGTACATAAATACAGTTACAAAAGGCGCCTGGCCGTTGGTTGTCATAAGTGTTACAACCTGATACTGAATTGTCTGTACGCCTTTGCATATCTCATCGTGAAGGCGTTTTTCAACTATACCGCTTAATGTTTCTTCGGAAACTTTAGTACCTATTGTTTTAATCTCCTCAATAACTTCTTTTCTTATTTTCTCGCGGCTTATCTGAACAAAAGGCGCAAGGTGTGTAAGGCTTATGCTTTGTCCGCCGTACTGTGAGCTTGCAACCTGAGCTATTATCTGAGTTGCTATATTGCAGGCTGTTGAAAATGTATGCGGCTTTTCAATAAGTGTACCGCTTATAACAGTGCCGTTTTGAAGCATGTCCTCAAGGTTTACAAGGTCGCAGTTGTGCATATGCTGTGCAAAATAGTCAGCATCGTGGAAATGTATAATGCCCTGCTCGTGAGCGTCTACTATATCTTTAGGCAGAAGTATTCTTTTTGTAATATCCTTGCTTACTTCACCTGCCATATAGTCCCTTTGAACACTGTTTACAGTAGGGTTCTTATTTGAGTTTTCCTGTTTAACTTCTTCGTTGCTGCACTCAATAAGGCTCATTATTTTGTCGTCTGTGGAGTTGGCCTTTCTTACAAGTGCTCTCTGGTATCTGTAAGTTATGTATTTTCTTGCAACAGAAAAAGCTCTTTCAGCCATTATACGGTCCTCAACCATATCCTGTATTTCTTCAACCCCCGCCGCTCTGCCAAGGTTAAGACATTCTTTTTCTATCTCAAGAGTTATTTTCTCAATCTGCTCTTCAGTAAGTCTGTCAGACTCAACTGCTTCATTATTTGCTTTTCTGATAGCTGTGCTTATTTTACTGCTGTCAAAAACAGCCTCTGTTCCGTTTCGCTTAATTATCTTCATATTTCTTCCCACTTTCCCCTTTACAATAATTCCCGTAAGTTTTATAGCGCTCTTTAATTATACTATATATTGTGTTTTTTGCAAGTAATTTATACAACATCTGTATTTTTATATATTTTTTACAAAAATTTTGTATACATTAAAAAAACTGTCTTAATATTCTAAACACGTTAAAAAAGCTTATATCCTTGCTTAAAAGGACTTATTTTTGAGTTTAAACAAAAATAAGTCCCAAACCAAATTTAATGTCAAGCGTTAATAATGAACAAAAAATTATTAACTTTCCGTCTTAAAGCTGATATCCTGCTTTTAAAAATGTCATATAAAATATATCCCTGTCACAATTTCGAAATCACAATATATAGCCCAAGCTCCTGAATATAAATATCCAGAAAGTAAGTGTAACAGTTGAAAGAAGTGTAGTTGATACAACAGTGCTCGATGTAAGAGCGCCATCGTGACCCATGTTTTTAGCCATTACATAACATGTAGGTGTTGAGCATGCTCCAAGCATTATCATAAGTGCTATAAGCTTTTGGTCTGTAAAGCCCATTTTAACTGCAACAGGCAAAAATACTGCCGGAAGCACAACAAGCTTTATAGCAGAAGCTACTGCCGTAAGCCCTATTTTAGAGCGCATTTTTGAAAACTCAAAGCTTGCTCCTATAGCCAAAAGCGCAAGAGGTGTCGTAAGAGATGAAATGCTTGTAAAAGTCTTTTGAACCATCACCGGAAGCTGAAGCTTTAAAGCAGAAGCTATAAGACCTATTGCTATTCCGTCTATAATAGGGTTTTTAATAATATTTATAATAGCTGTTTTTATTCTTTTGCCTGCCTCAGAAGCAGAAACCTTCTCCGGTGACTCTAAAGTAAGCACAAGGACAGCAAACACATTAAAAAGCGGTACACTGCCTATCATCATAAGTGGCACCATTCCGGCATCACCGTAAATATTGGTTATATATGCCGCCCCTAATATGGCTGCGCTTGAACGGTAAGAAGCCTGAACAAACTCACCTGTAACTTTTTTATCTTTTATGAATATTTTAGCCAGTATCCAGATTACAACAAAAGCTGTTGTTGTAGCTGCAGCACAGAATAAAACATACTTAACATCAAAATCAGAATAAAGGTCTATACCCCACATATCCATAAAAAGCATAACCGGGAGAGTTACTTTAAAAACAAGCTTATCGCTTATTTTAAGAAAGCTCTCCGAAAAAAAACCTTTTCGGTTGAGTATATAACCCAGAACCATTACCAAAAAAACAGGTATTGTTGAATTAAGGCTGAATATTAAACTGTCCATATAACGCCACCCCCAAAGAAATAATTGTTTTAAACCGCTTACTGTCTTAATTTTTTACTTTACCATGCAAAAAAGCGGGCTTAAAGGCTTAATAACCCATAAAACCCACTTTTTACCGCTTAAAAGCAACTCAAGCGGTTTATTTAATTTTTATTTTTAAAAATATACAACATTTATTTCAGTTTTTCAATACCTCAATGTCATCTTTTGGAAGCTGGCTGAAAAATTTCTTTAAAAAGAATACACAAAATACAGCCGCCAACAAGTCACTTACAGGCTGAGAAGTCTGCACACCTAAAAGACCACAAAACATAGGCAGTATTATAACTGCCGGTATAAAAAATAGCCCCTGGCGCGAAATTGATGTAAGCGTTGCCTCTACCGGCAGACCTACCGACTGCAAAAGCATATTGCTTATTATAGAAACAGGCTGTATAAACATTGTGGCACACTGTAATTTAAGGGCAAGAGTACCTATTTCTATAACATCAGGGTCAGACTTTCTAAAAAGCACAATTATTTCATCTGCAAAAATAAAGCATACTACAGAAAGAACAAAAAGCATTATCATACCGGTTAAGAGTGTAAATTTAAAGGCTTTCCTTACCCTGCCGTATTTTTTGGCACCGTATGCAAAGCCGGCTACCGGCTGGAAGCCTTGTCCGAAGCCTAACAGTACAGCTGTCATTATAAAAGATGTTCTTCCAACAATAGACATAGCCGAAACAGCGGCATCACCATAAGCCATAGCACCTAAATTAAGAATTATATTTGCTATACTGGCAAGACCCTGTCGGAAAAACGACGGAAGACCCATTTTAATGATATCACTGTAAACCGATAGCTTTAATACGGCATTTTTTATGTTTAAAGACACCATATTGCCTTTTTTTCTTACACAGAAGAATAAAAGTATAAGAAAGCTTATAAACTGGCTTATAAGAGTTGCTATAGCCGCCCCGCCTATACCAAAATCAAAAACAAATATAAATATAGGGTCCAATATTATATTAAGCACACCGCCGAATGAAAGACCCACCATAGAGAAAAACGCACGTCCTTGAGAACGCATAATATTATTTAAAACAAAAGATGTGCATATAAAAGGTGTACCTATGAATATGTACATTGAATAGCTCTGTGCATAAGGCAGTATTGTAGGTGTGGCGCCTAAAATGGAAACTATCTGCCTGTTAAAAATCATGCCTAAAAGAGCTATTATTACTCCTAAAACAAAAGTAATAACAAATGCTGATGCGGCTATTTCAGAAGCCTTTTGGTTATCCTTCTGCCCTAAAAGCCTTGAAATATTGCTTCCTGCACCCATACCAAAAAGAAATCCCAAAGCCTGCATAATGCTCATTACAGAAAACACAACACCTACAGCACCTGAAGCACTGGTATTAATCTGGGATACAAAAAATGTATCTGCCGTATTGTAAATAGCTGAAACAAGCATACTTACAATCATAGGCAGCGCCAAAGCCGGTATAATGCGTTCAACAGGTCTGGTTGTCATTTTTACAAACTGGCTTTCTTTTTCCATAAACACTCACCTCTTACATACCGATATTAATTTAAAGCCGGGTCTTTTACTCCGTTCTTTTCAAAGGCTTTTGCCCTGTCTATACATGTGCCGCATTTTCCGCAAGGCTTATCTGCGCCTTCGTAACAGCTCCATGTCAATTCATAAGGTACTTTAAGCCTTAACCCTTCTTTTACTATATCGGCCTTTGTTAAATTAACAAAAGGCGCCTTTATTTCAAGCTGTTTTCCGCTTCCTATATACACAGCATCTGCCATGGCTTTATTAAACTCATCTGAGCAGTCCGGATAAGCGCTTCCAGCTGCATCGTCACTGTGGGCGCCGTAGTATATAACACTGCAGCCCTTAGAAAGCGCCACACTTGCGGCAGTTGATATAAAAAGTCCGTTTCTGAAAGGCACATAAGTGCTTACAGGCTTTCCGTTTGTTTCTTTAAGCTGCTCATCATAGCTTTTTTCCGGTATTTCGTTTTTTTAGCCTTCAAGAAGTGAGCAGTCTCTGTATTTAAAAATCTGTGTTAAATCAACTGTTAATCTTTCAACTTTATAGTAATCAGCTACTTTTACAGCCGCCTCAATTTCTTTTTTATGCTTTTGACCGTAAAACACTGAAAGGGCAACTACATTTTCGGCGCCGTATTTTTCCACGGCCATGGCAAGGCATGTACTGCTGTCAAGACCGCCGCTGAACAAAACAAGTGCTTTTTCCATAACACTTGCGCCTCCTTTTATTTATTATTTTCTTAATCTCATCTGCAAAGATATATCATCGGCAAAACGCCCTCTTAAAGTGCTGGTATATGTTTTAGCTGACGTTTTTTTAATTCCCCTTGCAGTCATACAGCTGTGGCAGCCTTCTATAAGCACAGCCACATCCTGAGAGCCTGTAACAAGCTCTATTACTTCTGCTATATCCGTACCTATTCTTTCCTGAAGCTGAAGTCGCTTTGATACCATATCGGCAATACGGGCTATTTTGCTTAATCCTATAACCTTGCCCCTTGGCATATATGCAACTGTTACTTTCATATCGTACATAAGCGCCATGTGGTGCTCACAGTAGCTGAAAATGTCTATGTCGCGCACTATAACCATATCACTGCTTTCCTGAGAGAAAGTCAAATCGTCCTCAAAAGTTTTATCAAACATCTGGGCTATTTCGGCATTGGTATAGTTCATGCCTTCAAATACTTCGGCATACATTTCGGCTACTCTTTTAGGCGTATCAATAAGGCCTTCTCTATCTGGGTCATCGCCTAAAGCCTCTATTATTCCTTTTATGTGTTCCTGAATTTTTTCTTTATCTATTGCCATTATATCACCTTTTTTAAACTCCCCGCTTATCCGGGTCCCAAATTATTTTGTGCATTTGAAGCTGCAAATTAACATTATTAAGCCTGTTTTTCTTCATAAAATCAACTATTTCCTCTGGATTTATGCTGCCGAAAACAGGGCTTATATAAACACGGCATTTGTCAGTTAAATTGTATTTTTTAATTATACAAAGCGCCTTTTGCAAATCCTCTTTGTTTGATGAAACAAACTTTACAACGTCATTTTTATCCAGAATATCAAAGTTTGAAAGAAGCATTTTATCTTCCATACCGCTGGATTTTAGCTTGTAGTCCATAGTAAAATACGGTCTGTTTGGGATATCGCAAAACTGTTTTAAATCTATACTGCCGTTTGTTTCTATCTCACAGCTTAAAAACTCATCAGAAGCTATTTTTGCCAAAAGCTCTTTTATGCCTTCTCTTAAAAGGGGCTCTCCGCCAGTTAAAGTTATATTCTTAATGCATGTTTCTTTGATTTTGCTGTAAATTTCGTCTGCTGTCATTAAAGTATAAGGCGCGTCTTTCTCGTTTGCCCACTTTGTATCGCAGTATGAGCAGTTTAAATTGCACCCTGCAAAACGCACAAAAACAGCCAGCTGTCCGGCTTTTGCGCCTTCGCCGTTTATGCTTTCAAATATTTCAACAACTTTAAAATTACTCATTAAAGCACCTTCTTTTAACCGAAATACGATGCCATATTATCCGGCGTTTCGTATACTGCTGTCATTCTTACTTTATAGCCTTTTTCAGACATTCTATCAAATATATATTTAGCTAAGTTTTCTGCCGTAGGCCTGAAATCCAGCTCTATAACCCTGAAATTTTCATCTAAAAGGGCATTAAATGTGTTTTGCTTTAAAGAGCCGCGCTCTATAATAAGGCTATGGTCAAGATAGTCGGCTATTTCCTTTAAATCCCTTTTTAAATCGCCGAAATCCACAATCATGCCCTTGAAAGAGCCTTCGTTTTGTATTGTCTGGGAATATATTTCTGCTTCAACTATCCATCTATGGCCGTGGATATTTGCGCACTTGCCGTTATAGTCTTTAAGAAAATGCGCAGAGTCGAAGCTTTGTTTTGTCTTGATAGTATACATTTTTGACTCCTTTCCGTAACAAAAAAGCTCCGAAAATAATTCGGAGCGGAATAAAAATCGTTTTGTATTCAGCCCTGGTTTTATTTATAGACAGGATGGTACAAACGAACTGTCTTATTTAGTTAAAAACAAGTATAACACCCAAAAAGCCCGTGCGTCAAGGTCAGCCTTGGACAAAACTATGGCCATGAGCCATATGATTTATAAAGAATTCAGCTTTTTCATCGCTGTCCGCTACCCTTACAGGTTTAAGCTGGTTAACGGAAACACCTTTTTTTCTCATCATATGGACATAATCAATGTAAGTATCTTTTTGAAGCGGCACAAGCACAAGACTCTGAAGCTTTCCAAGGCGTATTTTTTCGGCATAAGACGAGTTAAAACTGCAGAGTATGTTTTCTATAACTGAAGAATATTTTTCAGCATTTTCAGATGATATTTCGTTTTCGTACTCTGCAAAAACTACATATCTGCCGGGAGAAGAATTTTTATCAGCATAAACTGTATATTCTTTTGTTTTAACACCTGTTTCCTTTTCAAAATTAATAATAACATCCTTCATTGTGCTGTCGTTTGTTTTTTCACCGGCTATATTAAGCACCTGATTAAGCCTGTAAACAAAGCGCAGTTTAGGCAGTTTATTATAAAAGCCTGTTATTTCAACAATATCCATCATTCGGTAGCGGTAAAAGCCCGATAAATTGGTTATTATAAGCTCATACCTTCTGCCTTTTATTACTTTATCCAGTGTAACAATCTCGCCTGTTTTAATATCTTTAAACTCATAAAACGCGCTGAAAGGTATAAGCACCATTTCGTCGCTTTCGGAC